>CAJXZM010000032.1 GCA_913063125.1 uncultured Gammaproteobacteria bacterium | reverse complement strand
AAAGAGTGATCACGTTCAACTGCAAGAGGTGATCACTTTGGACCGCAGAGGGTGATCATTTTGGTCCGCAATATGCAAATTGGGTAGACCTGTGTCAATTAAAATACAACCTTGTGAATTTATTAAAAGAAAAGCATTGATCATACCTAATGGAAAAATAGCTATTTTATGAACGGTCGTTTTATCGGTATTTACCATTTTTATTATATAAACCTTGTTTTTTTGAATGTTTTTATGATGATATAGATATGATAAATATCGTCAATTAGGCACATTTAGGTAACTAGTATGAAAAAAAGTAAATATTCTGAAAACCCGTTAGGTTGCCCTGTTGTCTCAACACTTAGTTTAATTGCTGGTAAATGGAAGCCGATGGTAATACATGTTTTAATCGATAAACCTATGAGGTTTGGTAAATTAAAAAATTTGATGTCTCCAATCAGTCAAAAAGTACTTACTGAACAACTTAGAGAACTAGAAAGTTCTCATGTCGTTCAGCGAGACGTTTTTGATGAGAAAGTCCTTAACGTAACTTATTCTCTAACGGATTATGGAAAATCATTGGCTCCGGTATTAGAGGCTCTTTATTTATGGGGGGAAATAAATGTCCCATATTGCAAGCAAGAATAGCTAACGAATAAGGATAGATAGCGCACAGCCGATATTTATCCGTCTTGTTGGACAGGCCCTGATCTCAATAGTAGGCGTCATTATTAATGGAATATATTTTTGGCAAAAAAATTCTCAAAGACCAAATATTTTAAAAAAGATAATCCTTAATCTCTTACGGTTTTTAGCTATAATGGTTTTTTTTCGCAAAGCGGATTTGTTCAACAAGGCGCTGAAAAAAGTCGCCAATAACAACGGCGCTTTTTAGCGAAGCGTTGAATGTACAAGAAATTATGAACGAAGATCACATAGCAGCGCACAAACTATCAATCCGGCATAGAGAGCAGATACTCAAGTCTGATCTATGTGGTTGCTTTTATTGCATGACTACATTCAAGCCCACCGATATCACGCAGTGGTGTGACAAAGTTGCGCCTGAAATTGGTGCTGAGCCTGTTGGCCAAACAGCTTTATGTCCAAAGTGTTCAATTGACTCCATTATTGGAACCGAGTCAGGGTATCCAATCACAGAAGAGTTTTTGCAACGAATGAATAAGCATTGGTTCTAAATAACATCATACAAGGCCAGGCACAATCTCCCTTCGGGCTGTGTTAGCGGCGCATTTCTAATGTCCGATTTTATAAGATGATACTTTATTATCAACCTACAGAGGGGGGATTAACCATCTTCATTTATTTTGTCCAAAGCTTGAATACGTTTTTGCTCAGCCTCGGTGAATAGAGATTCTTTTAGTGCGTTAAGTTGTGATTCAAATGTGTTGTCATCTAGATCCATAGATTGTAATGATTGGCGCTGCTGGCTATAGGCATCATAGCGACTTTTCCATTCTTGTCTTTTAACTTCTAAGGTCACCAGGCGCTGAGCAGCTTCCGCTCCATAATGCTGAGCCCACGTATCTTGGAGTTCGTAGATACTCGCGTTATTTTCTTTTAGTGCGCTTATCTCTTCGTTGATAGCAATTCGATTTTGCTGTTTCTTTCGTACGTTGAGGTATTGCTCTGGCAGCTGTTCTTCTAATACGCTGAGTTGCGCTGTGCGTTCTGCGTCAGTAAGTGATGTATCGCTGGAAAGCTCTAGGCGGGTAACAGTGTATAAGTCATACGCTTCTTCTTCAGCAAAGAATGCGTCGGCGACTTCAGCGCCGAGATACTGGATGCGTAATTGGTTACGGAGTTCAAAGGCCTGACGATAACCGTCAATACCTCCTGATTGGAGTTGGTACTCGCCTTGGTTGATTTGTGCTTGTAAGGCGTTTTGGTAGGCTAGGTATTGGGTTAGAATTTCTAATGCCTGACCTTCCGCAGGTTGAGGTAAATAATCGGCAATGCCTTTGCGAAGTAAATTAATGAGTTCTTCACGGGGAATTTCGCCTTCAACATTTAAGTAATAGTGAAGCAATTTTTTGATGTCATTATCGATGATTAAATTGCCATTCTCATCGACACGCAGATTTCCATGTATACGTGTTCCTTGCAGGGTTGCAAAGCTTGAGGTGGAGAGAATCTTTCCTGAAATATCAACTTTTGTGTTTGATAGCGTATTCGTCGCTGGGAGGGATGTGCTTGTATTTTTACTCTTAATATTGTCTGTCGTTGATTGCGCGGGGTGACCATTATTATTCTGACTATCGATCATGAAAAATATTATCGATGTACTAAGAATGAGTAGGATGAGGACTGTTTTTATTTTCTGGGACATAGAACCTAAATCTGGCTGGAGTTTTTATGTGTTGTCATCTCAGACTGGAGATAACAACACATAATTTTTTGGGAGGGGAGGGCTAACTTATAGACCTTCACCTTTTAGACGATTTGCATGGTCCATGATCACTTCAACAGGGTCATGAGCCAGGATGCTTGTTAAGCCAAGTAAACCATTCGTTGAATCTAGGTGATTGAAATAGAAGTCATCACGAATAACTTTGCCTAAGTGTGATGTACAGCTTGCAACAAGACCGTCATTTTTACGGTTATATTCCATTCCGGTCACGGCAAACAGAAGGTCAGCAAGGTCAATAGCATTGGTAAGGTGTAACGTACTTCGAGAATTCCCTGACCAGCTGTAGTAACGGATACCGTTGTATATATAATCCCCTTCACCACATGCGTCATTGGCAATGGTTCCGCCAGGGTGAGCGATATTAAATGCATCCATGTTTTCAGTGTTCATTGACGCCAGAGCAGCAGCCGCATCGTTAGGATTATCATTGCCGCTCATAAAGGCAATAACATCCGATAGTAGAGGCACGATACTGGCGAGTAATTGTTGGTTTCCAGCGGCAATCGCGTCGGCAAATTCAACGCCGTTGTTAACACCGGAAATACCGGTAACTGATGCAACGAGGTCTGGTCGAACAGAGGCGACATATCGAGACGTTGTTGAGCCGTGGCTGTGGCCCATTAAGTTTACTTTGCTAGCACCGGTAATCGCTAAAATGTCTTCGATTTGAGTGATAAGCTGTTCACCGCGTAATTCAGGTGAATTTGTTGGTGATACCAAAGCAACATGAACATCACCACCTTCTGCTTCTAACGTAGCTGGCACCTTATACCAATAATCGATAACCCCTAACATAGTGTCAAATCCTAAAAAACCGTGGACTAATACAATAGGGTATTCTGTTTCTGCATAATCGTTTGCTCCGCCGGAAGCATATAGTGCGGTTGTAACACTAGTCGATAGGAAGATGAATAATGAGATGATGCGAGTAACTATTTTTTTTGTAGTTATTATTGTACGTGTTTTCATAGATCAAGCCTTGTTTTCATTAAATGCTTTTATGATCCTTGTTGATGGGGCATCTCTAAAATCATTCACCTTTTAGCGGTGTCCTAATGTCGGCCTAATTCCTGTTGGGCCGTGCACTTCTTCTCAAGTACATATGCAATCTAATCCATACTAAAAAGCTTGTCTAAAGTTAAATAAAGTGGATATTCCAATCGGAGTGCTAATCTTTTTATCTAAAAAATGACTTGTTAGTCGATATAAACTGTATTTTATTCAAAGGCTTGTCGTTATATTTTTCTTTTTTGTGACCTGGTTTTTATAACATGGAATTTTACGTTATGAATGCTTAAGTACAAAATGATCTATCGTGATACCAGAATTGAATAACCCAAATTGCTATTTAGGTTCTATCCCTTGGGCGCTCTATTACTAGCAGTAATAAGAATAGTAGGACCGTTATGTGGTGTATCCACTTTCCCAACAATGAATAGATGGTTGAGGCAGGTGAGGCAGAAACGTTTACGATATTGCCGTCGACTTTATTGATAGGGATAGTGTCGTTTTCAGATATTTCTCCGTGAGCGTTTATTATTGTGCTTATGCCGGTATTTCCGACTCGAACTAAAGGCATGTGATATTCAACGCTTCTAAACATAGCGATAGATAAGTGGCTTAATGCACCTTGTACTCCAAACCAACCGTCGTTGCTTGGGTTAATGATGATCGTTGCACCAAGATTTTTGTAATCTCTAACGAGGTCACTGAATAATATTTCGTAGCAAATAAGAGGGGCGAGTCGATGATTGTTATTGAACTCGAAAATTTCCGGGTGTGTTCCTGAAAGGTAATCCTTAGATCCAGGGAACCACTGTTTGATCCAAGGGGCAGAGTTTGTGAAAGGCAAGTATTCAAAAAATGGCACAAGGTGTTGTTTGTTATATTGAGATAATTGAATGCCTTCAGGTGATATGAAATGGGCAGTGTTGTAAAATCCATCAGATGCATTTTTGCTGTTGGCGTAACGATATCCAGAAACCATGATCAGGTGGCTCTTAACGTCGTTAATATACCGTTTGATTCGGTAACGGTCGTAGTTATTATCTGCCCAAGAGAATGACGTTGGCACTTCTGGCCAAACGATAAGGTCAATTTTCTCGCGTTGTAAGGTTGATGATGGTAAGGGTATGAGTTTTTTTGATTGCTGAATAAGTGTTGATAGTTTGTCGTTGACAGTTGCGTTTGGTTGAATGTAGCCAATAGATATCGTATTACTATCAGTCGGTTTTTTTTGTGTTGTCCCAGGTAGACGAAACCATCCATAGCTAAGCACAAGGCTTGGAATTAATAACACTGGAAATACAACGCGGATATGTTTGTAGAAAAGACGGCTATTCGAAATCTTCGGGGTAGCGTGATTTTCATTAAAAGAAAAGTGCCGATAAACATTTACGCAGGCTACATTAAACGCAGCGTACAAAAATACTAATAGAGGTACACCACCAATATCTGCAAATTGAATAAGTATTGGAAAATTATACAGTGCGTTAACGGGGGAGGCAGGTATAAGGGATGGCGTTAGCGAGGTGCATACTGTAAATGCGAGAGGGATCTTGATGAGGTTGAAGGGTTTGTTCCACCACTGATAGTAGAGTGTTAAGAAGCCAGCAATGCCATAGGGAAGTGCGAGAACTCCGCAGGTTAAGATTAACAGTAGAGCGCTAGAGATCATTGGTACTTGAGCAAAGCGACTCAGTGCGGGTGCTAACCACCATATTGCCCCTAACCACCAGAGTAATGCCCATATAAAGTAAAGCGCTGCCGCCTTGAACGCTGAGAGATTAATACTGGCAATCATTACGGGTGCAAGTGTCAGGCACACCAGCAAAGGCAGCGGACGGCCAGGAAAACTGAGTGCAATCAATAATATAGATAGAGATAACCAAAGTAGTCGATCTAAAATAAACGTTACTCCCGCTACTTACGTTATTTCCGTTACTCTTGTTATTAGGGCTACACCCGTTACTTTCGCTACAGGTGTTATCTGACTAAAGAATAGTTAGCATGTAGCGCTCTTTCCACCCTAGCCCTTTTATTTGTCGTGTTTTGCATCAATCGTCAACAATAGCGGGACAAAGAAAAGAAAGTGAACCACCAGTGCAAAGGTGATTGTCATCGATGTTAGGATTCCGGTCGCAGCATTAGGGTAATAATGGCTAAAACCCATGACGCCAAAATTGGCCACCAGAATTATTGAGGTTGCAATTAGGGCAATACCGACTGTTTCAAAAGCAAATGTCACCGCCTGCTCGGTATTGAGGTTTTGCTCTCGCTTGGCACGGACATATTTGCTAAGAAAGTGTACGGTATCATCAATAATGATACCCAGGGTCATGCAGGCGATGATCGATACTACTAACCCAACTTCACCAGAGATAATTCCCCATACACCAAATGTCATTGCAGCAGGCAGTAAATTCGGGAGTAAGCTGAGTAAACCATAACGAACGGAACCCAAAGACACGATGAGTAAGGCAGAGACTAATGTTAAGGCGATGATTGTGCCAATGATCATGGAGTGAACATTGGCAAAGGTTATGTCACTGAATAGCGAGTCCATGCCGGTGGCTGAGGCTTGCATATAACCGGGCCAGTTCGCTCGTATCCATTGGTGTATTTCATTACGTAGGGTAACAATTTCGTCAGAATGTATGCGTTTAAATACAATTTCCAATTTTGTTTCGGACTTGTTCATATCTACTTGGGTATCGAGACCGAGCCCGAAAGGCAGACCAAGCTCGTACAGAAGAATGTATTGTGCGATAAGTTCACGATTGTCGGGTATAGCATAATAAGCTTGATCTCCTTCATGTAGACTTTTGTTTAATCGCTTAACGACATCTACAAAGCTTCGGGCATGAGAAATTTTTGGTTGTGCTTCAATCCATTGAATCAATTTATCGAGGTGCTTAAGGTATTCAGGTTCGGTGATGCCACCGGTTCCTTGTGCTGGAACAACAAATTGAAGTCGCTGCAACCCTCCCATGTTGGACACATAAAAATCTAAAGCGCGCCGGACCTCAAAACTCTCATCAAAGTATTCTGTCAGAATATCGTTAACCCGATTCAGTGGAATAAAGCTAATCAGTAACACGACACTAACACTCATGCCCCATAATAATTTCTTTCGTTGCTTAATCGTAAAGTGAGCAAGGTTTTTCATGTAACGAATTTGGCTATTACCAAACTGATAGTTTGGTTTTGGTAATAACATCATAATAGCTGGTAGCAATGATACTGAAAGGAAAAAACCGAGCATAACACCGATAAAAACTGCATTGCCAAGGTCATGAAATGGAGGCGACTCGGCGAAATTCATCATTAAGAATCCGATGCCTGTTGTAATACTTGTAAGCCATATCGGAGAAAAATTTAGACGTAAACTTTCCATCATTGCTTCTTTTTTGTCTTTATTTAGGCTGCATTGCTGCTGGTAGGTAACAAGTATATGCACACAATCCGCAACGGCGAGGGTGAGGATGATGGGGGAGGCTCCCGCAGATATGGGAGACAACATGTAACCTGAAAGCATAAATATACAAAAGGCCAGCCCAATGGAAAGAACAATAATTAGCTGAGTCACTAAAATGCTATAGATGTTGCGCAATAAAATGATTAAACAAATAAGTACCAGCGCCATGGCGATAGGGGAGGTTTCTGTGAAAGTGTCTAGCGTTGCGGTATTGGTTGCTGCAGCAATGGGTACATCGCCGAGAAACATGATCTTTCCACCAGGGTATTTTAACCGTAGTTTATCTGCAGCCTTGTTTGCAAGAGGCATGATATCTAGTGCTTGAGTTTGTTCTTCATCAATGCGTACTGTGGCAATGATGGCTGCAACATGGCCTGATTCTGATAGGGTTTGGCGTAAGAGTGCCTTTTCATTGAGTGCAATATGTTTTATTTTTTGAATATCTTCGTTAGATAACCTATCGGCATGGGTGTAGAGGTGATCTGTGGATAAAGTATCACCAGTGACTTCTGTGTGTTGGAAGTTGCTGATAGAGTCTACCCGGCTGACATAAGGTAATGTCCAGGCAATTTCGGTAATCTCTTCGATGGCACTGAGTGATTCTATCGTAAAAATATCGCCTTCATTAGGCGTAAACACGAAGATTAACGAAGTGTCTGGTGCATATCGACTTTCCATTTGTTGAAGTGTCTGAAAGTCAGTATTGTCATCGGTAAAATATAGGTAGGGCCCACTGTGGTATTGAAACTCGCTAAATTGCTTGGTATCTACTGCAAGGCTTCCCAGTAGGATCACAGCCACAAGGATCCATCCGAAGACCCACTTCACCGGGTGATTAATAACGTTGGCAGAAACTGCAAGGTAGCCTTGTTCAAGCGCCTTCATAGTCTGTTCAAACCTATTCATTCATAGCCCTGCATTGTTTACTCAGCATGTGGTGTTCTATTAACCTTGATTGCTTTACGTTAGTAAAGAGACTATAAAATAACTTACCGAGTGTAAAGATAATTTGTTCGATAGCAATATGCGCACATTAGGTGGTTAATCAGTATGGGAACACACAAGAATAACAAATACATAATGGCGAAAATGCAGTGGCTATATATTGATGAGCTGGTTGCATTGGGTTATGAGGCTTTGCGTACACGTAGCGGCAAAGCTACGGATATTGCACTAACAGGGCCGGACGGGAAGCCTTACTCAATGTACATTTCGATCCGTAATGACCATAATGCTGTCAACTCTGTATGGGTGCACGCAGAGATCTGCGTTGTTCAAGACGATATGAATAAATCTACACCGCTTATTTCTGGGTTCACCATGTTTTCATCGGGAAAAATTGAAGGACATTCATGACTATACCTTTTTGGCAAGAAACCGCCCCAGCCACCACGCGACGAGAACAACGTAAGCAGGAATTTCGTGAAAAAATCATGGAGGCATCGATACAGCTATTCGAAAAAAATGGTTGTGATGCGACGACGTTAGAAGAGATTTGTGAACAAGCAGAGGTCTCTCGGCCAACGTTTTATAGTTATTACCCGTCTAAGAATGACCTGATCAAGGCGCTTGCAGAAAAACTTTGGCTTAATGCGGCGACCAGCTTCACCTCTCTTTTTCTCGCAGAAAACCAGTCAACACAAGATTACATTAGGTCATTTTTTGAAATGACTAAGCAGCAATTTAGTCGGTATGACGGATTGGAGCGAGACTTAATTCGCCAAAGTATGGCTGGGGACCCTAGCGATAAAAGCAATATGAATATGCTTAGCGGCCTTACGTCCATGTTTGAGACCGTATATCGCGCGGGGCAAAAGCGTGGAGATGTTAGTTCTCATTATGATACTGACTTTCTGGCTGAAATGTCGATGGGGGTTATTTCCACAACAATGATGAAATGGGCTGTCGATGAAAATTACCCTATCGACAAACGGCTTAAGCAACTGTCAGATTTTATCGTTGACACGCTCAGTATTTAGTTATTCTGGGCTCTAGAAAACTGCATTATATTAAGTCTGCGTCAGCGTACCCTCCTGCTTTAACAGCATAAATTATTTGAATCCAATGCCTCTCTATATGTAAGGGTAATGCATTCCTTGCCTTTTATTTCAATAAAAGCTTACTCATGTAAAGAAATATACTTTACATGAGTAAAGATAAATACTACTGTAATTATGCGAATTAAATTTGGTCACGTTAAAGGGGAAGGCATATGCAGGTTCGTTTTAATCATATGGAGCTGACGGTTCCAATTGGCATGCTAAAAGAAGAGCGAGAAAATCTGAAAGCATTTTATGGTGATATTTTTGGCTTTACCGGAATAGAAGTACCGATGGTGGACTTGGATGTGCCGGATAAATTCCTACTCGGTACCGATATGGAGTTCAGTCAGTTTTTGTTTTTGGCAGAAGATAAAAAGCCTCTGCAGCCAGAGAGTTATGATCACCTGGGTTTTTTGGTGGATAAGTGGCAGGACGTTGATGAGACGCTGGAAAAAGTCAGGGAATTCCAGAAGAAAGATCCTCGCGTGAAGCTTATGCACGAAGATAGTGATTTTGAAGCGGGACCAGTATTGACGCATTTCTTCTATTTCCATTATCTATTACCTATTTGGTTTGACGTGCAGTACCTGGATTTTAAAGAAGGTATGAAGCCCCAGAAAGTATGGACTTATGGCGCTCGTACAGAAGAACCCATTCTTGCAAAGGCATAAGCATAAGCGTTAGAGGCGTTGTGAACGAATTGATTGCAGCGCTCGCATTAATGTAACGTTTCTACTAATTAAAAGTTTCTATTAATTAGACGCTCCTATTAAGGCAACCAGATAGCTGGCTAGATAAATAGCTAAATATCTAGGACATTATTCGGCGAGGCATCATGAATCAGAAAGCGCAGCTACCACCCATACCGAAAGAGAATAAATTCAAACAAGCCCTAAGTCTTGGTATTGGAATTTGGGATTATTTTGATGAAAAACAAAAAGAGCTAGGTGATACCTATACCCTGACGTTCCCGGGTCAGGGGCCGATGGTGTGGACGTCTGACCCTAAAATGATTCAAGATATTCTAAAACTGCAACGCCATCAAATTGATGGAAGCTTGGTACAGTTGCCGTTTGACCTTGGTGAGAGCAACTTGGTTTTTGCAAATAATAAAGAGCATGAGAATGCTCGTAAGCTGGTTATTCCTCAGTTTGCGGGTAACATTTTAAAAAAGCGCGCAGACATGATGGCAAAGATCACCAACGAGCATATAGACTCTTGGTCGGTCGGTGATACGTTTGACGCGCCTCGCCTTATTGGTGATATCACTATGGATATTACCTGTGCAACGTTATTTGATCTGCACAGTGGAGAAAGAAAAGATCGTTATAAAGAGCTGATGCTGGCATGGATTATGGAAGCCAATAGCGATATTAATTTCACGTTGGCATCATTTGTTGGTGCAACACGTTTTCGGAGGTTCCTAAATAAGCAATACATGAGACGTTCGAGGCAGGGAAAAATGGGGAATGGGAAAAAGGGGTTACTTCCTTGGAAGCGTGGTGTTGATTTAAAAGTTCAGCTTGCCACTTTGTTACGGGAAGATATTCGCGATATCCGTGCGAGAGATGATGAGACTGAATCCCATACATTATCCTTCTTGGCGCGTACTCGTGACCCTGATGGAAACTTGCTTGATGAAGAAAAAGTGATTTCAGAAGTCTATGGGTTAATGATCGGTGGGCATGAAACCAGTGCGGCAACTACCGCGTGGTTAATGATTTGGATGCTGCAAAAACCGGAAGTGTATAAAAAAATGCGCGATGAAGTGGTAGCGTTTATTCAGCAAGAGGGAGAGCATGATCCTTTAAAAACGTCTGAATTACCCTATGTCACAGCGTGTCTCAACGAGTCTCAGCGCATTACACCTTCGGCCCCCGGTTTTATTCGCTGGTTAAGAGAAGATACGCAAATTGGTGACTGGCTAATCCCTGGAGGAACGGCTGTATTACCGAATATTTATTCCACACATCGACGTAAAGATATTTACGGTGAAGATGCCTTAGAATATAAGCCTGAGCGTTGGATAACAAAAACGGGAGGTCAAAAATCTTTTAAGCCGAATCAGTTTATGCCTTTTGGTGGAGGTCGACGTGCCTGTGTTGGTATGGGGCAGGCGAAGCAACAGATGCGAATTATTTTCTCTGAATTTGCGCGAAGAGTAGACTTTACGTCCGAGTTTGTTGGTACCACGGGCATGCCAAAGTCCCGCCTGGTCGGTGGGCAAGTGGAACCTAAAGACGGTGTGCCAGTGACGGTGACGGCAATTCGCGAAGAAGACTACGGCAGGCAGGCCTCTGTATCAGCAGCGTAATTAGTCATATCTATTGTTAACAGCAAAACAAAAAGCCTCTTTGTAATATATGGAGGCTTTTTTTTGCCATAAGAAAGGGTCGGTTGCTAGGGTGCTCGCGTAGTCCTTCTTTTGGTTGCTTATGGTAAAGTACGCGCATTGTAAATATTAGGTATGAAGCATACCTTTTCATGATGAAAGCGCTGAGAAAATATGAGTCAACCCGAAGATTTGAAGATTACCAAAAATACTAACGTGATGTTGGGGTTAACCAACCCGAAAAGCCCGACAAATGTTGGCTCTGTGATGCGAGCGTCCGGGTGCTATAGCGTAAATTCCGTGGTTTACACTGGAACTCGTTATGAAAGAGCGGCGCAGTTTAATACAGATACTCATAAAAACAGTCACCTAATCCCGTTAACTCAAGTTGAAGACTTCTTAGAGGCTGTGCCGGAAAATGCTACGGTTGTTTGTGTAGAGCTGGTTGAAGGTGCGATCCCGTTGCCCGCTTATCAGCATCCAGATAATGCTTTTTATATATTTGGGCCTGAAGACGGCAATATTCAACAAAAAATCATTAATCGTGCTGACGATGTTGTATATGTGCCAACGGTAGGTTGTATGAATTTGGCTGCAACAGTGAATGTTTTGTTGTATGACCGCTTAGCAAAGTCAACAAACTTCATTACTGACAATGACTTGGTAAAGGAAAGCCGAGATAACAATAATAAGTTGAGAGTCAAAAGACCATTAAGAGCAGTGAGAAAGCCTGCCTAATGTTATAAGTGTGGCCAGCTTGATTGATTGTTGTCTATAAGGGAGCCTGTTACACTGCGCGCCACTGGGGAATGCCCCAATTTCATGGGGTGTGAATGTTATGAGTTTCTCTTCGTTAGGCTTGAGCCAAGCGTTACTGGATGCTGTGTCTGCACTAGGTTACGTTGAGGCGACACCAATCCAGCAGCAGGCGATTCCAGCGATACTGGAAGGCCAGGATATTATGGCTGGAGCTCAAACCGGTACCGGAAAAACTGCCGCTTTTGCGTTACCTATATTACACCAGGTGAACAATTCAAGTGATGATGTCTCCGTTGATACAACAGGCCCTCAACCGATTCGAGCCCTTGTATTAACCCCCACACGAGAACTTGCGCAACAAGTCTATAATAGCTTTATCCAATACGGTCAGAATAGCTCTGTGCGCACAGCCATCGTTTACGGTGGTGTTAGCATTAATGTTCAGCTAAAAGCCCTTAGGGCAGGGGCAGATGTCGTCGTCGCAACGCCTGGTAGGCTTATCGATTTGATGGCAAGAGGAGCGGTTAATCTCAGTCAACTACAAACCCTGGTGTTTGACGAAGCTGATCGTATGCTGGATATGGGGTTTATTGATGAAATTAAACAGATTCTACGAAAGGTGCCGGTTGAACGGCAAACCTTAATGTTTTCGGCGACCTTTGACTCGGCTATCTTTGCTCTGAGTAAGGACCTGTTGAGAAATCCAGCGTTAATAGAAGTCGATGCGCGTAATACTGCTGCAACACAGGTTGAGCAGATTGTGTATGTTGTTGATACTGATCGAAAAAGAGAACTGATTTCACATCTAATTGGCGCTAAAAATTGGCATCAAGTGTTGGTGTTTGTACGAACTCGGCATGGTGCGGACTATTTAGCAAAAGAAATGTGCAAAGATGGCCTAAAGACTGCGGCGATACACGGTGAGAAATCTCAAGGGGCACGTGATAAAGCATTGGCTTCTTTTAAAAGCGGAGAGGTGAGAGTGCTGGTTGCAACTGATGTTGCGGCAAGAGGGTTGGATATTCCGCAATTACATGTAGTGATTAATCATGAGTTACCTCATATACCAGAGGACTATATTCATCGTATTGGGCGTACAGGTAGAGCAGGAAAAGAAGGGCTGGCAATTTCATTATTAAGTGAAGATGAAAACTGGTTACTAGAAGAAATTGAAGTGATACTGGATGAGCGGCTACCGCAACAATGGCTGCCAGGTTATGAACCGGATGTAACTAAGGCGCCCTCAGTCTCACGAAAAAATAGCCGAACTGCTCAAAAGCGTCGAACAAAACAACGAGCGTTGGGAAAGAAAACGGGAAACAATCGACGTTAGTTAACTGTTTATGAACGAATATAATTGAGGGGTTATCTGTTATGGCTCGCGCATGTGCTCGTCATATTTTGGTGAAAACAAGAGCTGAGGCTGAGAAGCTTAAGCAGAGGCTTGCCGATGGAGAGGATTTTGGCAAGTTGGCAAAGAAATACTCAACCTGTAGCTCTGCTAAGCGGGGCGGCGACCTTGGTGAGTTTTCACCAGGAAAAATGGTAAAGGGATTTGATAATGTTGTTTTTAGGAAAAAGGTGCTTACTGTACATGGCCCTGTAAAAACACAGTTTGGGTTTCATTTGATTGAAACAATTTATCGTAGTTGATGTGTATTTACATATCTACTAGACACTATTTTATTACTAGGTATTAATGTTATGGCAAAAGGCAAATACGGCTACCGCGTCAAGCAAGATGGAGATGCTTGGGTGGTAGAAATTACCCGTAAAGTATCAACAAAAAAGACAAGTGTGTCAAAGCGACAAGACGGTTTCAGCACAGAGCCTGAAGCAGAAGAGTGGGGAAAAAAAGCGCTAGTGAGTTTTCTGGAAAACCTAGAAGAACGGAATAAGCGCCGACAGGAAGAGAAAGAAAATCTCGAGCAGCGGAAAAAAGAGAAACAAGAGCGGCATGAAAAAAATGTCGCAGAATGGGCAAAAAAGCAGCAGGATTATTATGACGAGCAATGATGTTTTACGTCGACTCCGGTATACGTTTGATCTTAGTGATTCAAAGATGATTGCGATATTTGGGCTAGCGGATCTTGAAGTGACGCGAGAGCAAATAAGTTGTTGGCTTAAAAAAGACGATGATGACGCGTATAAGAGTTGTTCCGATACTGAAATGGCAATATTTCTCAACGGATTTATTAATGAGAAGCGCGGGAAAAAAGAAGGAGAGCAAGCGACTCCTGAAGAGCGTATTAATAACAATATCGTATTCAAAAAATTAAAAATTGCACTGAACCTAAAATCTGAAGATGTACTAGAGGTTATGGAATCAGTAGGTTTGAATATGAGTAAGCATGAGCTAAGTGCATTCTTTCGTAAAAAAGGTCATAAACACTACAGAGAGTGTAAAGATCAGATGATGCGAAACTTCTTGCAAGGATTGCAAAAGAAATATCGCCCAAGTACTGATGGCAAAGAAGCTTATGTGTGGGATTGATTGTAGATGAAATTACTCTACACCAACGAAAATCGACTTTTGGTTAGCAATGTCAAGAATATTGTTGAGTGTGCCGGTGTTGAAGTTACCTTAAGGAACGAGTTTTCTGGAGGAGGCGTTGGTGAGCTTTCAACTATAGATTCTTGGTTAGAACTTTGGGTTGTGAGTGATGAGGATTATGAAAAGGCTAATGATGTGATCGCATCGTCTATTAATGCCGATAATGCTCAGGGGTGGTTTTGTTCCGGTTGTGCTGAAAAAAATGATGCATCTTTTGATTTTTGTTGGAACTGCCAAACAGAAAAAAATGTAGATTAATCTATCGGAACATTAATTACGTTGTTTTGGCGGCTTTAGCACCGATTGCAAAATCGATAACTCGAGCGATTTCTTCTTCTGTTAGCATACCTAGAGATTGCTGGTTGCTTGTTATTAGCGCGCCGGCTCTCATTCTTCCTAGGTTTAAATCGTTCGTTTCTTGTTCTGTTTTATGGTTCTTGATATCAATGTGTGGCATATGCACAACCTTGAAACTTCAATCTGATTTTTCGACTAGAATTATCAGCATAGTCAATATGTTGATATAGTACAGAGCCTTATCGTGTGGGAATTTATCGAAAGACTGATTCCTCTACCCTCAATGAGTTGAAATCGTATGATCAGTGCTAGTAATAGTGAGAAAGCAAAACCTTCTCTATTGGCGATTATTATGCCTGGGTTTTTGGTCGCCGCTACGGGTGTTGGTGCTGGGGATTTGGCAACGGCCAGCTTTACCGGTAGTCAGTTAGGCGTTGCCATTCTCTGGGCGGTTGTTGTGGGTGGGTTGTTAAAATTTACACTTACAGAAGGTTTGGCTCGCTGGCAATTGGTGACAGATCAAACGTTGTTAGAAGGTGTAGCTCAGCATTTGGGCAATGTCGTGGGGCTCTTCTTTTTGCCATACCTTTTACTGTGGTCCTTTTTTGTGGGGTCGGCGTTGATCAGTGCCAGTGGAATTACTCTGCATGCAATATTTCCAGTGTTTGATAATGCGTTTACGGGTAAGTGGGTGTTTGGTATTGCATCAAGTATGAGCGGATTGTTGTTAGTGTTAATCGGCGGTTTTGCACTGTTTGAAAAAGTCATGGCGCTAAGCGTAGGTGTTATGTTTGCTGTTGTACTGGTGATGGCTGGGCTGTTGTGGCCGGGTGCCGATGTTGTGCTATCAGGTTTGTTCGTGCCAAGCATACCGAATGCCCAGGGCACAGGTGTTACGTGGACTCTTGCCCTAATAGGTGGTGTGGGCGGTACGTTAACAATTCTGTGTTACGGTTATTGGATTAGGGAGAAAGGCAGGGTTCAAGAAAAGGATATTGGTATCTGCCGTATTGACTTGGCGGTGGGTTATAGTATGACTGTTTTATTCGGTCTTTCAATGGTGATTATTGGCAGCACTATCGAGATAGAGGGTAGAGGGGCAAATTTACTGATTGTTCTTGCGGAAAAGTTAGAAGAGCCTTTGGGCGTTTATGGTCGTTGGTTGTTTCTGGTGGGTGCTTTTAGTGCCATCTTTAGCAGTTTACTGGGTGTATGGCAGGCAGTGCCCTATTTATTTGCTGATGTGTGGCGATTGTTTGTGCAAAAAAAAGGTTACATGAGTTCCTCTATAGATAACGGGGATATGAGTCGATCCAAGCCCTATCGATGGTTTCTTGTTGCATTGGCAGTGATACCTATTGCGGGGTTATTTGTTAGTTTTAAAGAAGTGCAAAAACTATATGCCGTGATTGGCGCGATGTTTATTCCTATGTTAGCCGTTGTTCTTTTGGTGTTAAACGGGAGGCGCGCATGGATGGGACAGTTTGTGAATAGACCGATAACGATAATAGCATTGCTATCTACCCTGGTTTTTTTTGTTGTGATGGCAGGCTTGAAATGGTTTGGCTAAACTGATTTTAAATAAGTAAGTTTAAATAGATAAGAATCACCAATGGAGATAGATGTTCATGATAGAGCAAGAGCTAAAGCAAATTGAGCAAATTTACCTGCTCATAACAAATTTCATGGTGGATTACAGCTTCCAGTTTGTGGGCGCTATCATCATACTTATTATTGGCGTTATTGCCGCTGGTATCCTACAGAAAACAGTCATTAAGTTGTTAACTCGCCGAAAGGTAGATGTTACTTTGACACGTTTCTTGGGTAGTGTTACCAAAATTTTAGTCTTGATATGTTTTGTGATTATCAGTTTGGGAAAATTTGGTATCACGATCGCACCTTTTGTTGCGGCACTGGGTGCAGCAACCTTTGGCATAGGGTTGGCACTGCAGGGACCTATCTCGAATTATGGAGCAGGTTTAGCTATTATCTTATCAAGAACCTTTAAGGTTGGAGATACGGTAATGGTGAATGATTGTTCTGGTATTGTTAGAGAAGTTCATTTGGCTCATACAATTTTGGTAACAGAAGATGAAGAGGTAATCACTATTCCCAATAAAAACATTATTGGAGAAGTGATCCATAATTCATTTGCCAGCAAAGTGGTTGAGTGTACGATTGGAATTGATTACGAGGATTCACCTGAAATCGCCATACAGACGATTCGATCGGTGTTGGAAGAATTGGATTGTGTTAGCCAAGAGCCAAAATTTCAGGTTGGGATCGATGGTTTTGGTGATTTCTCTGTGAATATTGGATTGCGTTATTGGGTATCAATGAATGCTTACCATGAAAGTCGATTTTTGGTGAATCAGGCAGTTTTTAAAGCATTAAAAACTGCTGGTGTGCGCATCCCGTTTCCTCGAAGGGATGTACACGTTATTGATACCACAACCCATTAATGTTGCTTTATTGCATTTAGTTGTTTTATTGATACCGGTAAGTTAAGGCTTCTTTTTTTCGCCTTCAACAAATATGAGTAATGAAGGTAAGAAAAAGAAGTCTACAATGAGTGCGATTGCAATGGTGAGCGCAGTGAATAGACCTATATGTGTGTTCATATGAAAGTCAGAGGAGGCTAGCACCATAAAGCCTGCAATTAACACAAAGGTAGTTACCGCAAGAGCGACCCCGACGGTAGAAAATGCGTAACGCACAGCATCTTCTGCTGATTTATTGAGCTCTCTTCGGGCGCGTTGATATTTGCTTAAAAAGTGCACGGTGTCATCAACAACAATTCCTAATGTCATACCAACGGCGCTGCCCAGCGCCATACCTAGATTGCCATAGAATAACCCCCAGACACCAAAAGCAATTCCAGCAGGGATAAGGTTCGGCGCGAGGCTTATTAAACCCAAACGAGGGGACCGCAAGGCAACGATAAGGATCAATGAAATGAAGAATAAAGCGAGTAATGTACCAAAAATCATTGAAGATACATTACGCTCACCTATATGAGAGAACATAAGGTTAGGGCTGGCAACGTAGTAACTGTCAAACTGAGCATTGTTGTCGATCCACTGATTGATTTTGTTTTCTAAAGCAATACTGTCTGCGCTAGAGGAATTTTGGATGGTAACGGTTAACTTTGTAGCACTTTTATCCAAAGTGACTTGATTGTTAAGGTCCAGACCATAAGGAAGTGATAGCTCATACAGTAATAAATATTGTGAAGCTAACTCTTTGTTTTGAGGGATGTTGTAAAAGGCCTCGTTATCATTGTGCATGTTTTTATTGAGACGTTTAAAAATATCGGTGATGCTAAATACGTGCTCTACTTGTGGCAGAGTACGCAACCATGTGGTGAGTCTCTCTACATCACGTAAGTATCTGGGGTCGCTGATGCCCTGTTCTTTTCCGCTATTAAGAGAGTATTCCATTCCGTAAATACCGGTCATGTTCTCTTCTAAAAAATCAGTATGTTGGCGAAAGTCGGTATTGGTGCTGAAATAGCGAATAAATTCGTCATTGATCTGGTTTTTTGTGGATAAACCTAACATGAGTATCGTCAAGCCAACTGTGCCCCATAGGTATAAGGTTCTATGGTGAATGATGTTTTCAGCAAGTTTCAGCATAAATGTACTTTGTTTGTCTTCATTATCGCTGTTAGCTTTGACCGTCACGGGTAGAAGAGACATTAAGGCGGGTAAGAAAAGAATCGATAATATCCATGCTGCAATAACCCCCATTGCAACGGTATTGCCTAGATCTCTGAAGGGGGGGACTTCGCTAAAGTTCATTGATAAGAAACCAAAGGCTGTGGTGATGCTTGTTATCAGGATGGGCATAAAATTAATGCGTATACTTTCTTTGATGGCTTCGTTTTTCTCTAAACCTGTGCGCATACCGTATAACATTGAAACCAGTATATGCACACAATCGGCAATAGCCATGGTCATGATGATGGTGGGTGCAGCGCTAGAGGGAGGCGTTAATGTCCAGCCTAGCCAGCCGAATAACCCCATCGCGCTAATAATCGATAATATGATGATGATTAGCGTTGCAAATGTTGCACTGAAGGAGCGCAAGAACAGTCCGAGCGTCACAATTAGAATGATAAACATAATAGGAACGAGGGATACCATGTCCTTTTTAGCCATCTCGCTGAAGGCGTTGTCTAGAAAAATTGCGCCGGTGAGGCGGAATTCAATGGCTGGATAGTCTGTTCGAAATTGCGTCACCATTTCTCTAGTGAGTTTTACAAGGTGAGGTGTTTCCTCTTCTGATAATTCGGGTGTTTGTATAGTGACATTGACTAAGGTGACTTTGCCGGTGTCTGCGACAAGGCGACCATAAATTAATGGGTCGGCGTTGGTTATGTCTTTGATACGTTGTATTTCGGTTGCATCTAAAGGTCGATCTTCAGATACCAAGTCATCGATAAGTAACTCGTCCTCGATGCCCTGGCTATGCTGGTAGTTGCTAATAGAATCAACGCGTGTTGACCAGGGCAGTTGCCATGCAGCTTCAGTGACGTTCTGTACGGCATTGAGAAAAGAGGCAGTGAATACGGTACCATCACCTATTTTCCCGTTTTCACCTTTAGGTGACATTACAATAAGAATGTTGTCAGATTTATTGTAGATGTTTTGTAAGTTGCTAAAGGCTTCTAGCTGTTCATTCCCTTCAGCAAAAAATACACGGTAATTTGAACTGAATTCAATATTTTTAGCGCCATACCCCGCCCCAAAAACAACCGCTAGAAGTGAAAAGATAACAAGCCAACGCCAGCGTAAAGTGAACTCTGCAACGCGTTCAGACATATAAATAACCCTGTGGTGTTAAATCCGTGAAAGTAGCATTTAGCTCTGAGTAGTATTGATGATAGACCAGGAGTAGTGAAATAGGTTGCAGAATAGGTGAAGCCTTGGTTTGAGTTTGTAAAGGGTATGTTGTTGGAGTTGTTCTTTTTATAGCCATTAATGGTATGATTTCAACTATGAGCGCATATGAAATAACTAATACATCTTTCCTTCAGGGGCAGGAACTTCATCTTTTGAAGACCCATGTCTCGACGTACTTAGGTTCTTTACGGACTAAGTCTGTTGTTGTTGATGGAAGCACTGTTCGATATCTAGAAGGGGGGGAAGGGGATCCTGTTGTATTTCTTCATGGTGTAGCTTCCCCCAAAACACATTATCGCTCGTTAATGAAGAGTGTGTCGTCGGGGTGTCGAGTCATTGCGCCCGATGTCCCTGGTTTTTCTGCATCGAGCAGACTTAACAACGGGCGGCATAATCTACGAAATTTAAGTCACTGGCTGAAGCAGTTTATGGCAGCGTTAGAGCTTGAGCGGATTACCTTGGTGGGTGTTTCTTTAGGTTCGACGCTATCCATTTATCATGCATATCATTACCCTGAACAGATAGATAAATTGTGTCTTTTTTCGGTGCCAGAAGCGAGAAGTCTGAATGGTTGTTCAGTGATGTCAATTATGGTTGATGTGTTTGAACGGCTTGAAGGAACACAAGATATAGATGAGTTGATGGAGATGTGTTTTTACTATCCCCCAGCAATGCACTCTATTATTAAGAATAAGATGTTTAAGGATTTGAAGGTTAATCAACAACATTTTTGTGAATTATTAAAGGACGTTAGTGAAGGGCAACTTCAAATCAAAGCAAAGTTGCCTCATATAAAAGCCCCTACGTTGCTGATTAGTGGAGAATCGGATCCGATTTGTCCAATTGCTTTTGCTAGGTCGTTGGATGAGCAAATCCCTAACTCAACCATACATATTCTCAGTCACAGTAAGCATCTCACTTTTTTGGAAAAACATGGGGAAGTTGTAGCGCTATTAAATGATTTCTTGCGTCACGGTGTTTAATTAGCGCTACAATCCTTTATTTCCATAATTACCCCACAAAAGCCCTCTCAATCACATAATGTCCCTGGTTACCTTGACGTGCTTCCTCTAATCCTAAAGCATCTAAAATTTCACAAGAATCCTTCAACATCGCTGTACTACCACAAATCATAAAGCGGTCATCTTCTTTGCTTATTGCAGGTAGGCCAATATCGCGTGTTAGTTTTCCTGAGGTAATTAAATCGGTAACACGGCCATTATTGACATATTTCTCTCTGGTTACAGAAGGATAATAGATCAATTTGTTTTTCACATCGTCACCAAAAAATTCATTGTTGGGAAGCTCTTGGCTGATGATTTCTTGATACGCTAGTTCAGAAGTATACCGAACGCCGTGTACCAGAATAATATGTTCATATTGCTCGTAAACTTCAGGGTCCTTAATGATACTCATAAAAGGCGCCAACCCTGTGCCTGTGCTGAGTAGATAAAGGTTCTTCCCCGGTAATAAATTCTCTTGCAATAGTGTGCCAGTGGGTTTTTTACTTAATAGGATTTCATCACCCACCTCGATCTTTTGTAGCTTAGATGTGAGGGGGCCATCCTGAACCTTGATGCTAAAAAACTCCAACTCGTCTTCATAATTTGCGCTGGCAATGCTGTATGCGCGCATTAGTGGACGGCCCTCAAGTTCAAGCCCCATCATAATAAAATGGCCATTTTTAAATCGAAACGAAGGGTCACGGCTAGTGGTAAAGCTAAACAATGTATCGTTCCAATGGGTAACACTGGTAACTTGCTCTTTAATGAAACTTGCCATGATCGTTTGCTCCTTATTAGTGGTTGCAAGTACTTTAGCGTAACGCTAACCTATCGGTAAAACGGGTTAAATTGATATGTGTAATCGATATTTCCGATAATTGATTGTTTAAAAGAGAGAAAAATGCGCTATAGCCTAAGGCAGTTAGAGGTGTTTCTTGCAACCGCTCATGAAGAGAACATTACCAAAGCGGCGAATAGCCTTCATATGTCTCAGTCGGCAGCGAGTAGTGCACTGAGTGAGCTTGAGGCAAACTTCGATATGCAGTTGTTTGATCGAGTGGGTAAAAAACTACAACTAAATGCGCTGGGAAAGGGCGTTAGACCCCAGGCGGAGGCATTGTTGCAGCAGGCTGCAGAGTTGGAGCGACGTTTTGCCCGAAATACGGGAGGAGGGGACTTGAGTGTGGGGGCGACCTTAACCATTGGTAACTACTTAGCGGTTGGGATTATGGCCCGCTATATGGCTAAATACCCCGGTGATAAGGTAGCATTAGAGGTTGCCAACACAGAGTCTATTACTCAAAAAGTGCTAAATTTTGAGCTTGATATTGGCCTTATAGAAGGTGAATGGCAACATCCGGATATTGATATCATCCCCTGGTGTGATGACGAGCTAGTGTTGTTTTGCTCTCCCTCCCACCCTTATGCCAGTAAGAAAAAGCTCACCAAGGCGGATGTGCTAAAAGCACACTGGATTCTTCGGGAGCCAGGTTCTGGTACGCGGCAGGCCTTTGATAGGGCTATGCACGGCTTATTGCCGTCACTCAACATTGCATTGGAATTACAGCACACGGAGGCCATCAAACGCGCAGTTGAGGCAGATTTAGGTATTGGCTGTATATCAAAAGTTGCATTGGTGGATGCATTCGAGCGGGGTTCTCTTATTAAGTTGTTGGCTCCCCAGCTAAACTTAAAACGTCATTTTTATTTTGTGTTACATAAACAAAAATACCAAAGCTCGGCAATAGAGCATTGGATCAGTCTATGTAAAACCTATAGCGATGTAGAGACGCAGTTATAACGGAGGGACTTGGATTTGCTAAGTAATAAACTTGTCAATTTACGGTGTACTTTTTGGGGTGCTCTTAAGTCTATTCTGATGTGTACCCTGATGTGTACTTCGTTATGGGCGGATACGGGAGATTTGGCTGTAGGGGAGTTTAGTGAGAACGTGTTGGTTGGTTGGGAGGTAAAAATCTTTTCTGGGGAAACGGACTACGATCTTGTAAGTGAAATAAAAGATACGGCCAATAAGGATAGTGCTGTAACGGTATTAAGAGCTATAAGTGATGCCAGTGCTTCTGGTTTGGTAAAAAAGATACGTATTGATTTAAAAAAGACGCCTTTTTTGGGGTGGCGATGGAAAATAACAAAGCGTATTTTGGTTCAGGATGAAATGACTAAAGACCAGGATGATTATGCTGCGCGAATATACGTCATAGTTGATGGCGGTTTCTTTGCGTGGAATACGATGGCGTTAAATTATGTGTGGGCCAACGGGGTTGAAAAAGAAGCCCGTTGGGATAACGCATTTGCGCCGAAGCACTCAAAAATGATAGCCCTGCGATCAAAGGATGACGCAATACACTATTGGTACACTGAAAAAAGGGATGTACGGGAAGATTTTAAACGCTCATTTGGAGAGGATGTGCGGTATATCGATGTTATTGCGATCATGAGTGATACCGATAACTCATCTTCCTCTGCTGAAAGTTATTACGGTGATATTGTGTTTACCAAAGATTAACTATACTCGCTATAGCGATGACTCCATAGAGAGCATAGTTAGCCAATCGTATGTTTCTGATGCTTATTACTTAATTTTTTCCCACTTTACGGGTAAGCCATCTTTGGGAACCGGCAAGCTGGTGGTATCCAGGGGCATTTCGTAGTCTTTATCAACAGACCAGCGATAGTTCAACACAACCTGATGCATGATGGCTTTGACTTGTAAATCTGCGAAATGCAAGCCTATACATTTGTGTGCACCGCCGCCAAAAGGAGCCCAGGCGTAGGGGTGGATTTTGTCTTCTCTGCGCTTATCGGAAAAACGCTCGGGGTCGAATGTTTCTGGATCTTTCCAATAGGCTTCCATATACCCGTTAAAGTAAGGGAAAATATTGATCATGGAGCCCTTTGGGATTTTAAACCCTTTGAATTCACAATCTTTAACCGTTTTTCTAGGGATAGATGGAACGGGAGGGCACATGCGTAACGATTCTTTCATGACTAATGAAAGTGCGGTCATTTTATCGAGATCATCGTAATCTAGATACTTCTTTCCTAACGCACGGCTTTCTTCTCGAACTTTCTCTTGCCATTCGGGGTTCTTGGCAAGGTGATAAAACATTGTGGATAGAGTGATAGTGGAGGTGTCATGGGCGGCCATCATTAAAAATATCATATGATTAACGATATCATCATCGGTAAACCGATCACCATCTTCCGTTTCAGCACGGCATAAGACAGAGAACATGTCGTCCTCATGGCTTTTACGCTTTTTTGCAATGCGGGTATAGAAAAAATCTTCTAACACCTTCCTGCTATCTAAGCCTTTTTTCCAACGTAAACCAGGGACAGGTTTACGAATGAGAGCGGTACCGGCTTTCACGGTATGGATAAAAGCATCGTTAATTTTGTCATTTTCTTTGCCGAGTTTGCCACCCATAAACACATCGGTTGCAAGGTTGAGCGTTAGTTGTTTTATGGTGGGAAGTATATTGAGTTTTTTCTTGTGGCGTAGTTGTTGGATTCCATGCTCAATTTGCGGGTTCATGCGTTGAATGTAAGCCTTTAGCACGGGTTTGTTAAAGGCTTGCTGCATGATTCGGCGATGCCAGCGGTGCTCTTCAAAATCCAATAACATAATACCACGGTGAAAAAACTTGCCAATAAAGAAGTCCCAGCCCTGGTTGTTAGAGAATATATTGCCTTTATTCATAAACACAAACTGAGTCGCGTCGGGCCCAATCATTTGAACCATACGGATGCCAAATACATTAACCCAAGATATCTCGCCATATCGTTGATAGCGCTTTTGCAGCATATCGATAGGGTCTTTCATAAATTCGAGCGTATAACCAATCAGAGGTTTGCCGCCATCCCCGGGAATAGTGCAGAGGTATTTGGGTGACTGGGAGTCAGGGCTGATGGGTTGGGTGGGTGTTTGAGCTGTTATTGACATTCTGTTCCCCTCTATCTAGGACTCAATAGAAATACTGAAACTCATTGGTTCTGTTGATTGTGTGTCAGGATTGAGGGGTTAGCAAGAGGGGCGGGCAGGATTTTTTGCGACTAACGCATTTATTTGTCGTTTAATGTGGCAGCCAGTTCTTCCATGGCTTCTATTGCCTCCATCCATTCAAGCTCAAACTCTTCTATTTGTAGGTTCAGTTCCCCTTGTTGTCTGAGCAGGGTTGTTAGCTGTTTTTTGTTTTCGCCGTCGTAGATCGCAGGGTCTGCTAATTGTTGTTCGATGTTGACTTTTTCTTGCTGGATTTTATTCATGGATTTTTCAGCCTTGTCCGCTTTTTTCTTTAACGGCGCAAGGTGTTTGCGTAGTTCAGCTGCTTTTTGTCGCTCGGCTTTTTTGTCTGTTTTAGCTTCGTTAGGGTCGTCGCTGTCTCGATTTGGTTGTTTTTGTTGATTTCTAAAGTCGGTTAGCCACTGAGCGTAATCTTCCAAATCCCCTTTAAACTCGTCTGCCCGACCGTTGGCGACAAGGTATAGGTTGTCGGTGACACTGCGAATTAAATGTCGATCATGAGATACAATCAGCAGGGCGCCCTCGAATGTTTGAAGTGCCATCGTCAGAGCATGGCGCATATCTAAATCTAAATGGTTGGTGGGTTCATCTAATAACAGGAGGTTGGGTTTATCCCAAATAATCAGTGCCAATGCAAGGCGGGCTTTTTCACCACCAGAGAAGCGGCCAATAGGGTCTAACACCTGGTCGCCGATAAAGTTAAAGCTACCTAAATACTTTCGTAAAACGGCTTCGGAGGTTGTAGGGGTTAGGCGTTGTAATTCTAATAATGGGCATGCGACAGGGTCAAGCTGGTCAAGTTGATGCTGAGCAAAATATCCAATACGGCAATGTTCGCTGACCGTTTTGTCACCCTTTAATAATTCAAGGTCTCCAACCAGGGTTTTGATTAATGTAGATTTACCTGCGCCATTGGGGCCAAGTAAACCGATACGAGAGCTTGGGCCGAGTTCAATCTTTATCTTGGAGAGTATTTCGGTGTCGCCATAACCAACACTGGCATTGTGGATCGCCAATAATGGATCCGACATGTTATCTGGTGTTTTAAAGTGAAAGGTAAATGGTGAGTCTATATGCGCTGGAGCAATAAGTTCCAAACGATCCAGTGCCTTTAATCGACTTTGTGCTTGGCGAGCTTTGGTGGCTTGCGCACGAAAACGGTCAATGTACTTTTGCATATGAGCAACTTCTCGCTGCTGCTTTTCAAATGCGGATTGTTGCTGCTGCAAATGCATTGCCCGTTGTACTTCAAAGTTGGAGTAATTGCCTTTGTAGTGGTTCAGCGACTGATGTTCAACATGTACGATGTGCTGAACAATGCTGTCCAGAAACTCTCTGTCATGAGAAATGAGCATTAAAGTGCCAGGATACTGTTTCAGCCAGTCTTCTAACCAGAGGATTGCGTCTAAGTCTAAGTGGTTAGTGGGTTCATCCAGTAGCAATAAATCTGAACGACACATCAGTGTTTTGGCAAGGTTAAGGCGCATGCGCCAGCCACCAGAAAAATCTTGAACGGGTATTACAAACTGCTCTTGAGTGAAGCCTAGTCCGCTAAGTAATTTGGCTGCTTTTGATTCTGCAGTGTAGGCATCAATATTATCCAGTTCGTGATGGATGTGCGCAATTTGATGGTTGTTATCATCTGCTTCCGCTTTGATAAGGGCTGCTTGAAAATCACGTAATGGTTGGTCCCCATCCATAACAAATTCAATGGCTGGACGGTCCAAGGCATCAATTTCCTGTGCCATATGTGCGATCGCCCAGTCTTTGGGTATACGGCAATCCCCGTGATCAACGTGAAGCTCTCCCCTTAAAAGAGAAAATAGCGATGACTTTCCACACCCGTTCCGACCGGTTAGACCGACGTGCCAGCCAGGGTGCGCTGTAAAATCGCCATTTTTGATCAGGTTTTTATCACCACGATAAAGGGAAATTGATTTGAGTTGAATCATAGAGTAACCGTTTAACTGCTTAAAACATGGGGCGGATAATAGAACTGACAGTGAAATGGGTAATTTGACTGTGCGCTGGGCCGCTAGTGTACAGGAATTCTTGTAGGCAGGTTGATAGGCATAAAAAAAGGGTGGCAAAATCGCCACCCTTTTTTTATGCGCCTCTTTTGGAGGCGCTAACTCACTTATGCGTCACTGTTAGGATTGAACAAGCTACGCCCAGCTTCAGTCGGAGCCACGATAGGCTTGGCTTCTACAGGTTTGGCTTCAACAACTTTGGCTTCAACAACCGGTGCAGGAGTGGCTGCTTTAGGTGCAGGGGCTACTGGAGCTTCAACCTTTGCTACAACCGGTTTAGGAGCAGGCTTAGCTTCAACCTTAGCTTCCGGCTTGGCTACTGGCGCAGCTTTTTTAGGGGCTGCAGCCTTTTTTGACACTGCCTTTTTAGCGGCAGGTTTAGCTTCTGCTTTCTTCTTTGGTTCAGCTTTTGCCTTCGGGGTAGCTTTTACCGTTGCTTTTTTAGCAGCTTTTACGGCAGCAGGTTTAGCGGCGGCTTTTTTGGTGCTCTTTTTTGCTACTTCCTTGACTGCTTTTTTCTCAGCTTTCTTAGGAGCGGCTTTTGCTGGTGCCTTTTTACCGGCTTTCTTGGCTGCTACTGCTTCTTTCTTCTTTGCTGCAGCTTCCTTTTTCTTAGCGGCGGCTTGTTTTTTCTTATCTGCAATGGCAGCTTTTTGAGCGGCGGCTTTTGCTTTTGCGGCGGCTTTCTTGTCTGCGGCCTTTTGAGCGGCAGCAGCTTTTTGAGCGGCTACTTTCGCTTTAGCATCTGCTTTCTTTTGGACTTCAGCATCTTTTAGTGCTTGAACTTTTGCAGCGGCAGCGGCTTTTTTGACAGCAGCGGCATCTTCACTTGCAAACTCTTTCTCTATAGCTGCAACGGCTTTCGCAATGCGAGCTTGTCGAGATGCGGCATCTTTAAGGGCAGATATGCTACTTTTAGCTGGCGCTGTCAGTGCTTTGGCAGCATTTAATGCTTCCGTCTGCTTTTCAACAGCCGCTTTAGCGGTAGCTAGTGCTTTTTCTGATGCGGCTGTTTTCTTGGTTTTTACTTTAGTTGCAGCGGCTTTAGCTTTAGCTTTAGCGGTAGCGGTTGCTTTTGTTGCTTTAGCGAGAGCTTTGCTGGCTGAGCTTAGGTCTTTTTCGGCAGCTTTTAATTTCTTATCTTTTGCTTTATCTAATTGAGCTTGCAGCTTTGCAATCTCTTTTGATAATTCGATGATAGGGTCGGTGATTTTAGGCGAAGCTTTTTTTGGAGCTGCCTTCGTTGTTGCTTTTTTTGGAGCGACTTTCTTTTTTGCCGTGATCTTTGTTGCTGCCATTGAATAATTCCTCAGCTAAGTTGGGTTGTGCACACAGCTACCGATTATACGGGTTGTCTGGGTAATTTCTATACCTTTACCTTTTTGGAATAGCACAACCTCAATTAAATGCAATTTTTTACCAGTTTTGGTACAGAAGCTGACAAAATTATCTGGTAGTATCCGAAGCGATATAACAAAAAAGTCAATAAACATGCGTGTTAGGTTTGTCTGAACAATCCCAAAAGGATGCTGTCCAAGCCGAGCAACGAAAATAATATAATAGAAAACACGGTAATGTTGCTGAATAAAATAATCCAGTGGCCCGTCGATGAAGAGAATCAGGAGTGAATATGAAGAAGATAATGATTGCCGCAGTGGCATTGGGTTTAGTTGCATGTCAACCAGCAGAAGAAACGGCAAATGCTGCCGAAATTACTGAGGCAGCGGTTGTTAGTGAAGCCGCAGCGAGTACTGAAACGGCAGTTTTTGCCAATGAAGATGAAAAAGCCAGTTATGCAATTGGCCTTAAGTATGGGGAGTCCATGAAGCGTGACTTGTCTGAGCTGCAATTAGGTACCTTTTATAAGGGTTTCTCAGATGGCTTTGAAGGTAATGAAACAAAGTTAAAGCCAGAAGAAATTGTTGCAACGTTACAGGCATTGCAAACACGTAAGATGGAAGAGATGAAGAAGAAGGCTGATACTGCTGGTGGAGAGAACAAAGCGGCGGGCGAAGCATTCTTAGCAACAAACAAGGCACGTGATGGGGTAAAGACCTTAGACAGTGGTTTGCAGTATGAGGTGTTAGCTTCTGGTGAGGGAGTTACACCTGCCAAAGATGACAAAGTGCAGGTGCACTATCATGGAACATTGATTGATGGAACAGTGTTTGATAGCTCTATTGATCGTGGCAAGCCTGCGACATTTGGCGTAAGTCAGGTTATTAAGGGGTGGACTGAAGCACTACAACTTATGAAAGTTGGCGATAAGTGGAAAGTGTTTATTCCTTCAGATTTAGCTTACGGTGCTCGTGGTGCTGGCGGTAAAATTGGCCCTAATGCAGCGTTGATTTTCGAAGTTGAATTGATATCTATTGAGAAAAGCAGTTAATCAGCTGCATCACTGATAGTTGCTGGTTGAAAGAATAAAAAAGGGTAAGCAAAAGCTTACCCTTTTTTATTGCGCCAAACGTTAACGCTGCCATTGGAGTAAATGGCGCTAATTGTGCCATCAGGTTGTAATGACACTTCTTCGACAATAAGCCCTGAAGGCGGGTATAGCGATGGGGCTCTGGCGACTTTTTTGCGTATTTCTTTGCCTGTTTTTACGTTCCAAATCATAACGCGCCTTACGGTGTCGCCGGTAATGAGCTGCTTGTCGTTGTTTGAGAAACGGGCTGCTGACAGTGTGACCCGGGAAAAACCCACGGTTGATAGTTCCTCACCCGTTCGAGCATTCCAAATTTTGCCGGTACCGTAATAGAGTCCTCCGAACACGAGGTTGCCTTTGCGTGATATTGCAACGCTGGATATGTCATCACCGACCTGAAAAGTTTGAATGGGCTCATCCTTGCCTAGCTTCCATACCTTAACGGAACCGTCTTCAGAGCCTGTGGCCGCAATGGAGCCATCGGCAGAGATAGCTACAGCGTTGATGTCACCAGAGTGGTAAAGCTTTTGTAAGATAGTTCCTGTTCGGGTTTCAATATAGAGAGCGGAATAGTTTTCTTGGCCAACAATAAGGTGACTGCCATTATCGGATAACGCTAGGGATAATATACCGCCGGTTGCTGCCCAGAACCCCTTAGGCCTGCCTGTTTTGATATCCCACATAACAATGCGGCGTTTGTCGGCGGTGACGGCAAAGAGGCTGTCAGTAGAAAAGGCAACCGCAGACATGGCGGTTTGTTGGCCTTTGTTGTGATTCCAATTATAGAGCTTTTCTTCATCTTTCAGGCGCCATAAGCTACCGCCGTGAAGGATAGAGCCGACCAGGGCGTACTTTCCGTCTGGGCTGATGGCAGAGGCGTAGGCACTTTGTGCCGTAAGCTCAAGGTGTTTTGATGGCGGGTCACTGCATGCTGTTAGTAATGCACAAAATGAAAGTAATACTGCTAATGATCGCAAAATGCTAGCCCTGTTTGTTGCGATGAATATCAAACGACACATTAATTAAGTGTAGCGTGAAAGGGCTAAAACGCTTTGGTACAGATGATAAAAAAGGGCTCGAAAGCCCTTTTTTAATTATGCGACAAGTTCTCTATGCCGTGTATGTAATATTTCGATCATTTTATCCTCAAGCTCGAACCGCTCGACCATCTTTTCACCGAGAGTGGAAAGATCTGTTACAACTTGATCAAAGCTTTCTACGCAGAGTTCAAGATTGGCGTATTTATCGTTAAAATCGAGAGATAACTCAGTAGATTCTTGGATGCGGGGCAAAACTGAGGTGACTAGCTCGCTGTAGTCTTCTTGGAACTCTTCTGCTTCTTGAGTGAGTTCGTCATAAATTTCGAAATGACCAGCAGATACGTAGTCAATCAGCATCTGGCTAAAGGCTTTTAGTTTGACACTGATAGGAGTGTCGCTAGGGGCAATTTCTTTTAACCCGTCTACGGCCACATATAAAATAATAAGGTCTTGTCTTTCTTTTAACCACCCTTCAATCAGTTGATCTACCTTTCCCCAATGCTGATTTTTGGATTCGTTTTTCTTTAGCATGGTTTTACCCTTCCCAAGTGCTAGCGTGTTACTTGTTGTGCAGGCAGCGTTGCCATGATCACAGCTTATTATTATGTCGGTTATAACCGGCATCTCTTTTTTTTGTGTGACCACATTGTTGCTGTAGTGCTTCAATGCGGTTACTTCGAATATAGGCAAATAGGAATTCGGGGGCAAGTGTTAGATTTTATGAATATGATGAGGTGTGGTTGACAATCGTCCAAAATGGCAAAAAAAGCCGTTTTGGACGTGTTTATAAAGGGGAATGCTATGAATGTTAAAAAGGTTATGAAAAATTAATCTAATAAGACTTGGTTGTTTTGTAGGCTAGTTACTTTTTCTGAAGGTCTGAATCAAGGCGAGCAGTAAAAAGCCATTGAAAGCCAGCAGTGTTAGTTCGGGTATTGATAACCCGATAAAGGACCATTGGATATCGGCGCATTCGCCTGACGCGGTAAAGATAATTTCAAGTGTTTCGCCAATAGGGAGGGTTTCCATCATGTAATCGAGCCCGGGGCCACATGATGGAACAAGGTCTTCCGGCAAGTTTTGCAGCCATATATGACGCCAGCAGACGGCAACCCCAGTTAACGCGACAAGAGTCGCTAATAATCCATAAACTCTTTGACCAATAATGCCAGGGTTGTGGATAGTGGCAATAAAGAAAATGCAGCCGAGAGAAATAACCAATACGCGGTCAACAACGCAAAGTGGACAGGGTTCGAGACCAAGGTACTGTTGTAAAAATAGCAAAGCAAAAAGCATAGAGCAGATAGCCCCGAGAGTGCCTAATCCATTGATGATTCTTGAGGCTGGTAGTGTCATGACAAATTCCTAAAGTGGACCCTGCAAGTTTGCGCAGTAGTGTACCAGATATAGACCATTACCTTAATCTCTATGCCGTGTACTTGAGAGTATGACCCTTTATTAGCAGATAAGTTTTTAATAGATAGCGATTTACTTAAAGGTATCAAGCTAAGGTTGCACGAGAGAATGGATTAGTAAGAGAATTCGTGATGTAAATCGAGAGGAATGTACGTTGTACTATTTACTAACTGAAATGAGCAGGTGATGGAATAACCTGTAGCGGCTCATTGGTTATACTGAAAAGACGGTGACCAATGAACCGCTACAGGGTCTGAATTATAGACGCTGAACTATAGAATCTGGCTCGTAACCTTTATGCAGTTGCAGCTTCTTCTTCGGGAAGGCAGCGTGTTACCGAAGCTTGATCGTTACCGTCATTCCAGCCTGCTTCCCAAGCTGCCGCGATAACATCAGATTTATAAGGGCACTGGAGTAAACTCTCACCGCTTAAACCAAACATGTAACCTTGGCGATAAGCTTTGTTAAGTGTATCGATGCTCCATTCTTGCTGATCAATGCTGTTGATCTTCATATTATTCCTGCCTGAGTATTCTGTTGATTTAACTTCCCCAATAAACCAACAGTAGACTTCGTTCTGGCTAATCGTAATTAGCCGACCCCCTGGAATTTTTTCACGTTATCTTTTGTATTAATCGTTTCATAAATTCCTACAACGTAGATTAGCAGCGAATGATCAAAGTACCGCACGAAATGTTAATAAACTTTAACAAAACATTACATTTATTGTTTTGATTTATTTTTTATGGGTTTTCGCAGGGTTTTTTCTCGAAATACTCCGTCAAGTACTGTTCAAACGATAGAGTGTCACTATTTTCAATATCAATTTGTTGCTGCAGGCTTTTGGCACTTTGTTTTTGGAAGATTTTAAAATCATCTTCTGATAATGGGTTATTTCGAAAGTAGGTTTCATGTTCCAATGCTTTTTCCATGGCAAAATGATAAAAACCCGTATCGTTCTCTCGGAGGGTGTTGATGATTTTTGCCGATGGCGTTTTTTCGGGGTTATCGACTTTCTGTTTCTGATTGGCAATCGCGTTGCTGTAATTGTTCGTATCGCCCGCTTCGTCCATCAGTGTCGCAATCTTTGCCATTTTGTCCAGCAATCCGTGACCCCAGTTTTTAAAACAAACGGCCTCACCATCTTGATGAATTTGAAGGTTTGGTTTGCGCCCTTGCATGACAATGGCTTCTTGGTTGTTATCAATTTCCTGTTGCGCTGCGGTATCAATCGTTGGACTTGGTTCGACTAAGCATAATACGGCAAATACATCGAGGAAGCGGATTTTCTCTGCGGAAATACCAATAGGTTCGAATGGATTAAGGTCTACGCAGCGCATTTCGATGTATTCAACACCGCGGGTAGCTAATGCACAGGTTGGTTTTTCCCCTGATCGAGCGACACGTTTGGGGCGGATAGAGCCATAGTATTCATTTTCAATTTGTAGGATATTGGTATTAAGTTGTTGGTATTCTTCGCCCCCGCCGGCCTTGTTCTTTCTGACGCCCAGTGTTTCGTATGCAGGGTGGGGTGTTTGGATAGCTCGGGTTAAATCTGCTACATATTCATTGAGTGAATTGTAGGATATGAGGAGGCCGGCTTGAGCATCATTCTGATAGCCGAGGTCGCTCATTCGCAATGATGTGCCGTAGGGGAGGTACAGCGTAGAATCATTAAACTTTTCTAACCCGTGATCTCGACCTTTAAGAAAGGAGCCGCATACGGTGGGGGATGCGCCATAAAGATAAATTACTAGACCAACAAAACGTTGGAAATTACGAATCAAACCAAAGTATTGTGCAGAGATAAAGTCTTGCAGGCTGTCAGTGTTATTGTGCAATTTCTGGTAACCTGGCCAAAAATCATCAGGCATGGACACGTTGTAATGGATACCGGCGATGGTTTGCATGAGTTTACCGTATCGGTGCCATAAACCGAGGCGATAAACATATTTCATTCTGCCTACATTCGAGTTGCCAAAGGTTGCGATGGGGATACTGCTTTCATCACCCATAATACAGGGCATGCTATTTACCCATAGTTTCTCATTGTCGAGTTGTTGGTAAGTGTAGCGATGGGTTTTTTCTAGGTGCTCTAACATCTCATCAACATCCGTAAATGTTGGTGTGATAAATTCTAACAGGGCTTCAGAGTAATCAGTGGTGATTGAGGTGTGTGTTAGGGCTGAGCCAAGAGCTGTGGGGTGTGGCGTTTGGGCTAAATGCCCGTTGGGTTCAATTCGTAGGCTTTCTTTTTCTATGCCTCGTACCATCTGATTGAGCGTTAAGTGCAACTTTTGCTGCTGAATCAGTGAGAGGATGTCATTAAAATGCTGTGCCACGGAACAGTCCTTAATTATCTATGAACTCACCATTGGTTGGAAAGCTCTTGGAATAGATGATTATGCGTGAACCTGACAGATAAATAAATGGGCTCAATGAAAGAGCCCGTTTTACTGCTGGAACGATCTACCTCATCTTAAGGGGGCTCTGCATTCGGGAAATGCAGAGCTTGTTGTTCGTTTCCAGGGTCTACTTTGAGTTTAACTTGTTCGCATTAGCAAATAGGTCTGCAAATGTACCGGTTTTCCCTGCTGGCAACTCTTTGGATTTACTTCGATTACTGTTGGATGAGGCGTTTGTTCTAGAAGCGTTATTGCCTTTTCGTCCAGATCCTTTACGCCTAGGCTCGGCGCCACCTGTGACTTTTTCCCCTGCCTGATCGTTTAAGCGCATTGAAAGAGCGATACGCTTTCGGGGTAGGTCCACCTCAACAACTTTAACTTGTACGATATCTCCGGCTTTAACCACTTCTCGGGGGTCTTTTACAAATTGATTAGAGAGTACCGATATATGAACTAGCCCGTCCTGATGAACGCCGACATCTACAAACGCACCAAAATTGGTTACATTGGTGACAGAACCTTCTAAAATCATTCCAGGCTCAAGGTCCTTCATTTCTTCAACACCCTCTTTGAATTCAGCTGTTTTAAATTCAGGGCGAGGGTCACGACCGGGTTTTTCCAGTTCAGAAATAATATCGGTTACCGTTGGTAGCCCAAAGGTGTCATTGGTGTAGTCGGCAGCGGTCAGGCTTGAAAGGAATCCGGCTTCACCTACCATTTGGTTTACATTGCGGTTGTTTTTGTCAGCAATGTTTTTGACGAGCGGGTAGGCTTCCGGGTGGACGCTAGAGCGATCAAGTGCATTATTACCGTCCATGATTCGCAAGAAGCCTGCTGCTTGTTCAAAGGTTTTGGCGCCTAAACGGGGGACTTTTTTGAGGTCAGTTCTGTCTTGGAATGCGCCGTTGCTGTTCCGGAAGTTAACGATGTTGCCTGCAATTGTTTTGTTTAAGCCAGAGATTCGGGCTAACAATGGCTCTGAGGCGGTATTAACATCAACACCAACGGAGTTTACACAGTCTTCGATAACCGCGTCGAGGCTGCGCGCCAGTTTGCTTTGGCTAACATCGTGCTGATATTGGCCTACACCGATAGACTTGGGTTCGATTTTCACGAGCTCGGCTAATGGATCCTGTAAGCGTCGTGCAATGGATACTGCCCCGCGTATAGATACATCCAGGTTCGGGAACTCTCTAGCAGCAAACTCGGATGCAGAATAGATGGATGCTCCTGCTTCGTTAACGGTGATCTTCTTTAGCGGTAAGTCGCTGTAGCGCTTCATAAGATCAGCAGCAAGTTTGTCTGTTTCACGGGAGGCCGTACCGTTGCCGATACTGATTAGCTCAACGTTGTGTTTTTTGCAGAGTACCGCCAAGGTTTCAATGGATTGGTCCCATTGGTTTTTTGGTGCGTGTGGATAAATGGTCGTATGATCAACAAATTGGCCAATAGCATCAACAACGGCAACCTTTACACCGGTTCGAATACCAGGGTCTAGGCCTAAGGTCGCTTTTGGCCCGGCTGGTGCAGCCATCAATAAATCGTTTAAATTGTTGGCAAATACATTGATGGCTTCAGTTTCAGAGCGTTCACGTAGTTGGCCTAAAAGCTCACTCTCCATATGAACAAGTAGCTTCACTTTCCAGGTCCAGCGTACGACTTCATTTAACCATTTGTCGGCAGCACGACCCTCATCTTTGATATCAAAGTGTTGAGCGATCATCTCTTCACAAGGGTGGCGAGAGCTGCCTTCGTTTGGTTCAACACCAATGTTTATTTGTAATACGCCCTCGTTTCGGCCTCGGAATATGGCCAGTGCTCGATGTGAGGGTGCATTCTTTAATGACTCGTTGTGCTCGAAGTAATCACGGAATTTAGCTCCGGCATCTTCCTTTCCTTCTACCACTTTGGCACTGATGTCGCCATTGTCGCCTAAAAATTTCCGCGCCTTGCCAAGTAACTCAGCATTCTCACTAAATTTTTCCATCAGGATATATTTAGCACCATCAAGAGCAGCTTTGGTATCAGCGACACCTTTGTCGGCAGTGATGTAAGAGGCAGCAATATCTTCAGGTGTTTGTGTAGGGTCTTCAAATAAGCTTATCGCCAGAGGTTCAAGGCCAGCTTCTTTTGCAATTTGCCCCTTAGTTCGACGCTTTACCTTGTAAGGAAGATAGAGATCTTCAAGGGTGGTTTTGGTTTCTGCCGCACGAATGGCTTTTTCCAGGGTGTCGGTAAGTTTGTCTTGCTCTGAGATACTTTTAAGAATTGTTCCGCGACGATCGTCTAGCTCTCTGAGGTAGCGTAACCGCTCATCCAGTGTACGAAGCTGAGTATCGTCTAACCCACCTGTCGCTTCTTTTCGATAACGGGCGATAAAGGGCACGGTTGCACCTTCATCCAGCATATCAACGGTGGCTTGTACCTGGGATTGGTTGACGTTTAGTTCTGCAGCAATACGTTGTGAAATTGTGGTCATGCTTTAGTTCTCGGCACTAGATTCTCAAAGGGGTTCGCGCATAGGTAATGCGAGGCGAAATTATACCTTGGTATTTGCACAATGGGAGTCTTGTAATTTTCAAGCTCTTAAGGTAGGGCTGAGGATCAGGGGAGGGCGGATTTTAGCCGTGAAGTAATGGCTTCTAAGGCTCGGTCAATGATAGGGCCTGAGTTCAGTACGACAACGTGCTTGTCATGCAGTGCAATAGCAAGTTCTTCTCGGGTGAGTTGTTTTGTTTTTGCTCCCAACCGGTTTACAAACACATAGCAATCAGTTGCCCTGATCTTTGTCGTTAGCTTGCAGCGAGTTGTTTTTTTGTCACTTTCGATGAAATTAAACCATGTTCCAGTTTTGAGGCAGGAAACGTCATGTAACAAATCATTGATAACAGCCTGCTTTAGCTCGGACTTTCTAACGTCAATCTTGGTGTTGGTTGTTTGGTCAGGTTGTTGATCGGTTAAATCAACTTTAATGGTGCGAAGTGGGTTGTCTGGGCCTTTGTGTGTCAGCATTTGGCTATGGATTTTCCATAAATGTGACATCATTTTGTCTGTATCAGATGGTTTGTAGGCAATGCTTTCTAGGCCTGTCTTTATGTCCCCAAGCAATATGGGTATCATTTTTAACCAACGTTTATGAGCGGCTTCGTTTTTCTGTGGCTGCACACTCCAAATTAGATCATCTGCCACCTGTAATGTACTGCGCCATGCGTAGCTGGATTTCCCTTCTTTTAATGACGCACGTAGCAGTAATTTTTGCCAGGGTGTATTGAGAAACTCGATAACCACAGGGGGCAACTCTTTACCCTGAATACGGTCTCTGACCAGTTGAGTAATAAGGTGTTTGGCTTGCTCCGTTTTTGCTTTACCTTCTTCAGCAGCAACGGTGCGTTTCTCCATTACCTGTGATCGATGTTCTTCTAGTTTTACTTGGCTCAGCAGTTTCTGTTCGGCATGCTCAAATATTGCATTGTCCCCAGAGTAATTCTCAAGGGTATGGCTAACAACGGCTTTAACTTGCCGATAGAGTTTGTCGGTTTCAGGAGTGGTGTGGTGATCCCATCCCAAACAGACGTGACCAATGAGGTTTAACAGGCGCCTTGCCGGGTGTTGGTTGGTATTAAAAAATGTTTTATCTTTAATGGCTGCTTTTAATACAGGGATTTGCAGCTTACCAATCAGTAAAGCCATTGCAGGAGGTAAATTCTGTTTGAGAATGAACTCAAAAATCATATCGACAATGTTAATAACATCGGTGTCGATTTCATTAATTTTGCGTTGATTGTCTTTTTGCTGTTTTAGGAGGTTGGATAGGTTCAAGCCAACATTGAGTGCAGCTATGGCGGAGTTGTCACCTGCAGAGGTGAAAGAAGTTGTGGCAGTACCTTGGATGCTGTCAAGAAAGCTAAATACTTCTTGTTCATTGGCAACAGGCAGGTGGCTGTCAATATAGGTGGAAGACTCTTGCAAATTTTTATTGGCTGTCAGTAAGCTTTGTAGTGTACCAAAGGCGTTGTTTTGAAGGGTTGGCCTGTTGTTAGTACCAAAATGGATCGCTTCATTGGTGTTTTTCTGCTGTGGTACTGCTTTTACTTTTGAGGTGAACTTTTCGTTATTTCGTTTTATTTGGGATGGTGTGCGGCGAATGATTGCCCGTAAATTGGGCAGGATCCCGGCAGCGATCAGGATCTGGTTAGTATCTAGCAGTACTTGTTCGTAATGTCGTAATACGAGTCGATCAAACTGCTTTAAAAAAATTAATCGAGATTGAAGATCTATTTGAAAATGCTCACAAGCTGCAACAAAATGATGAATCAGTTGTTGAGGGTCAAGAGGGTTGTTGTCTTCTTGAATATTATTGGGTTTCAGAAACTCACTAAAGCGGGTGTTTATTTGTAGCAGTAGTGTAGGAGAATCATGGCGAGCCCGGCTTACCATGCTGCTGATGGCAACGTCAATTTCAACATCTTCCTTGTCGAGTAATGCTAGAGCGTTATCTGTGGTGTTGCTTGTATTGCCTGTTGTGGATGCAGAAATGTTGCGAAAGCCTTGTTCCAGACTAGCAAAAAAAGACTGTTCCACGTGTTTACGTTGTAATCGAATTTCACGCATGGATTCAAAGTAGACATTTTGCTCGTTATTGTTGACAGCGGAATCTGCTAGCTCAAAGAAGGTGTCATCAATTTGTTCGAAGAGTGTAGAAATCAATGCAGATAGCGTCTCAATAGATCTATTCCGGATGTTATCGAGAATGGATGGTTTTCTGTTGTGAGATTGCCCTGAAGTTGTAAAGGGGGCAGCAGCGTTATCTGGTGTGTCCGAAGTCATCAAGGAGTTCCTTTCCTGCGCGGTAGTTTCTTTGTTTGAAGTAATGCGAGGAGATGTTTTATTAAATAAGAAGTACGGTTTTATAAGTTTATCATGGGGGCCGTTGTGTCACTATCGCGGTGGCTTATTTAATGGCGATAAGTGACGTAATTCCAAATAATTTTACATTTGCTCCTAGCAAGCTGTTTGACTTGCTATCTCTGAGCGAAGTCGATTGGTTGCATAGCGCAATGCTCTATCGAGTAGCGGCCCGTTGTGGACAGGAACGGCTTCTGTTCGGTAGAGTTGTGAGGCGAGCTGTTCTAGGCTCACCGTTTTTGCTTTTTGACCGTTCGCGTAGGTAAATAATAATGAATTGGAAAGCGTTAGTTGGCTTGCGAGTTTACATAGCTGTTTGGGCTGGCCTGGGTAGTTAAACTGAAACCATGTACCTGGAGTAAGTTGCTCTACTTGCTTAAGTAAATCACTGAACAGTGCGGTGTCGAGGTTCTCAAGGTCTTTTTGACTTAAAAAATCCACAATGGTGGTAGGTTCTTGATATGTTTGGTCAACAGTTGGGTATGCCAATACGCCTTGAGATGCCTCTGACGATGTTTGTTGTACCGCTGCTTGGAGCTGGCTTAATTGTTGAGTTATTTGCTTTTGACTGGCATGGATGTCGTGAAGCCTTTCTCGAATAGGGCCTATTAAATGTGAAAAGCTTGGGGTGTTGTTCGTCATCATGCCGCTGGATAGGTGAATAAGGTGTTGTGTTATTAACAGACTGTTTTTCACAGAATCGGAGCTTTCGCCATGTTTTAATACTTGTTGAAACAGTATTTTATTCCAGGTTTTCAATAGAAATACTTTGCAATGGGGGTGGATCCTCTTTCCCTGTAAGCGATCTGCAAGTAATTGATTTACTAGGCGGCGAGCGTGTTCGGTTTTATCTTTGCCTTGTTCGCTTTCGATGACGCGAATTTCCAGCTTATTTGTTTTATCGGATTGTGTTGTCAACGCGTTGATTAGCGGTGTCGCAAGTTGCTGAAAAAGACGAGGGTCACCGTATAGTTCGCTGGATAACCGTTCGACGATAAAATGTATGCCGTTGTGTAGCATGTTGCTATTTGTTTGTTCCCAGTTGATACCTGTTGTTGTCAATGCATTGAGCAATTGCCGAGCAGGGTGGTTTCTATTGGTTAAGAAACGGCTATCACACAGTGCTACTTTTAATAGTGGTAATTGTAATTTTAACACTAGGAGCAACATGGGTTGAGGGAGTTCTTGGGAATATATAAAACGAAATGCATTGTCCATTAAGCGAATGATATTTTTATCATTATTGGATAGAGAGTGGCGTTCGTAACGTACGATACTATTCGTTAGCAGTCGCTCAATTAGAGGCTGAGCTTGTAGCGCACTTAGCGATAACGGGTGTCTTAACTGGCAGCGCTGCATGAAATCAATTAGGTGGAAAAGTTTTGATTTTGAAACAAGGGTGTATGTTGTATGGGTCTCGGTGATAGGCTCTTTATGTGTTGTGGTTTTACCCGTTTCTGTGGTTTGGCTGCTTGTCGAATTGAGGTGCGTTTTTTTCGGTGTGATCTGATGGACCGTATCTTGGTTTTCGTACGTCAACTGTGTTGTTTGTTCTGGAATGGTGAAGCGGGTGTGGCGAAGGCTTTCTGCATCAATGTCAGGGCAATAGCCTTTATTGATCAACAATGTATTTGCACGATCAACTTGTGCTTGTAAGGTCTCTAGTAATGTTTTTTCAAAATTATTGAGAAGTCGTAAGCGTAGCGACGTATCAAATTTTAGCGGGGCAACGGCCAAAACAAATGCAGTGACTATTTGTTTTGGGTCAAAAGGATTGCTTGATGAAATGACCCTCGCCTCAGGAAGTAGCGCGTTTAGTCGTGTTAACAAATACAGTAATGGTCCAGGTATTGCGCAACGTGTTCGAGTCACAATGTTATTAATGGAAACTTCAATTTCAAAATCTTGGATGCCGTACAAATCAATAATGGATGACTTCCATAATTGTTTTTCTGACTTTATTAATACTCGAAAATTCTGCGTTAAATAATGACGAAAGCGTGTGTGAGAGTGATTGCGTTTTGTGCGTAACTCTTCCATGCAGGAAAAATAATAACTTTGTTCTTTCTGGTCGTTGGCGCTGTTTGCAGAATTAAATAACGTTTTGTCCAGGCTATCAAACAGGCCGTCAAGCATAACAAGTAATGGTTTTATTGCGTCTCTTTCGAGACGATAAAATACATTCAGACGATCCGCATCGTCGGAGCGGCGTTCAGTTGGTCGATACTTATTGGGTGAGTGAGGCGCCTTATTATTATTCATGATGATGAAAAGTAGCTAGTGGTGTTGTTAGGGTGGATGATTAGGCCAGATTGTTATGCTGCTTGCCGCATCTAACCTTTTGGCCTGGTTGAAAGTGAAAAAGAGTGTATCAAAGAGTCAATAGAGAAACTATGACAGAATCCCCAATCGGCGCTTTCCACCTTCAATCATCATCAATAAAGCAGGAATAAAAAACAAGATTAGGAATGTTCCGTAGGCGAGGCCGAATACTATGGAGATAGCCATAGGAATTAAAAACTGCGCTTGCAGAGATGTTTCAAATAAAATGGGTAATAATCCCGCGACAGTTGTTAACGTTGTCAATAAAACGGCACGAAAACGAGCGCAAATAGCGTCAATGATTGCTTTGTGTGCATCAATGCCAGCCTTACGAAGTTGACCGTAAAATGTAATCAGCACAATGGAATCATTGATGACGATTCCTGATAGTCCGAACAGGCCCATTAGTGAAAACATGGATAAATCTTTACCCAGAAGAAAGTGTCCAAATATAGCGCCTGTTAATCCAAAGGGGATTGCAGTCATTACCGCTAGTGGCCAGCTATAAGAAGAAAATACCCAGGCGAGAATGATATAAATCAGTGTTAATCCCAGGCCAACACCGATAATCATATCGTCAAGGGTTTCTTTCTGGTCAGCGGCTTGGCCATCAGCATCGATGGTTAAACTAAAGCGCGCTTTTAGGGAGGGTAGAAACGTTTTGTTTAACGCTTCGGAAATTTCATTTGCATTGCCTGTGGATTCATCAACGTCTGCTCCAACGACAATGTTAAGTTCTTTATCAGTGTGATTTAATTGGTTCAGTCCCTGGCGTGATTCAAAGTGTACAACGTTAGCGAGTGGTACGATTTGTCCTGTTGGTGTGACGATTGGGAATTGTTCAAGCGCGAGGCTTTGATTTTTTTCTGCTTGTGGCAGGCTAACGCGAACTTCAATCTCTTTGTCTTTTTCATGGAAGATTTGTGCGATAGAGCCATCGAATGCAGAGCGTATTTGTCTGCCCATGTTTTCTGTGGTTAATCCTAGGCTTCTTCCTGTTGGGGTCAATGAATAAATAAGTTGTTCCTGTCCAAAAGGAAGGTCATCACCAATATTACTGGTGCCGCTAAATTTTCGGATTTCTTGTTGAAGCTCTAAAGAGGCTTGCTTTAACTGTAGTGGGTCAGATCCAATCAGTTTGAATGCTAAGGCTTGCCCGCCAGGACCTAGTTTACGCTGGTTAATAGAAAATTTTGATACACCGGCAGGTAGTACAATTCTTTCTTTCCAGTGCCGAATAAACTCAGCATTCGAAATAGGGCGTTGGTGTAATTTTAAATCGACAATCAGGGCGCCATTTTCATTGGCAACTTCAGCTCGACGTCCACTACCAAAAAAGCTACGGCGATGAAAGGTAATGCCAATGTTAACCATGTCGTTGTTATATTCAGCATCGAGTGTTGATAGTGTACTTTCAAGATGGCTCAGAAAATCGGAAACCTTGCTTTCTGAGGTTCCTGGGTGAAATTCTACGTTGGCACGAATTTCATTTCCTTCGATGGTAGGGAAAAAGGTAAAACGTAAATGACCGGTGACGGAAAGGGATAGCGCCAATATAAATGCACATATACCAATGGTGATTGTTGTGCCTCGGTATTGAATAGCGAGCTCTACCATAGGACGTACTTTTTCTTCACGAAAACGATTAAAACGGACTTCGAATTTGGCGCGAATACTGTTGGGGTTTTCTGGTTTCTGTTTTTTTAGGCTGTGGTGAAGGTGCCCGGGTAGAATAATAAAACATTCAATAATTGACGCGATAATGACACAGATTATCACTGTCGGCATATCAAAAATAATTTTTCCCATGGTACCGCTAACAAGCGCAAGAGGAAGGAATGCGGCGATGGTTGTTAGAGACGATGATATAACAGGGGCGAGCATGCGTTGAGCGCCTCCCACCGCGGATGACAATGCACTTTCACCCATTTCTACGTGGGTCAGAGTGTCTTCACCGACGACGATGGCATCATCAACAATAATTCCTAGCGCCATGATTAATGCAAATAAGCTAATCATGTTAATGGTGCCACCAATAAAATACAGAATAGCGAGAGTTGCAAGAAAGGATGTTGGAATACCTACGGTTACCCAAAATGCTACTCGGGCGCGTAAAAAGAGAAAAAGCGTGGCAACTACGAGTATTAGACCGCCGGAACCGTTGGTTACTAATAACTGAATTCGTTCTTTTAAACTTTTCCAACGTTCATTGTATGAGTGTAACGTCACCCCTTGAGGTAGTGTTTTTTGAGCGCTTTCGATCCACTGATTTAATGTATTAGCAATTTTCAGTGTGTCTTCGGCGTCGGTACGCATAATGGTCATTTCAATGGCAGGCTGACCGTTCCATGTAAGGTATGCCTGATCCGCTTGGGGTCGTCTTGATACCGTTGCAATATCACGCACGCGCAATAAACGTCCCTGACTATCGGTGGTTAACGGCAAGTTCTCGAAACCAATAATAGAACGCTGCTGGCTTAAACTTCGTATTTGTTTGGAAACTTCATTTCGGGTAGCAGTACCTGCGGGTAGATCCTGGCTATTTTGACGAATGTTACTGGCGATACTGCGCAAGGATAATCCGGTTTCATAGATCGCGGTAGATGGTACCTCAATGGCAATTTCTTCTTCAGGAAGCCCAACAAAATTAACCTTCTTTATACCAAGCTGAAGAAGTTCACTTTCAAACTGTTTTGCGAGCTGACTTAATTCATCCAAATGATCAGGGCC
>CAJXZM010000031.1 GCA_913063125.1 uncultured Gammaproteobacteria bacterium | reverse complement strand
GGTGTAATCCTTGCTCTCTTTATCTTTGGTATTGGTAAAGCGGCTATTATGCCTTTCCATCGTTGGCTACCTGCCGCTATGGTCGCGCCAACGCCTGTAAGTGCATTGTTACATGCCGTGGCGGTAGTAAAGGCAGGTGTATTTACTGTACTAAAAGTGTGCGTGTTTATTTTTGGACTCGATTTATTGTCGGTACTGCCAACCACTCAGTTTTTACTTTACTTGGCGGGGGCATCAGTGCTGTTGGCCTCAATCGTTGCTATGCGACAGGATAATTTAAAAGCAAGACTTGCATATTCAACAATAAGTCAGCTGGGTTATGTCACCATTGGTGCATTGCTGGCAACCTCATCAGGTGTCATTGGCAGTTCCATGCATATTGCGATGCATGCTTTCGGTAAAATTACATTGTTTTTCTGTGCTGGTGCTATTTTGGTCGCGGCACATAAATCAAAAATAAGCGAAATGCGCGGCCTTGGGCGACAAATGCCGATCACCATGGCAGCTTTTTTTATTGCGAGCCTCAGTATTATTGGTGTTCCGCCAGCCGGAGGCACTTGGAGTAAATGGTTTTTGTTAATGGGGACCATAGAGACGGAGCAATGGGCGCTAATGATGGTGCTTATGACCAGCTCTTTGCTCAACATCGCATATTTATTACCGATACCGATTCGCGCCTTTTTTCCCAACCTGCTTGGTAACGATGAGCAAGGTAAAGAACGAACCTTAGCTAAGGTCGAGATAAAGGAAGCACCATTAGCGTCATTAATCGCGATATGTATCACTACGCTGGGTTGCTTAATCCTTTTTATATATCCGCAACCCTTGTATGAATTATCGACGGCCATTTTAGAGTACCCAGGACTAACTCATGGAAAATGAGAAAAAACACTTTTTTGACCATCCCAAAAATGTGAAACGACTGTTGAATTGTTTTTACGTGATTTGTGCGATTCTGGTTGTTCTGGATTTTGTGATCCATCGTCATGTCGTACACAGTTGGGAAAATCTATGGGCTTTCTACCCTATCTATGGTTTTGTGGGCTGCGTCGTCCTTGTACTTGTTGCTACCTGGATGCGTACATTTCTTATGCGAGACGAAGACTACTATGATTCCAAAGTTGGTTGTACTGAAGGGGGTAGTCATGAGGGAAAGCTGGATGCTGATGAGAATCTCAGTGGCGAATTGACACAAAAAAATACACCGAAAATAGGAGGTCACGATGTGGATGCTTGAGATTCCCCCATTTGTTCCTTTTTTTATCGGTGCACTCATTGCACTTTTCACCCGAGGTGCATTACGTGGCGCAATCATGGTGGCAACGCCTATTTTAAGTGGGCTTCATCTTTGGGGGATGCCTGAAGGTGTTTATCTGCAATTCGCATTTTTCGATTATGAGCTATTTCCTTATCGCGTAGACAAGTTAAGTCTTATCTTTGGTTATGTATTTCACATTGCAGCGCTAATAGCCATTGTTTACTCCCTGCATGTCCGTGACACCATGCAGCAAGTGGCAGCAATGTTGTATGCAGGAAGCGGCCTAGGAGCCGTGTTTGCAGGTGATTTATTAACGTTATTCATTTTTTGGGAGTGTTTAGCATTTACCTCTGTCTTTCTAATCTGGGCACGTAGAACTGAGAATTCCTACGCTGCAGGATTACGCTACCTGATCACACACGTATTATCAGGCGTCATTTTATTGGTGGGGGCTCTATTTTATGTGGCTGAACACGACACCCTAAAATTTGACTATATTGGTCTTGATGGCATTGCTGGATGGCTAATCTTTATTGCTTTTGGTATTAAATGCGCTTTTCCCATGGCTCACAACTGGCTTACAGACGCATATCCAGAAGCAACCGTTACGGGCACCGTTTTTCTCAGCGCCTTTACCACCAAAGTAGCCGTTTATGCATTGGCCCGTGGATACCCAGGCACTGAACTCCTGATTTATATTGGTGCGGCTATGACGTGTTTCCCCATCTTTTTTGCAGTGATCGAAAATGACCTACGCCGCGTACTGGCCTATAGCCTTATTAATCAGGTTGGGTTCATGGTTGTTGGAATCGGAATTGGTACCGCGCTGGCCCTCAATGGTGCAATTTCCCATGCGTTTAATGACGTCATTTTTAAAGGCTTGTTATTCATGTCGATGGGGGCGGTGCTACATATGACAGGTCGTATCAACGGCTCTGATTTAGGCGGCCTTTACAAAACGATGCCCAAGACAACCGTGTTATGTATTGTAGGAGCTGCATCCATCTCCGCATTTCCACTATTCAGTGGTTTCGTCAGTAAATCGATGGTGATGTCCGCCGCCTTAGAGAACGGCCACGACTGGATATGGTTAATGCTGTTATTTGCTTCAGCCGGTGTATTTCACCACGCCGGTATTAAAATTCCATATTTTGCGTTCTTTGCCCATGACTCGGGGATTAGAGCAAATGATCCACCGAACAACATGGTATTAGCGATGACGATTGCAGCAGGTCTTTGTATCGCGATTGGCATCTATCCTTCGGCATTGTACTCTTTGTTGCCCTACGACACCGGTTACAATCCTTATGATGCAACGCATGTCTTAGCCCAAACGCAGTTGTTGTTCTTCTCGGCGCTGGCCTTTGTTTGGCTTAACCTCAAGGGCAAATACCCACCCGAATTGCGATCCACCAATTTGGATTTTGATTGGATATATCGACGAGCGGTTCCAAATGTATTACAAAAAACATTTTCTATCATATGGAGAGTAGACGGAGCGTTACGTAAATGCTTTTTAAGCATGCTTGATCGTTGCTTAGGTTTTATCGACCAAAAAAACGGAGGTATCAGCAACCTACTATCACGTACTTATCCCGCTGGCAGTATGGTGATGTGGGTTGCAGTAATCCTTTCCGCATACTTATTTCTTACCTTTATTCGATGACGCGTATATAGGAGAGCCCCAGGGGGAAACACATTACCTATACACTACTTGTAGGCCCTGGGCTTAAAAACCATGACACCACTAAATTATAATCACCTCTATTATTTTTATGCTGTTGCCACGGACGGAAGTATTGCCAAAGCGAGTACCGGGCTAAACGTAACACCACAAACAATTAGCGGCCAAATTACCACTTTTGAAGCTAATATAGGTGCCTTGTTGTTTGATAGAAAGGGGAAAACGTTACAGCTTTCGGAAATCGGGCGAATGATTTACAGCTATGCTGATGAGATCTTTCAATTAGGTGATGAACTAAAAAATGTTATTGCTACACAGGAACCCAGTTACTGGCTGACATTTACGGTGGGTATCACTGATGTGATCCCCAAAATGCTCGCATATCAGCTTCTAAATCCAGTGTTGAATATGGATGAGCCTGTACGTCTCATTTGTCATGAAGGCGATCAGGATAGTTTGTTGGCCGAGTTAGCCGTCAATAAATTGGATATGATATTAACAGACCAACCGCTTCCACCGGGTAGTTGCGTGAAAGCCTATAACCATCAGCTCACTGAAAGCGGCCTTACATTTTTTGCAACCAAACAGCTGGCGACGGAATGCCGAAAAAACTTTCCACAATCAGTGTCAGGACAGCCCTTTCTTATGCAGGGAAAAAAAGCGGCTATTCGACAACGCCTATCATTATGGCTGGAAAAGTACGGCATAGTACCGAATGTTGTCGCCGAATTTGATGATAGCGCGTTGATGAAATCATTTGGTCAATCGGGTTACGGTGTGTTTATTGGGCCGACGCTCATTGAGGATCATATTGTTTCACAATACAAGGTCAAAATTATCGGCAGGACAGATGAACTTAAAGAACAATATTATGCAGTATCGCCTGAACGACGGCTTAAACACCCCGCGATTGTTGAAATAGTCAAAGCTATTACGGTATGACACTGACTGAGCTACGGCCGTATTTCATTAACAGAATGAGTAAGATGAAAAGCCCGCGCAGTTTGTCTTCGATTAATACGAAAAAATGGCAACGCTTAATCGTTGCCATTTTTTTATTCTAGCCGGAACGTAATCACTTAAGACTATTCTTCTGCCTTCTCTGCTCCTGAAAGTTTAAGCCACCCCTCCTGGATTTTTGCGGCAGTATGGGTCAATTTTGGATCAGGTACAGCATTCACTACCGTTGTTTCATCCCAAACGGTTAACCCTGTTTTACGTACCCAGCTCCAGTTGCCTTGGATTTCTGATGGCAATGGCATGCGTATGGTTTCTGGATTACTCAGGATAGGCCCGATACAGAATGTAATTGACATATTTTCCAATGCCGTTGACACATGTTCGCGTAGCAGTTCAATTTTCTTTCTCGGTAAGATGCCACTGGTTGCATGTACACCACCTCGAGGATCAACAATCAATGTAAGCATGACACTTTTCGATGCTGGGTCTGCCATGCCAGGAGCAACAGGGCGAACCTTAACTAGCGGACTCTCGTTAATATAGGGGTGTTTAACCGGCTCTGCTTTACTGGCAAATGAACTGTAATAGTCGTGTGTGGTTTGAATGGCGCCTAAATAGCCGTGGTGTGGACGTGAGGGGCGAGTTTGGTTGGCGATTTCTTCATGGATGGGATAAAACTGGCTGTAATCATCGTTAATAAAGTACCCAACCAAACCATCGCCTAAGCGGGTCAGTTCTCCGAGCCGAACATCAAAAGCAGTACTGCTGAGGTCGCCTTGCGTTTCCAAGTGCATGGTTTCTAAACGCAAACTTGCCCGTACCACCGCTAATGGACGACCGACCAATACCGATAGGTGTTCGTTACCTTCGCGCCCTAGAGGGTCAACAGTCCACAAGGTAGAGTCAATCATTCTTAACATCGCACCTAATGCGGTGTCTTTTGAGTTGTTAGTTGCCGCTTCTTCCGCGTTAGTTTGCAATGCTCGCTGAGCATCATGCTCACCCGCTGCTAACAAGCCATTTACAACACCCTGCAAATGGTTATTGCCAACATTGGGAGGTGCACCGAAAGCCCCTGGGTTTCCAGGTACACCTTGCCATTCCACTGAGGTGCTGATGATGTCACCAGAATTGGGTCGTCGGCGTTGAACTTGACCTAAGTTGTTACCGAGAGGGTCGTAGAATTCCAACGCCTCATCAAGATGATCCGGCAGTAGCCAGCCGCAGATTGGCGATATTTCCTTGGTCGCATCTCGTTGATCATTCTCTGCTTGAATCATACGAAACATAAGACGACTCGGTTGAACGATGCGCGGCGCTAAACGCATTACATCAGGCGTGCTTGGACTGCTTTCTATATCTTCTGCTTTTATTGGGTTGTTGAGTTGCTGTTCTTTCATATCAACAAATTGACCAAAGGTATCAACGATACGTAATTTTTTTATACGAAAGTGCCCAGCTCTTACCGGGAATTTTGGCAGCTCATCAATAGCGCGTTTTTCTTGTTCTAATTGATCAAGGCCTTTCTCGTTAATCACGTTGTTTTGATTATCGACAATAGGGGAGAACTGGTAGTCATCTACTTGGGCCAACAAATAATCATGAAAACCGGAAATGTTACCGGATAGAACATCAAGATTGTTAATGGCTTCTCGTAATTCTCCAAGTACTCGCTCTTGAGCATCGTTCGCAATATCAGCAGCGGAATCATCTTCGGCTTGGTCTTCCTCTTCGATGAACTTAGTAAGTCGATCCGCCATACTGCGAGTGACGGTAGGAGTTAATAGTGTTGATCCTTGGTAGACAATACCATTGGTTGTATTTTTCGCTTGGGTATCATTGGCGGTGTTTGTATTGTAATCGTGCTCATCCAACGACCATTCCGCACGGAAGTTTGTATTGGGTATCCATTCTACTTGCCAGTCCATGTGTAAAGGCATCCAAGGTTTACGCCATGGTTTTTGGGCAAACTCTGAAGGTTGAAGGCCTTCAATATCTGAGGAGTTTGTTATTATTTGTGCATCAAGTTCTGGATTGACATACAGGTTTTTTGATAATGAGACTTTAACCTGGTATCGCTGTGTCAGCATGCTTTCAGTGAGACTATCTAGGGTGTGTTGGTGTTTAGGGTACTGTTTATCGAGGTCACCGGAGGTTTTAAGTCCCTGTACATGATGTGCGGCAATGTTAGCATTGTCCAAATCTAACAGTAGCGCCTCATTAAAAAGCGCTTGGCTTTCTCTTGGTAGTTGCCCTGATGGTATTTTTCTATCACAGAGGTGTTGTGGTTTTACGTCGTATTTTGTCTTGGATATAATGACATCATTAAGAACGTTGATGGGGTGCCCAATATTCACGCCGACAGCAGTAACCGTTTCACCCGTGAGGCGACATAGCAGTTGACCCTCTTCCGTAAAGCGGTTGTCTTCTCCGTGTTTGTAACCCCGCTTGGCCTCAGAAAATAAAATCACGGGGTCTTTGGGCTGCCAGTAACGTGGCATTGATTTTCGAATTGCGACAGAGCGGCGAGGGGTTGGAGTCCTTCTGAATGGCGGTCGACCTTTGCGTTTTTTGATATCTTCTTTGGCATATACAATATGATCTTTTCGAACGTAGAACGTAGATTTGACCGTTTTGTTTTTTGTGTCGTTATTCTTGTTGCGATTCAGCGTGGCTTGTTTACCTGCCCTTTCAGCGATGGGGCGTTTGTTGGGTTGAGGGGGCTTCTTAATTTGATTGGCTTCGGTACTTGAAAGGTTGGGGAATGCATCACCTTCCATGATGCTATCGGTAACAAAACCACCGGGGCGAGATTCAAAATCTTCAGAATGTAAGAGGGATTCCAGCATTGCTAGGCCATCCTGCTCTTGCAGCTCTGGTAACATGCCGTAATGGTAACTGTTGTAAATTCGTTCGGCGTTTCGTTGATTGGCTTTTTCTGCTAATAATGCTGATAACGCTTCTACACCCGTGTTGCCAACACTGATGGTGATCTTGTTAGGGTTGGGTTTGCCTGAATGTGCGGGATCATAAGCGCCGCCTTGGTTTTTCCAAGCTATACCATAAGTCATGCTATGGCATAACATTTGGCGAGGCCAGTGGCGAAGGAAGCTCAGATCAGCGGCAACAAATACTTGCTCGGAAAGCTCTGACAATCCGGCAATGGTGTCTGAGAAATATGTAGAATGGTTACTGGAAAACCCATTGGAAGCATTGTTTAGTACGGTGTTGGCAATGTTTAATGCACCATTATCGAATAATGTGTCTGTAAATAAAACGTTGCTTGATGCCTTTGATGTAGCTGAAAGTGTTGCGGTGGAGGCTACTGTCACCGCATCCTCTATTATCGTGTCAAACGGTGTTGTTCGTTCTGGATAGAGAGTAGCCTTATCCCATAGGGTATAAGGTTGAGGTTGTGTGGAATCACCGTATTCAACGCGTAATCCTGCAAATAGCTCTTTGTGTTTTCTATTCTCTTCTAATGTGCTGAGTCGTTCCTCTGCATCATCGGTATTACTGGATAGTGCCCACCCAAGAGCATTGAGTTTTTCTCGCCATGCATCTTTTGATGTGGATTGATAAAGGGGGTCATCATCCTTGTCGGAATACCAGCCATTAATCATGTAGCTGATGGGTCCATGGGCAATACCGTTCATGTCATCATAAAACCCTAACATGCCTTCAACATTATCGTAATAAGCAGCGTAGCCAGGATCGCCTTCGCCAATGGCGGTAAACCAACGGTCATTATTATTGCCCCGGTCCTCGACAAAATTGCCTAATGGTACAATGCGATCTGCTTTGTTTTGTTCTTCGCTTTTGATAACCCATGCTTTGACGATACGTTTACTGCTGGGTAAGGCCCCTGGCGCAAAACGAACCACTAACCAGCGGTCGGGTACTAATGGGAATTCCGTGTTTTCTGTGATTTCTAGGTCGACTTGTTCTTGCTGTATATTGGACGCTTCCGTTGGTGGAAGTTCAGGGTCGTCTTCGGATAGTGTTTTACCTTGCGTCAAGCCATCGGGAAGTGACCAGTGTAGGTAAACTCCACGTTCTCGGGAGCTGTAGGTATTAAAGGGTTGGCGACCGCCACGGACTTGTTCTTTGTTGTTGGTACTGTTATCACTATTTACACTAGTATCGCCAGTATCGATGCTATTGCCATTTCCATTATAATTGTTTTTTTCTTGGTTGAATCCGGCAATGTTTTCGGTATTAAAAAGGACGTTCGCCCAGGTATCGTTTTCGTTCGATTCATCAACTACTAGCACATCAAGTTCGACTGGAACAAGTAATCTAGGCCCTTGCCATAATAACGGATCATGGGAGTTAATTGAGTTTGCAGTGATACCTTCTGCTAACGTCATATTTCGATAGGCTTGATCTATTTTACTATTACGTTTCATTGGCCGCCTCGCGGGGTGACGTTAGAGAATGCTTCTTCGGTTAGCAATGTGATTTCTTTCGCATCTAATTTTTTTATTGCTGTAGTGATACTAATAGTTGAGCCTTTGTAATGACTGACTAAATCAAATTCCGGCATGTTATCCAAAGGTGCTTGTTTACCAGCGCCTTCGAATCGCTGTTGATAAGGGAACTGTAACATTTGTACGCTAAGCTCGGCGGCGCTAACGGTACCATCAAATGAAAAGTTGCTACCCTCAGCTGTTTTTATTTGGCCTAATGATTCTTCAATGGCGTCGCGTAAAGCATCAATGTGAAGAACCTGTGGGTTGGCTTCTCGAACAGGAACACTGACGGTGTAAGGTTGGCTGATGCCATCAATGGGGACATCATCTACCTTCCAGCCGACTTCATAACCCGCCGAATTACCTTCCATATGGCGAAGCTTTAGGCTGAAACCACTGGGATTTTCCTCGGTCCCTTGAATATTGCTATTGTTGTCGAGATTTATATCAACACCAAATTGTATACCTTCTCTGGGTTCCTCGATGTCAACGATGTCAGGGATACCATCAAATAGGCACAATAAAATGTCGGGGCCTAAACGATCCATACGTAATAAACGTAATGCGTTGTTTGGTGTTGCCTTACCACCTCGATAGGCTTTTACTTCGAGCCCCGTCCAGCCAGAAACGGCTTGTGACCGAAATAGGAAGCCGGTCATGTCAGCGGCATTACCTTTTAATTGCGTCGGAGTATTACTTTTTAAGCGTTGGCGGATGATGCGTTCTTCATCATCAAGGGCTCGTCTGACAGTGTTAAATACAGCGTGATGGTGAGCGAACTCTCGACTTGTAGTTTTACCAACACTGAGGGCTCCATCTACCATTCTGTCTGTCCAGTTTCTATCGATATAAAAGAAACGAATGGATTCGTTAGGTAATAGTCGTTCATCAGGGATTAAATAGTCAAAAGGCAAACCGTAAAGTAAGCGTAATCGGCCTAACCAATCACTGAGGTGTTCGGGTAAGGGCGCTTCGGTTTTATCATAAACTGAACTGCTGTAGTCTTCGATGGAAAGAGTGTTGAGGTTTTTGATAAATACGTCTGAATTATTCCAACTTTTCATTATTGTGGCCCCTCTATTTCGAATGCGTCAAAATCACCCAGTTCATTAATGTGATCAGCATTTAGGTGGCCAAACTCAGCTTCGGCATTACTTAATAGGTTTTCAAAACCACCCGCAAGCACCGTCTCATTTGTTAAACCGACTTCATCAATAAGATTACCGTGATTAATTAAACCTCCAGTAGATAGTCCTGACTGAAGATCTATGCCTAACATAGCTTCTACTTGATGTGCTTCCAGGCCCAGTGCTTCCATTACCATTTGGCCGTCTAATCCGGGTAGCCTGTCCATTATGTCTAGAAGCCCAGTAGGATCAGTTAAGGTACCCAATAAATCATCTGTTAGTATTCGGGGTGCAACATCTCCTAAAAGTTCATCAATCAAACGTCGATGGTCTAAGAATTCTCTAGGATCAAAATTTGGGATTAGATCTTTAAGTTTACGCTGAATAAGAGCCCCTTGAATTAATTTGGAGGCTCGCTGGTGACCTTTTCGGCGCCATTTGAGTAATTCCAATGCGAATCGGGAATCATTTAGTGCCATTAGGCGGCCCAATTCAAAAGCGGAGGCATAACCAAGATTTTCAAGCCCAGTGAGTGGGTCAATACGACGGGCTTGATCGGATGTGTGATAGGGGCCTTCGTTAATGTTTCGTTGTATTCCCGCAGGTACTAATGGGCCACGATAGAAGCTGGTTTTTTGTTCACCATCGCGTGTTTGGTGTTGCAGTGGAATGTGACCACTATCTAATGCAACATTGTGTTTGTTAGAGGGCGTGGTCATTTCATTGGTTGATTGGGCTTCTGTCATACCGACGAGCCCAATGCCTCCGGATTCAGGCAGTGCTTTCATTAAGCCTTCAAAGTCGCCTTTTCCTTCGCATTGAAAGGACCATCGCGCTAAGCAAATTAATTTAAGTGTGGGAGCAGGGGTCGTAAGGGTTCCTATGTTCGGGTTATAGGTAAACCATGATGCCATTTCTACATGTTCATATAGCCCTGTGGCTCTCGGCGTAATACCCTCATTAATGGAGACATTAGGCAGTGCGAAATCATCATTGTGTGTTGCCGCCGCTGTTAATGAGGAGTTTTCTATCGAGGGGCTAGGTGCTGAGGCATGTTCCATCGTGGAGCGAACTCTATTTGCACGATTTTCACTTGCAGGACCTTCACTTACAGGATTTGCACTTAGAGGGTTAAGTGCAGGCCGAGCTGTGACGTTTATGGATGTGTTGTTGTTATACAGGGCTTTTCTAACGTGGGTTCGATAACTGAGCTCTTGGGACACGCCAATTCCTGGCGTGGCATTGCGTGGTTGCGTAAGCTCCGCGTGTTCTGTTGGTAGTAGAGATTCTTGGCCTTCCAATGATACTAAGCACGCAATGTATTTTTTTCCACTTAATGGCATTCGGTTGGCGACTACAACAGAAAACCAACCGTCTTTATCTTGACCTAATAACTCTTTGTCATCGGTGTTAACTTGACGAACATGAGTGAGCAAGGAAAGCTCACTTTTTAGCGGGGCAACCTCTTGAAAAAGGGAAATGGGGACTTCAATGCCGAGGCAGCCCTTATTTTTTTCAGTGTTGTTAAGTGTGCGGTATAACGTGTTTGCTGCGTTGTCTGCTGGCTCACCAACCCAGCTAAAGGGTTTATGTGATAAGACACTTCCGACAGTGCAGGACGGAGGGTCAAGCAAAGTAACTTCATCTTCAGTAAATAGTAACAATGCTAACCAAGGTTGTTTGCTTGTATTAGTGGTGCCAGAGGTTCGTTCCCAAGGTAATGTACGACGTTTTAATACGGCACACGGGAGACGGCCTTCAAAGGGGCCATCGGCATTAGCGGGCGGGAAAACAGCGTGAATTTCATCGGCTTGTAATAAAAAACGTGGTCCAGTGATTTCAAACGCAGAGGCTTGGGTATCAGGTAAAGGGTTGCTACCTTGTTTATCGATGTGTGTGTAGGTTGTTGATTCGCTACCAGGGTCATCAGCTTCTTGTAATTGTTGTGTGACCTCTAGCGTATATTCACCAGCTTTTAAGGGTGGAGGGCAGCTATCGTAAAAAATCACACTACCTTCGTTGGGTTGGTTGCTCATCGTTGCTCTCCATTATCTACAATAAATTGAATGGCTGTTTGACCTGCTGGTGACAGTGGGCCATTCTCCACGATAGGTAGTGCGCTATTTTCGGTAAGGCGTTTCATCCACTGATGTCGTTCTCCTTGCAAGCCAAATACGCCGGTCACTCTAAGCCCATCATTGTTTGGGAAGCTGGTCGTAGTGCCGGTGGTAGTACCGATACGAGCCACGCTTTTTGGTGATTCAAGTTTGTCGTTGCCCTTGTCGTTACTTGTGCTGTTGCTCTTGGTGTAGGCCCAGCCTTCTACTTGATAGACCAGTAGGGTATGTTGAGCACCAACAATGGATAAAGGTTTGTCAGACAAAACAAGTTCGGGGCTACTGATGCCGAATGCTTCCGAAATATCCTGGTTTGTAGGCGCAGAAGTTGATTGGATTTGAATGCAGACTAAATCCACATTGCTGGGCAGTAGTGTTTCAAGCGTATCGTTGCTTCGGGTGATGTCTGCCGCATCCACAATGGCTTGACGTACCACGCGGCCTTTACGCGTTAGTTCTAGAGGAGCGTTTAAGTGAATAACCGCGCCTCGACCCAACAAGGTAAGTTTGGAAACCTGTACCAATTGGCTGTGTTGTTGCCAGCCAACTGCCGAAAAGCCATTGTTGGATTCGCCTAATGTTATGGCTCCCATGGTTGCCGCTTGTGAGGCTTTGAGTTTTTCTGATTGGATCTTTCCTAAGCCGGTAATAGCAATTCGGGCAGTTTGGTGGGGTGGTTGCCATTGATGATTCCCTGGCCCAAACTCTTTTTCTGTTAGTAGTACACCACCTCGGTTAAGGGTTGAAATTTTAACCCCTTGGTTGCCAGATATATGCATCATGGACTGTACGCCTCGAGTATTTCGAGAAGGCAAATTCCACACTTGAGTCGTTCCCGCGTTGATCACATTGGATTGTGAACGCTGCGGTTGGTGAGATTCTGTGTTTGTCCGACTTGTAGCTGCTGATACTGCAGATGCTGGAGCTACGGTTTCTGGCGCTATGGATACTGGGATTTCAGTCACAATGCTGATTTTCTCTATCGCTCTAAATTGTTGTCTTATTCGTGATGTGCTGTGACCCGATAGCACAAACTCACCGCGTTGGCTTACCGCGATACTTTGTTTTGTTTGTGTTGGTGATGAGACGCGATTAAGTTTTGCACCAAAAACTTTTTGTGAAAGCTTTTGGTTAACCTTAATTCTCGGTATGACTTGGTTGCGGGAATTTTCTATGTCGCTAACACGATTCGTCACGCGGGTAGGTTGTGATTTTCGAACGCTAACAACGGGCTCAGGGCGTTGCTTGAGAATTGCTATTAATGCCGGTGTTAATGGCACTAATTGGATGGGAGCAATTTCAAGTACTTCAATTACGTCAATTTCTGTAGACGGAATTGCATCATTTGCCATACCTTCATATAGGCTGACAATTTTGGGTGGTGAAGTGACATTTCTGCTTAATGCTTCGGGGCTTTGGCGTAACGTTTCGTTTTGCGTTACGTTAACCCCGAGTGCGTCTAATTGATCAAGTAAACTGTTTCTGCGATCATTCCACACAGGGCCAAGTAGTTGGCTGGCTGCGACAAAAATGCCTCTTGCATCGGTATGATGAGGTAACGCTAAATCAGCAGTATCACTGAAACTTTGCACATCAGATCTATCCGCCAATTCTTGGAAAAATGGTAAGGGGTGAATACCCCGTTCGATGATATCCTTAACAGGGATTTGTCCGGTTTTTTCAATGCCTGTTCGATTCTCATCGATTTCCGCAATAATTTCTACACCGGTAAATGTATTAATGGTTTTGGCATCTGCTTTTTGTTCGCCATCCTCAAAGTCCCATAGTGCAGCAGGGGCTTTTTCGGTCTTTAGTAATACATCAATAAAGCCGTCGTTATCGGTGGTGAACCGCCAGGTATCATTCCCCAAGCTAACTGGATCAACATCCTCCTCGGTAAGTTCAAATACAGAGTTACCATTATTATGCTTAATGTGAATGTGGTGTGAGGACAGTACGTGATTTTTATGCATTGGGCGAATATCAACATCGCCCCGAAAGATATCCTTTTTGCCAAATAAATTAAATCTATTGGTGGCAATAACGGTGGATGTGCTGAAACGAAATTCGGGTTGCAAGATCCAAGGGCTGACTTTTTCTGTGTCATTTTCACCTTTTTCATCAACCAGTGTTCCGGTAATAACGTCTGCGCTAATGATGTCCTTAATGTCTTTTGGCAAAAACTCGATACGGAAGGTATCCCAGCTAATAGCGTCTTTTTTATCTTTTCCGACATTGGCACCAAAGCGTACATCAAAGGAGATAACCCACCAATTAATCGTGGCAATACCACTGAACTTCGGTCCCCATACTTCAACGGATGCTCCTAGCTCAACCTTAAATGTTTTTGTAATGGATCCAAACAATAGATTGATACGCAAACGATACGATACGCCAATACTGATACCAAAGCCGATGGCGTAGGCAAAAGGTTTCCAGGCAATTAAAAAGTGTGCCCATGTTTTGAACCAGGCTTTTAAATTACCTGATTTATAAACGGCCTCCAATAAACCTCCTGCCATTACTGCCGAGGGAGTTAGTGCAAAGTAGGATTCCCCTTTAATGGTGACTTTTGATGAAACTCGCCAATTGAACCCTAAACGTGGTACGTCAGGGTAATGAGGGGGTTTGTTAAAGCGGTGGTGGTAACCTCCGACGGTGATTACGAAATCCCCTTGGTTGGGGCCACCAAACCAAACGTAAAAAGCAAAGCCTCCGGTGAGACGGCAGTCTCTGTCAAATAACCAGGAATTGTCAGATAAACGAGCTTCAACCGATAATACGCCGTCACGGGTTGAGAAACGTGCTTTCAGAGCCAATTCTAAGTTTACTAAAGGGTTTTCTTCGGGCAATTCCATCCGAGTGATGCCGAGAATACCTACCTCGAATCCGCGATCTAATAGTATATATGCTAACGCAGTGGATTTTGCGAGTTCAAAGCTGGAGAAGTTTATGCCTCCAGCTATCCAATATGAGCCCCGTTTAACAGGAACAGCGTCTCCCAGGCGACTTAATGCTGATAAAGGGTCATTGCTAAAGGCACTGCTGCCGCGAGCGGCTTCAATTAATGGGAATTCTGGAATATCTTCAACGGGAGGAACATTAAGGCCTCGGTTGTAACCGAACCCACCGGCAAGTCCAGTGATAAAGAAATAGGGCGGCCCTCCAATGGTGATTGGCAATAATACAAATACAAACATTGAGGTGACTGGGTCTTTTGCATAAGAGCCGATGGCCGTAAATGTTTTACCGGAAACTTCGACTAATACGGCTCCGCTGTAAGCAGTACCTTGGTCGTTGTCTCTTAGTAATGCACCGGATATTTTAACGCCACCTCCAACGTAGGAAACCCCAAGACCTTTTAACCCTAGGGACCACGTGGAAAGATCGCTGGCTGATGCGATGGGAATACGAACACCTAAGTCATCCACATATACGTTGAGCCCGGCGAGGGACACACCACCATCTAATAAGATTTCTAACGCTTTATTCCCTGGGCCGTTACCGGTGTCATGCCACTTAACCCCAATTTGTCCAATATGAATAGGACCAAACGTCTTTTGAATAGGGAACCAAATTTCTGTGGCTCCTGCATCACGCCCCATTAATCGGACGTCTAACTCTTCAAAGTAGGAGATTTCAACACTGAAGGCTGGATTAACGTCGGTGTTTTCACCGCCACTACCGGCATCACTGGATAGCAGGTTTTGACCGATAACGTTGCCCCCGGCATTTCCGATGGGCAAACCCATTTGCATGATGGTGGCGCTAGCCCCAAGGGCTATATCTACGCCGTCGTCAAAAGCAATGCTGAAGTACAATAATGCTCTCGCACCATCTAGTCGAAACCCATTACTATCTAATAGTGGTTGATCGTTCTTGCCTGTTAACTCCACACCAAAGTTAACCAACTCAATTTCGGGTAGTAAACTTACAGTGTTTATGTTGATAACAGCAGGACGTTCGTCAACGGTGGGTAGATAAAAATACAAGCCGCCGTCGGCACGCGATGGGCCGTCGGTTCGATCTAGCCAATCGGGTGATTCGTTACCGAGTAATAGTTTGAACTCAGGATCTTCAACGAGTGTTGCATCAGGCAAGCTGACTCTGACACCGTAGTGGGTGTGTTGGTTGGAAAGTGTTTTGGTGACAATTTCAATGGCACCGTCAAATAAGCTCTTATTGTTGAGACTGCTAAGAACACTCCATAACAATCGATAAAGAATGTCTTCTGCGGATATATCTGAGTAGGGGAAATGGAAATCAAAAGAGCCGTTGTCCTCATTGAGTAGGTTTGAATCTACAAGAATGCTACCTAAGCTTACACCATTGATGGATGGCAAATCTTGGCGTAAGAAATCACTGATTGCATCGGTATCGAGTAATACTTCTAGTGTTAATGGCAGCAGTAAATCCCTGAATAATTCAGTAATACAGGTTTCGTTACAGGCAAATTGAATAGTAGGTAATAGATCTAATCGGAATTGATTGTTCGAAAAAATATCGCCTAATGGGTAAATGACTAAGGTTGAGGTGTTATCAACTTCAAAAGATATTGAGGGTGATATTTCTTGGCCACTAAGAACAATTAATGGGTTTGTGCATGCTAAATCAAGTGCTAGCGTTAGATCGGGTGTTGAATTGAGGTTAAGCGTTTCAAGGCCAATATTAACTGAGATGGATATTGGGCCAAGCTCCGCATCACTGAGTGATAACCATGCGCCTAGCTTGGTTGTGTTTCTACCTATACAGAGGGTGAGATTGCCGTCGGTAAAGACCAGCTTGTTACCCGTTACAGTAATGTTACCGCCTAGTGGCAGCATTAGTGCATTGTTTATTCCCGTCAGAACGCCGGTGATATTAACGGTGCTCAAACGATTCTCTAGCCATGCTAAAGGGTTGTTTAAACAGAGGTCGATCTTTGCTGGTGTGTTTAAATCCAGTAAAACGAGTAAAGCTCGTAACTGGGTGATAAACGCGTTGAGGTCAGCATCACTTTCTAGCTCTGTCAGCAGCGCATCGAGTGCAGTATTTAATAGTTTTAATCCACCGTCAGATAAGTCGATTAAGGATGTCCAATCTGAAAATGGTAATAGTTGTAGTTGTTTGTCGTCGATTGAGACGGATGCAGTAAAGCTATCATTGATAAAGCCTAGATTAAAACCAAGGCTGTCCCATAAATCAATGCCGTCAACGGGGTCGGGTAATGCAAATAACAGAGCGATGTTACCGGACACCCCGACTTGGCATTGATGGCCAACGGTTAACGCAAGGCTAAGGTCGAGAGTGTCATTTGCTGATATGGCAATAGGTGAGACACTGGATAGTGTGAGTAAAAATCCAGATGAACCAGAGCATGCAAGTGACAGCCCGTAGGGTAATTGGATATTGTTGCTGGCATCACTAATGTTGAATGCATTGGCTAAATGCTGTAGTAATTGACAGGCTTTTTCTCCATCAAAACACTGGTTTTCTATGTTGGTTCCCAGAACGTGTTGTGATAACAACCAGCTATGAGGGGATTGAATTAAGCCATCAATGGGGCGTAAACGGATTGGACCTGATGGGTGGCGTTGGTAACCGAGGCCCAAGCAAACAAAGAACTTTGCAAGGTCGTTGTTAGTGAAAGCAAAGGACTCTAGTAATGTCGAAAGTGTTGAGTTTAACAAAAAACGCGGTAGAAGTTCGCCCATGCGGCCTGAGACATCAGGTAGGGGAACTGCTACACCTGAGGCAACGGATAATACTGTGAGGTCGTCATATCCGTAGGGCAAGGCGTTGGGAAGTTGTGTTCCAAAAGCGAGTGATATGTCATAGCTAAAATCGAGTTCTAAGTCGACGCCCAATTTGCAGCAGGCATCAAGTTTGACAGCCAGATCGAAGGCGGTTGGCCCCACAGTGGCCTCTGCCCGAATTTGTTGTTGTGGTAAATCAATGATGACACAACATTGCCCCTGTAATTGTCCATTCAGTGCGGCGCTTGGTAGCGTGTAGCAAAAACGATAAATGCCATTGGCAGATAACTGGATATTGAACAGAGGTGATAATTCGATGGTTATATTGGGTAGTGTAATATTGTCCAATGATAACTTGTTGTTAATGGACAGCATCAATTGATTGATTGATGTGGTGTCGGTTAACAGGTCATCGAATAGCGTTTTTAGGTAGGCTTCTGGATTGGTAAACAAATCAATCCATGCTGGAAAATTAAAGTCGTAGTTAGTACTACTGGGTAGCAAAAGATCCATTGCCGCCAATAGTTCTTGTAATGCACACAGTTGATTCGGTTCGATACTAATGGACGTATCCACACCCAAGAGGGTCGTCAATCCAAGGGGGAATACGTCAAGGTTAAGCCCGAAACAATCGTGTAATGTCGTTATTAGGGCGGTTCGGCGGTTTGTATCTTTAACAATAAGCGCTAGTTGATTACGTAAATAATTCTCAGCATCATTGAGCAATGCTTGCCAACCGTCTAGGTTAAACCCGTATTGGTCTCCTTGTATTGAGCTAGTCTTTGTGACTAAGTCAAAATGAACCAAGAGGTCGAGAATGCAAGTAATACGCTCTAGGTTAAGTTCTGGTAGTGAAATCTCTTGAATGATGGCATCAAGTAATCGTTGTAGTGTTGCCTGTAAATCAAAGGTATCTCCTGGAACATCAACAAACACCTGCTGTAATTCCGTTCGAAGCAGTGCAACGCCGTCAAGGAATGCGTCATGGAGGACGGCGTTTGGGCGAGTGCTTGTGGGGTCGATGATGAGTGAAAACTCAGCCCAGCGGACTCGAGGGTTACTGGCGATATCACCCACTAGCCAACCGTTTTCTTTTAGTAGCTGTAAACGGGTACTTAAACGGGGAAGAGTAACGTATTGACTGGTGTTGGTGGTAGCGTCGGTTAGTGCGGTACGGAAAATATCAAAACGTGATTGTTGTTTTAGGATAAACCCATTTTCTTTGTTATCGGATGCGGTACGAATACCAAATCCGATGTGTGTTGGTGCAGTGTAACTTTCATCCGGTGTTGCCAAGTTGCTTATTTGGTTTTTAAGCCAATTGAGAATGAGGTTGGTGAGATTGATTGATGGTAATCGAGTTGCGATAGATAGTGAGGGGATGGATATTGTTAACTCGTCAATACCATCAAATGCATGAGTAGGGAATGTGTTGCTATTGTTGTCGGAAAGCCCATTACTGATAGCGCGTTGAAGGAAGCTGAGAGCATTTTGTAGCTGGCCTGTTGCATCGATACCGGTTAGATCGAGTTCATTAAGCCCGATATTATTGGTATCAAGTCGAGATAAGAACGCAATAGCTTCTTCTATACCGTGTTTAATATCAAAATCAACAGGTAGGTCAGCCAGCGGGTTGTCAACGATGGCGAGTTCTTCGGGAGCCCATATCAGGGGCGTGCTAATTAACGGTGTGCCAATGGTAACAAGCCCCGCGATTTTTTGATGACTTTCATCGAGGTCGTTTTCCCGCTGTGCCGCGGCTACTGCGGCCAGTCCTGTGTGGGAATGGGCAACAATAATAACTTTTTTATTATGTGTACTGTGAATATGTTCAACGATACGTACTACTTGTTGGGCCTGGCTTAGCACCGTTGTATCTGAGTTGGCGATAGGAATAATACGCTCAACATCGTCAAGACTAGGAGCCGTGTTAAATACGGCAATATCACCAACATAGGCGCGTGTGAAAACTGAGCCAGTTTGACTGACGCTAATCTGTTCGGGGTCCACACCGGCTTCCCGTAAATTTATGTGAGCGCTTTGAATACCTGAGAATCGAGCTAATAGCGTTGACCATTGCGCTTCTGATTCCCAGGATGAGCCTAATAATAAAATGGGTAGGTCGTCAGTTCCGGAGAGGGTGTTAATTTGATTTTCAATGGTAGTTAATACAACTTCATGACTCAGTTGTTGATCGTGACTAACTTCGGGTAGCGCGTCTAAGGCAAACGCTTGTGTCCAATTTTCTAGCGCTTCCGGTGCCAATTGACTGGTGAACGGTGCGATGCCATCGCTGAGGTTGAGCCTTGCTTCTAAGGTGTTAAGCGCGTTGCTGAGAAAGTCATCTATCTCATGTTCTATGTCGACATTAACAGAAATGCCCGCCAGTACCTGTGCTACGTGAGGGTTAAGGTCTCGCAAATAGTGTAGCAGTACACCTATTTGGGAATTCCCAAAGTCAGCGTCCGCAATTAGGGCGTCGATGTCTTGCCATTGATTGGGGAGCAGGTTGATAACCACATTGCTCCAATCACCGCTCGGTGGACCATCGGGGTCTAACCAACATAATAGCTCGACGGGTTTATCATTGGTGATATTTAGCTTTAATGCCCAAGGGTTTTCATAGGTCCCATCACCGCAGACAGAAAAGGGTAAATCATCAAAAGAAGGCAGCTTTATACCGTCACCGGATTCATTTCCCCAGCCCCAGTCAGGAAGTGATAAATCAGGGAATCTACCAAATAACATACCACCTAGAAAATTAAAGGTGGTTAACGTCCATTGCGGTTTACTAAAGAGCAACTTGAAATAGGCTGCTATCTCTGGCCACGGATCGTTGAAAAATGCAGGCCAATCAGGAACGCTAAACTGAGGCCAGTCACTGGGGAATGAGAAAGGGAAGGCTTTGTTGCCACTGTTGGTGTCAGAGCTGTTCCAATCCGGTAAGTCTAGTCCTGGAAAGTCAGGTAACTCAGGCCATTGGAAATCGTTGTTGGGGAACAACCCAAATAATGCAGCAAAACCAAAGCCGAAAGAGCCGCCACGTTCTGCTAGCCAGGAGCCTAAACAAAGTCGTATTAATAATGCGAAGTCATCAATATTAATGCCGAGATCTGCTGCCAGAGTATTGATATTCCATTGTAGGTCTAATCCCGCACCAAACTGAAGACCGGGCAGGGAGATAGTTTGACCTACTCCTTGGTCCCAAGAAGCCTCAAAGGTATCAATATCTACGGACCAAGAAAAGTCGCTATTTGATGACCAGGCGCAACCTATATCAACACCATTAACATTAAAGGTTAAGCCAAGCCCGGTTGAGGCTTCTAATGTGGGTTTTCCTAATAACTGAACATTAGCTGTAATACTTTCTAGCCAAGTGGCATTCACAGTGCCTGGGCATTCGCTGTGTTTCGGTAAATCCAAATGCATGACGTTGGCAAGTAATTGGCATTGCAGTTCGGCGTTGCTAGAGAGGTCTATTTTGCTAGGTTGCACCAGTAAACAAATATCAAGTTGAGGGCGTAAACTCTCTACGTCATTTTCGGCAAATACTTGGAGGAATAGGTTTCCCTCGGCTCCGCTGTATAAGCTCACTTTCCATGGTATTGTTTCACTGCCCGAGCCAGTGATTACAGGGTTGGGTATTGAACTGTGACGTAATAAGGCTTGCAGGTCTTCCAACAAAAAGCGCCAAAGAGGAGCGCCGTTATGTTGTGTTTCGATACATTCAGCGTGATAACAGGCAATTGCGGACAGCGGATTACCAAGAAATGCTGATAATCTATTCGTACTGATAACCAGTGCGGGTGGCCAGTTGGCTGGTGTGTCATCACTTGTGGGTGGAATAATACCCAGCAATGCAGCGATATGTTTGCCTGCATGATTGCTTATTGTCCCTGTGCCAAGCAGGTTATTAATTTGTTCGCTAATGACGCTATTTGCAATGTCTTCTAAACCTTCAATAAAAGTTTGGCCAGCGGTTAAATCGAGAGTTGGCCAATTTCCTTGCTTGGAGCGAACATCAATCAGTTCAAATTTAGGTGCAATTTTTCCGTTGTCATCAAGTGCGATGCCGGCATGAAGCTCTTTGATAGAAAACTGTCCAAAGAAATCAAATTCTCCTCCTGCACCAGAAAAGTCAACATCAACCAACTCACCAGAGTTGTTATATAAACGTACGCAAATATCAAAGGTTGGCAACGGCTCAAATCTATCAGGGCCGTTTAGCGTAATGCAACATAGTTCCAGTCGGCTTTGTAGGTTGAGCTTTACTTCGGAGACGCCAAAGGCAGCATCTGCAGTGCCTACGATAATACCAGGGTACAGTTGGATATGGCCTTGGCTATTTTGCGTGTACGCAAGGGTGACCCATAACGTTAGGTTGCCTAGGGGGAACGCGACACGTTTGGGATCGATACGTGTACCTGACCCTTGGACGACGGCAGGATCTGCTTCTCCAAGAAGGTCATACCAATGTGTCAGCCAATCGGATAAATCATAGTCATTTTGTAAAAGCTGCAAGGCCCACCGTTTGATGACATCAAGGCCTAGATCCGGTATCTGGAACCAATTAATCAGAGGCCCTGTTCCGCTAAGTCCTAGAATAGGGAATAGGTGATCCAGAAACCGGTTCACTTCAGGTGATATGCCACGAAGTTTTGTTGTTAGCAGAGAAAATATAAGATCAAACCATTGGTTTGCATCGATGTTTTCAATATCAACCAATTGTGTGAGATCAATATCTGCAGGAGCTTTTTCGCCGATAGATAGCTGTTGTACTTGGATGGAAAGTTGTGGATCTTGATCTAGGTAGACTTCAGAAGATAGCTTTATACCTTTAAAGTTAATATGGTTGTCACCAAAGCCCTCAGAGTGAGTGATATCGAAGGCGAGTTGAACAGGTGAGTCATCTGCGCCAAAAGCAAATTCTATATCGCCTGCGTCTGAATTGGTGTTGACATCAAGGAGCGGGATTTTTGCCCAGATATTGGCATTTAGTCCGTTGCCATTGCCATTCTCTTGGTAGGCCCAGTTAATACCGACGCCAAAAACTAGGTGATTATCACCCGCTTTGTCATAGGTTCGTGTTGTGATAAACAGGATTTGAGGATCTAAGCCAGGAATAGGGTACCAGGTGTCACCGACATTGGGGCCTGGAATACCTTGAAGTTGACCATCTGTTGATTGTAATAAATCGCCGAGCAATTCTAATAATAGGGTATGGTTTTCTCGGAAGGATTTTCGTAACTCATCCAGAGGGCTTTGTAACCATTGATCGTTTAGACCATTGCTATCAAGTAATCCAATGAGTTTTGCGAGTTTTGCAACGTTGGGATCTAAAGTAACACCCATGATATTTTCCCTATTCGACTTTGATGGAAATAGCCGTAATTATTATTGAATAATCCGTTAGAAAGTACTTGGTTTTTATGCGAGCAATGTGCGTGTTCAATAAGGCATATTAAGTAAGAGCATCAAATGTGAAGATTACTTCTTTTTGAGCTTCTTACTTATTTGAACAGCAACCCAGGCTAGTTTTTTTGCAAAACGTAACGTCTGACGAATTAATGCGAGCCATTCTCGCCAAAGTTGAATCAGTATTGGTAATTGAGGCGCTGGGGGTTCTGACTCGCAAGTTTCGTCGTCGGGGGGACCCTGATCTGATGAACAATCTAGGTGAACAGGAGATAATATTTCATTGTCATCTTTTGGCGGAATTAGACCATCATCTATAGCCTTAGCATACACTTTGATTTCTTCTACGGAGACGGGCTCTGAGTAAAGATAAGAAATTGATTTACCATTGCTGTATATACCGCTGATTTGAATACCGCTGATTTGTGCTGCTTGATTTTTGTCTCGGATGTTTTTTAATTGATCGTTTTTAAGCTGCTCACCGGCCTCTAATAATGCATACCACAAATGCTCTTGAACAATTTCTCCCCAGCGGTGGGTCATTAATTGTTCGCCACGAGGCAAATGTTCTGTGCTGACAGTTAATGAAGCGGATGTAACATTACGTCCAATGGTAAATGGAACAATCATTGGGACTAGCCCGATATCGTCAGCTTCCAAGTGAATCTCAAAAAGAGCCAAGCCAGGTTTGATGGCAAAGCGTAGGGTATCAATATGAACAATAACGTCTGATTCGCTATCCTCCCAAATTACTGGGCCAATATTATGATTAGCAGGAACCAACAGTTGTTGAATGCGTTGTTGTAATTTACTTGGTGAAAAATCAAGCTGAAAAACATCGTCCGTGCTGTTAGGTATTTGTACGGTCGAGTGGGATGGAAGTCTGCCCATGATGGCCCCCAAAATAGTTTATTAATGCCAACCGAAACAACAAAAAATACGGTCTGAGCAATCTAAACCATTTTGGTTTTAACATCTATAGGTAATGTCATGGTAAAAAATATAAAATGGTTATTTACGTTTATTGGAAGGTGTTTTTATTTATAGCGATGGATGAATATCACCCAGTTCAGGAGTCGTTACATCCCAATGAAGCGTATCATTTAGATGCAAACGCTTCGCATCATATGTGACGTATTCAGTCGAATCTATAAACATAGCGTTATAAAATTATCGAGTACCGCTCTTGAATCAGGTGTTGTTTGAATATTATCAAATAATACCTTGATGTCTAACCCTTGCTCCTCTAATGAATCGAATCGTTCGAATATGTAAAAGCGCATGATATCTGCGGTAAACTCCGGATGAAATTGAACTCCCCAGACATTGTCTTTGAAACGGAAAGCTTGGATGGGTTCGTAATCGTTCTTTCCTATTAAAACACTGTTTGGAGGTAGTTCAACGACACTTTGGGCATGCGTTACGTTGGCATAGAATTGAGATGGGCTTTGTGAAAATAGTGGGTCGTGACGACTGTGCTCTGTAAGTTCAATGGGTACCGTACCAATCTCTCTGCCCAAAGGATGAAAATCAACTTTTCCGCCCAACGCTTGAGCAAGTAGTTGATGACCGTAACAGATGCCTAGAATGGGGATGTGTTGGTCGGTAAGGTGGGTGATCCATGTTTCTACTTGAAGGCTCCAGGGTTCTCGGGCGGTTACCATCGCTGGTGACCCAGTAATAATGACACCCGCAACATGTTTGGGCTCAGGGAAACTAGACGTTTGAGTCGTATCAACCACACAAAAATTGCTAGACGCTTGATTGTCGTGTTCTGAGGGTATCCATTGACCAAAATCACCATAGATTTTAAGTGCTTTTGGTGGGGGAGTACCCGTTACGGCGATAACGATTACTTTTTTTGAAGCTGGTTGCTTTGTATCATTGGTTGTCATTTGGAAAGAATAGCGGAATCTGGGGGAATATTCAGCAGCTTATTCGTAATCATTTTTTTGAGAATGAAGTGCTTAAATGCTTACGACTTGCTGAGACGGATCCCATTTTTCAACAATTCGCTCAATGGCATTTCGGTTCACCGGTTTAGCCAAAAAGTCTGACATTCCAGCCGCAATGCAATTTTTCTCATCTTGAGCGAATGCATTGGCGGTAACTGCAACGATTGGTGTGTCTTGATAGGATGAGACTCCGCGGATTAATCGAGTGGCGTCCAATCCGTCCATAACAGGCATCTGACAGTCCATCCAGACAAAGTCAAATTTCTTGTTTTTTGCAAGTTCAACGGCAATAGATCCGTTATCTGCAGTAACTGTGCTGTGACCCAGTTTTTTTAGTATAGCAACAAGAATTTTTTGATTAACAATATTATCTTCCACCACAAGCATTTCTAGGCCTTCGCACTTGCGCATGTTTACAGGCTTTTGTACGCGCTCTCTTTGTACAACCGCTAGTGGAAGGGTTAGGGTTACTATTGTTCCTTTGCCTGCCACTGTATCTATGTGTATGTCGCCCCCTAGTATTTTTGTGAATGCTTTTGTTATCGGTAGCCCTAACCCTAACCCCTGGAATTGTCTAACCATGGATGCGTCTTGTTGACTAAATCCTTCAAACATGACATCTAAATTAGACTGGTCAATACCTTTACCTGTATCCGCTATTATGATTTCAATTACGTCGGTAGTGTCATTGTTTTGATCTGGGATTGCACGAAGTGATATGTTGATGCTTCCTTGGGGTGTGAATTTCATTGCATTGCTTAAGATATGTCTCAACGCTTTAAAAAGTAATTTTGAATCACCTTGATATATGCCGGCAACATTCTGCGCTGCCATAAAACTTATTTGGGTTTTTTGCTGTAAAAAACGTGACTTCATTGAGTTAACTAAATTGTCTATGTCATCGACTAAATTGAACTTACCAATGCTAGGGTCGATCTCTTCATTAAGCTCGGTATAATCAAGGATGTTGTTTATCATAGTTACCATGTCTTCAGATGAATGCCGAGCCATTGCTATGTATTTTGATACGTGATCTGGCAATTTATAGTCTTTTACTAAATCAAGTGCGCCTTCTACGCCATTCATTGGGGTTCTAAGTTCGTGAGATACTACCGATAGAAATTCGTCTTTAATTTTATTGGCTCGAACTAGCGATCTAAGGATTTTTTCTTTTTCACGTTTTAGCTTTAATTTGGATTCTTGGTAGCGTTTGAATAGGGAAATACTGATTAATGTGATTTCAATGGTCGATGTTGTCTTAAAAATAGATTCAAAAAATGGTGTTGACGGAATTAATCCTATGTAGAGACTTACATAACATACGGATCCGATTGATGCCAATGTCATTGCAGAAACATAATAGATGGCGCTGCTATTATTTTTTTCTGCATTAGTGAGGCAAACAAAAATACAAGAGATTCCACCGGTAAATATATAAGGGATAGTAAAGTACAGGATGATGGTGTTGCTAAGTATTGTCCAGGATATTATAAGTACTATTCCTACGTATACGTGGGATATTAGTAGCGTAAACATGGGTTTGTTTTTTTCTTTAAGGTAGAAAAAATCAATGGCGACTAGGAATGTTGTGATGTATGCAATGATAGTGGGGATAAGAATAAACGAAAAGAACCATTGAGGTTGTCCTTGATAGAAATATTGATAGAGGAAGCCATCAATGTTTAATTGCAAAATGATGAGTGATCCCAATGAGGCGGCTACCCATAGATATATTTTTTCTTTTGAGAAAATATAAAACCCAAAGAATAGAAGGAATAGTGAACAGGCAAGGCCAAAATATCCACCAATTATCAAACTCCGTTTGTTCTGTATTGTAATTAAGTTGTTTTCGGAGTGGAGGGCGACACCTGTTCGTAATGATCCTGATGAGGTTATACGAATGGTGAACGTTGTAATACTGTTTTTAATGAATGTGATGGGTACAACAAATTCTGGTAGAGGGATATCTCTTTTATAAAAGTATTGATGCTGACCTAGTTCGGAAATTAATTTTTTCCCCTGGTAGACTCTGATATCACTTAATTCAGGGTTGCTGAACCTCAAATAGAATTGTTGTTGATTTTGGACGTTCTTACTGTTGATGAGTGTTGTTATCCAAAGTGCGGAGGAGCTGATTCCAAAATTTATAGTATCGGTATTTATTGGGTTCCATGATGTGGTTTTATGAATTTCGTTAACAGATAGCTCTTTGTTTGCAATGGACGACAATGAATAAGGTAGTAGTTCAATTGTATCGGTGTCATCTGAGAGGTAGACCGTGTTTATTTCTCCAGAATTTAAACCTGATGCATATGCGGGGCTTAGATAAGTCCATATTATTATCGTGGCAAGAGCTGATAATCTTATAAAACTATTGAGTGGCACTCTGTGGTACTTCCATTTTTTTCGAGTAATAAAAGGTCTTTTCTGATCAGTATAGACGTTTGATGGGTTTGTCACGTGGTATTTTGTGTTGAGGTGCTAAATAGTGCTGGCGTAATTTTTCAAGATCTCCTCGCTTAAGTATATTTTGAAAATGCGCGGTGAGTTCTTTTATCGAAATACCACTTTTGCTATGTTTAGATAGTTGTATCCAGGGTGTTCGTTCTGAGACGATAAGAGGAAGGCCAAGAGTCTGGTTAGAATGCTGTTCAATTATTGTAATGTTGTTGAAAGCAACAGTTATTGGGTCCAGAGGTCCAATAATAGCATCAACACGTTTCGCAAGTAGCATGATGATACCTTGATTAAAGTCTCTTATAAGGGTTTTTGAAATGTCAGGGTCATTGTCAATTTTGTCGCTAAACTTTGCCCCTCGTAAGTAAGCAATGTTTTTGTGTTTCAGACTATTTATATCAGGGAAATAACTTCCGTTGAGCCCTATGATGACATTTTTTAGTGATGGCAGAGGAGCAATGTATGTTACATGGTCTTCTAGTTCTTTGTACTTAAACATAATAGTAAGGTCAGTTTTTCCATATTTCAGTTCGTGTATTATGCGTGCATAGGGGTAGATGCTATGGCTTACTGTGTAGCCAGCTTCTTTCGCTAGAGTGTTGGCTAGATCGTAGTAAATTCCACCAAATTGTATTTTTGATGTTATGCCATAGGGGGGGGATGGATATTGTTCTGATCTGGAGCGTCTTGATTTCTTGGCAATATAGATATGTAGGTGAATACCAGCAACAAAAGGTGATAAACAGAATAAATGATCTTTGCAAATAAAGGTTTTTTTTTGGAAGGAGATTGTTCATTCTTCAAGTGCTCATTTCTGAACGTTGTAAGGTATTTTGCGTTGACTTAGATGGTGGCTGCCTACGTCTTAAGTATAGTCTATCCAGAATAACATCTAAATTCATACCCATTTTTCAATGACTAATGGTGGCTGTTTGTTCATTTTTGGGGTTATAGAGCTATCAGTAAGTCTTGGTGTGAGATATGTCTTATGTCAATTGTGGGTTTGTTCGTGCGAAGTAACGATAAGGGTATCCAATAATAAGGATATTTTGCTATTAATAATAGAAACCGTAGCTTAGCCTCTAATGAGAGTTGTGATCTGATTTCGTCGGTTTTGTGACGTTAGTATAATGTGCCGATAGCCCGTGTTAACGCTACCCCTTACAACATAAATTTGTACTTAAAATTGGGAGGGAAGTTATAGGTTTTGTGGGTAGGGTATTGATTTTATTAAATACTTTTCGTCTCATCTATGTGGGGTGCTTTTAAGTACTTTATATTATGACGGTTTTTTAAAATATTGTTTACGCTTCATTCATACCTTGTTTTTTCTCAGAAGTGCCGGTAAGGCAAGTGGTGTTGTAATGGATGGTTCTCGTTGTGTTTCGCGTGTAGTTTTGGCTGTGTTGTTAGGCCATGTGTTGTTTCTTTCGGGCTGTGCGACTAATAGCTATAAGCTAATGAAAGAGACTGAGCAAAGAGTCAGTGAGTTGGCAATGTTTTCTCAGGTTTCTGAACAGATGGATGCAATGGAACAACGTATTGCAATGGCACAAGCAAGCGATGTGGCGACATTCTCTCCTGAGGATATGTCTTCGGCATTACGTTCATTGGCGCAAGCCCGGAGATATTATGATCAATTTAAGCTAGAACCTGAGAAGATAAACAAATCAGCATCATTGTTCTTTGGAGATAGCTTAGGTGAAGAAACGCTTTCATTATTAGCAGAGGCATCTGAATCATTAAACCGAGCGGAAGCCAATAAGCGCCGATCAGATAGTCTGCTGGCGGGTTCGGTTGAAAACTTCACATGGCTCAAAAAATTTCAGGCTCAATCCTATTACCCTTATGCGTATAGAGACTTAGAGAAAGCACACAAAGGACTCATTAGGAAGGTAGCTAGAGGACGGTTCGAGTCGGCGCAGCAAGCACTACCTCAGTTATTGAGGGAGCAAAAGGCGTTAGAGATTATGTCCGCGCAACGATTTTACTTAAAGGATATCGGTAAACGAGTGGAACGAGAAGGGCGCTACACTCTGGATCGGTATGCGGCATTAAGTTATAGCGGTTCTTTAGGCGCTCTTAATCGAGCAAAAACAATTATCGCTCAAAACCCTCGTAATGAGGCGGCGATATTGGCCGCCAAAGCGGATGCCGAATTCTCATTTGAGGTTGCCCATGCGGTAGCGGATGATATGAAAAAATTGGTAGACATGAATCGTCGTGACATGGAGCGCTGGTTGTTGTTACTTACCGCCAAGCTTAACGAAACGGGTAAGGCGCTGGGTTCGAATGATGTGCGTGATCGTTCTGTTTTGTCGCAATTGGAATTAATTGCCAAGGCTGCCCACGGTCAAAGTGAGGAACTCACAAAAGCAGATAATACTGTAATAGAAACTGAGCAAAAGTTGGATGTTACCGCAGAAGGCAGTGACGCATTAGCAAGCAGGGTGATTAAGCTTGAACAAGAGCGCACGGCACTAGGTCGACAGGTAGAGGCGCTTGCTGCACAAATGGATGAGGTACGCGGTGTGAACCAGCAGATATTGGCTCAGGATAAGTTAATTGTTAAGGATGAATATGCGCCGTTAAGTCAACGTAAGAGTTTGTTCTGGTAAAAAAGTGAACATGGCAAGTGAGATAACCTCACTTGCCATTTCTCTATTCTGTTTACATTATGGAACGTTATGAACGGATTACTTCACGCTCCACTTTGAAAACATTTTACTCACTAAAAATGGGGTAAGTTTTGCAGCGCTGGTTACAAGCTCTTTCTTGGATCGTGGATAGACAAAACGCTGAGCATTCAATAACCCATCGTAAGACGCTTCGCTGAAGGGGTACCACCATAAGTTCCGTTTTGATGGCAAAATATCCCAGTTAACGGCTTTTGCATGTGTCATTTCCAATAAACCCTCTGGTCCATGGGTTCTACCTAAGCCGGAATGTTTCCAGCCACCCCACGGCATTTCAGACAAGCCATGTGTATATAGATGATCATTGATAGTTGTTACACCTGACTCAAGTTTTGCGGCAAATGCACGGCCATTTTTTGCATTTTTTGTCCATACGGAACTTGTTAGTGCAAGGTGAGAGTCATTCGCTAAGGTAATTGCTTCTTCTTCTGATGAAAATCTAATAACGGGAATTAGAGGGCCAAATGTTTCATCTCGGATGAACAGCATGTCGTCGGTTGTATTCGTTAACAGTGTTGCTGGATGGAAATATCCGCTCTGAGGTCCGACGGGTTGTGATTGAGCTACAATTTTTGCACCTTTAGCCAGGGCGTCTTCAAGGTGTTCTTTAACAGTGTTTAATTGGCTTTTTGTCGTTAAACAACCGATATCTACGTTATGACTTTCATCAACACCGTGGCGTAATGCCCGTGTTTTTTTCGCCATAAGTTCAACAAAGTCATCGTATATAGATGTATGAACATAAACCCGCTCTACACCACCACAAGATTGCCCAGCATTTTGAAATCCAGCCCATGCAGCTCCGTTTGTAGCTCTTTCTAGATCCGCATCCGCGAGAACGATCATTGGATCATTTCCGCCTAACTCAAGAGATAGTGGCGTTAGCGTTTCAGCCGCCTCAGACATAAGTTGTTTACCGACGCCAACTGAACCGGTGAAAAATATTTTGTCGATATTATTTGCAAAAAATGATTTAGAAACTGCACCACCCGACCCAACTATCTGTTGGAATAAACCGTTAGGCAGGTCTCCCGCAGCAATGATTTTGTTGATGGCCTCGCCAACCAACGGTGTTGCCGCGGCAACTTTTAGGATAACGGCATTACCTGCCATTAAACCCATGATGATTTCACCGAACGGTATCGATAGAGGGTAGTTCCAAGGGCTGATAATACCAACAACACCGAGAGCCTTATGTTGTAGAACACTTTTTTTGTTAAAAAAGAGCAGGCTGTCAACAGGGATTTTTTTCTCTTTTAACACTTTCACGGCATTCTTTGCATACCAGTCACAGGCCAGAGTACAAGGTAATACTTCTGTGCCTAAAGCATCAATCCGTGTTTTTCCGTTACTTTGGCTGATAACTTCAGAAAGGCTTTCGGCGTGGTTAACTATGTAGGCACGCATTTTTTTAACGGCGACGGCACGTTGAGCAAAACTTTTGGCTTCCCATGTTTTTTGCGCACTACGCGCCAGCTCAAACATCTGAGGCACCTTCGCCATGTCAGTGTTTGCTACCTGGCCAATTTCTTCACCAGTGGCAGGGTTATATGCGATGGTGTTGCCAGGAGAGTTGATAGGTTGTTGTGCATTCATAGGATTCGATCCATTTGTTGTCATTATTTGGGTAGCTATAATGTTTACTGTTTCCGATTAGATCATAAAATTCAGTAACTGTCTTGTCTCTTGGTCTCTGTTTATTGTGCAGTTATGGTGACCGAAAAGACCCTACAAACTGGCCGGGGAAGTGATAGCAGTTTTCTTGGTGCCGTCTTACTATATTGGCAAGCTTGGTTGTTTAGGCAGTAACTAATTATTTCTATAAAAGAGCGTGTCCCGTACGTATTCACAATATATGTGGTGACTATTTGGTCATTGGTTTTTGACGTCAGTAATAGATAGGTGTTCTAAGGAGTGGTGTAGTGGGGCAGCAGACTTATAAATCAGATGTTGTAATCATTGGCGGTGGCATAGCTGGTATTGCCTCTGCCATTGAACTTTTGGATCGAGGTGTGGAGGTTCTCATGGTAGATCGAGATATCGCGTCAAAATTTGGTGGTTTAGCTAGAGAAGCATTCGGAGGGATGGCGTTATGTGGTACACCACAACAGAAATTTAACAGTATTGCCGATGGCCCAGAACTCATGTTTCGTGATTGGACGACGTTTGGGGAAATGCCCAAAGATGATAAGTGGCCTATGAAGTGGGCCGAAATGTACGCTTATCGAAATTACGAAGATATTTACTGTTGGTTGCGCCAACGTAACGTGAAGTTTTTCCCTGCTGTGAATTGGGTTGAGCGTGGTGATTTTGTCGCCGGGAACTCTGTTCCCCGATATCACATTGTTTGGGGAACGGGGTGGGAGCTTGTTGAAATTCTTATTCATCATCTCAAAAATCATCGGAACTCACGAAAGCTCACATTACGGTTCGAACATTTTGTTTCGGGTTTTGACGTTGAGGCAGGAGAGTTGACGGCGTGTCATGGTGTTAATGAATCAAATAATACCGGTTTTGTAATTCATGCCAACATGTTTGTTGCAGCGACAGGTGGTATTAATGGCTGTATTGAGAAAGTTAAAGAAAACTGGCCAACAGATTGGCCGCCACCCCCCGCGATAATTCTAAATGGTTCTCATAAATATGCCGATGGAATACTGCATGATAGCGTTGAAAAATTGGGTGGCAATATCACTCACCTTGATCAGCAGTGGAATTATGCAGCGGGTATTCGTCACCCTGAGCCAAAAATTGCTGATCAAGGGTTGAGTTTGATTCCACCAAAATCAGCCTTATGGGTAGATTGTTATGGCAAGCGTATTGGTCCTCGTCCTATGGTGACCGGTTTTGATACTACTGATTTGTGCCATCGGGTATGTGAGCAAGACAATGGTTACACGTGGCAAGTACTTAATAAAAAAATAGTAAGAAAAGAAATGTCTATCTCCGGATCTGAGCATAACCCGTCATTTCGAGATAAAAAAGCTGTTAAATTTTTAAGAGAAATATTACTTGGCAACGATGATTTATACCAATACCTCACAACACAGTGCCCAGAGGTGGTTGTTGCTTATTCCCTTGCTGAATTGGTGGACAAAATGAATGCCGTAGCGGGGAATAGTTTGGTTTCATACGAGAAGCTTAGACACGATATCCAAGAATATGATGATCAGCTTGCACGAGGCACCAAGTTCCATAATGACGATCAAGCCAGACGGATTGTACACGTTCGTCAGTGGAAGGGCGACAAAGTACGTACATTAAAAGCACAACAAGTATTGGATAAAAAAGCCATGCCACTTGTCGCAATGCGAGAATATATAATTAGTCGTAAAAGTATGGGTGGGGTTCAGACAGATGATCATAGTCGAGTTCTTGATAAAGGCGGCAATGCCATTAAAAATCTTTATGCCATTGGTGAGATGGCGGGGTTTGGTGGTGGCGGAAGTAGTGGTAATCGATCGTTAGAGGGTACATTTTTGTCGGGTTGTATCTTAAGTGGGCGCATTGCCGCTAGATCTATAGGTGGTGTTGTTATACCTTGATGTTGCTATATTCTGGCTATCAGTCGTACAGCGAAAGCTTAACCATGTTGATATTGATGCTCGGTACTAGAGCGATTTGAAATGGGAACAAAAGCACGGTTTAAAGGACGAGCAGTAAAGCGTAAGATTACGGGCTAGTTTCGCAGACCTAACTTAGCCAACGTAAAAGGAATATCACCGTGAGCCATCAAGATAAACCGTTAACAGGTATTCGTGTGCTTGAACTGGGCCAATTATTGGCAGGCCCATTTGCAGGGACGTTATTGGGTTACTATGGTGCGGAAGTGATCAAAGTTGAACCGCCCGGTAAAGGAGACCCCATTCGCCAATGGCGAGAGGTTAAAGATGGAACATCGTTATGGTGGCGAAGTTTAGGTAGAAATAAAAAGTGCGTTACCTTGGACTTAAAATCTGAAAAAGGTCGAGATATTGTTAAGTCGTTAATACTAAAATCAGACGTTGTTATTGAAAACTTTCGCCCAGGAACTATGGAAAAATGGGGGCTTGGGCCGGAGGTGTTTGAAGAAATACACCCGGAGTTAGTGTATACACGGATTTCCGGTTATGGACAAACCGGGCCTCTTGCGCAAAAGCCAGGTTTTGCCTCCGTATGTGAAGGTTTTAGTGGTTTTCGCGCAGTTAATGGGTTCCCGGGCGAAGCACCTGTTCGACCTAACTTAAGCATGGGAGACTCACTTGCAGGGTTGCATGCTGCCTTTGGCATTGTACTTGCGCTGATGCAGCGTAATAAAGCTGAAGGGCTAGGGCAAGTTGTAGATGTTGCTTTGTACGAGTCTATGTACAACATGATGGAAGCTATTGTTCCAGAATACGATGGTGCTGGGGTAGTACGTAAGCCCTCTGGAACCACCGTTACCGGTATAGTGCCGACAAACACTTATCGTTGTGGTGATGGGAAATACATTGTTGTGGGAGGTAATGGTGATTCTATTTTCATACGGCTGATGAATGCAATTGGCCGCGAAGACCTCGCGACGGATTCAAGAGTGGCCACTAATCAAGGTCGTGTAGAGCATGAGCAGGAAATTGATGAGATTTTATCATCCTGGACGGGGCAGTTATCGAGTAAAGAAGCGCTGGCCGTTTTGGATGAGGCTCGTGTTCCGTCCGGCCCGATTTTTAATGTTGAAGATATGATGGAAGATGAGCATTACCAAGCAAGGCGGATGTTTGAGACGGTAGATGTAAATGGGAAACCATTAAAAATACCCGCCATTGTGCCTAAGCTTGTTAATACTCCAGGTGAAACCCTGTGGCCTGGCCCAGAAGTAGGGGAGTTCAATGATGAAGTTTACAGAGCTTTATTGGATATGAGTGAACAAGACCTGAGCGACTTGAGGCGTGAGAAGATTATTTGACCGGAGTGGCTGTTCAGTGAGTATGGAATATCACTGATGAAATTTCAAATGCAGCGAGGCTCTGGACATGCATGAAGTGGTTTTGGAGAGTTAATAAAGTAATCTAACTATTTGCGTTTATATCCATCCCGTACTCCTTTCTATATAATCTCCGTCTATGGATATAAACGCACAGAAAATTTTACAAAACACCTTTGGTTTCTCTGAATTCAGAGGGCATCAAGAAGATATTATCAATGGCGCAATTGCAGGCAACGATGCGTTGGTATTGATGCCTACAGGGGGCGGAAAGTCCCTGTGTTACCAAATCCCTATGTTGGTGCGAGAAGGCGTGGGAGTGGTGATTTCCCCACTTATTGCCTTGATGGAAGATCAGGTAAATGCACTAACTCAGCTTGGTATTAAGGCACGTTACCTTAACAGTATGCTGAGTAATGAAGAGGCGAGGCAGACTGAGCGAGAAGTGCTCGATGGGACATTGAAGGTGCTTTACATTGCCCCAGAAAGATTGCTGCAACCTCGAACAATATCATTGTTGCAACAGGCCACTATCAGTTTGTTTGCAATAGACGAGGCCCATTGTGTATCACAATGGGGCCATGATTTTCGTGCCGATTATCTTCATCTTAATATCCTGCAAGAACAGTTTCCTCATGTGCCACGACTTGCACTGACCGCAACCGCAGATACTCAAACGCGACAAGAAATTTTGATGCGTTTAGGATTGCAGAATTCTCGTGTTTTTGTCAGTGGTTTTGATCGCCCGAATATCCAGTATCGTATCACTCATCGGGAAAATGGAAATCAACAGTTACTACGCTTTTTGCAAAATGAACATCCTAATGATGCCGGAATTGTTTACTGTCTATCTCGTAAAAAAGTAGAGTCGACTGCAGAATGGTTACAAGCAAAAGGTTTTAACGCAGTGCCCTATCATGCGGGGCTTCCCATGGAAACCCGTAAGCGTCACCAGTCACGCTTCTTGCGTGAGGATGGAGTCATAGTTGTTGCTACCATTGCGTTTGGTATGGGGATTGATAAGCCAGATGTCCGATTTGTTGCGCATTTAGATTTGCCGAAAAGTGTGGAATCTTATTATCAAGAAACAGGTCGAGCAGGTCGAGATGGCGAGCCCTCAACGGCCTGGATGGTGTATGGTTTACAAGATGTTATTAAACTCAAAAATATGCGCGCAGATTCACAAGCCAGTGAGGAATTCAAACGGATAGAGCATCAGCGTTTGGAGTCCATGTTGGGATTGTGTGAAATAACCAGTTGTCGCCGAGAAGCATTATTACATTATTTTGATGATGATGAGGTGAAGGTGCATTGTGGCAACTGCGATAATTGCATTAGTCCAGCTGAACGATGGGATGCGACGGATGCGACACGTAAAGCGTTAAGTTGTATTTATCGTACAGGTCAACGCTTTGGTGTAAGTCATCTTGTGGATGTTTTGAGGGGGCAGGATAACGCCAAGGTAAAGCAACATGGACATCAGTCAGTTAGTACGTTTGGAATAGGTAATGACTTATCGGCAGATCAGTGGAAATCGGTTTATCGGCAGTTGATAGCGCGTGGTCATGTCCAGGTTGACTCAGAGGCATTTGGTGCCTTTAAGTTAACCGATAAATGTAGAGCTTTATTGCGGGGAGAAGAAACGATTTCTTTACGCAAAGATCGCGTTGAATTACGCAGTAAAAAAGCCTCTCGGACATCTACCCATGTATCGGACCAAGATAAGGAACTTTGGGAAGCATTGCGAGCCAAACGAACATTGTTGGCCAAAGAACAGGGCGTACCTCCTTACATTATCTTCGGCGACGTGTCGTTAATGGAAATGATGGAGCGGCGCCCGGCAACGGCTAAACAATTGCTGATGGTTACCGGAGTAGGCCAGAGTAAGTTGGAAAAATACGGAGAGGTGTTTTTATCAGTATTGGCTGAATTTAGTGATTCGGCAAGTGTGACGTCTAGCTTTGATAATGAGCTAGGGGCGGATAAAGTCGAAAGTTACTTAGAGAGCTTGGCGTTGTTAAAAGCGGGTATGGATGTACCCATGATCGCGAAACAACGTGGTGTTAAAGAAAAAACAATTTATGTGCATCTGGAAAAATGCATACAAGAAGGCGAGCTAGAAGTACTAGATGTTGTTCAATTGCCGGAAGAGGATATTGATCGAATTCGTGACGCACTGTTTGCTAATTCAGATGAAGAAAATCGCATTAAACTAACACCTGTATTTGAGGATCTTGGTGGGGCATTCACCTACGAGGTGCTCAGCTGTGTTCGTGCAGAATTATTAAGGGAACTCTAAGGTTAAGAGAGCTCTCAGATTAAGGGAGCTCTCAGATTAAGGGAGCTCTCAGAAGCAGCCAAAGAATTACTTCATTTTTTGAAGGGCTTCTAGTAGAGATTCCGGTTCTTCATCGTTAACATCTTCAACGGTAACTATTGTGTGTCTTGTTGGCGCTGTGTCGTGTAGGTTTGTTGCGGCCTTTACACCAGATATATTGACGAAGGTTGCAAGAGCAAATATCAGTATTATTTCAATCATAGCTAAGTCCAGAGGTCATGTTTTATAAGGGTCAATCGGAATGAGGTCGGCCTGATTCTGATAAGATTGTTGGTGCCCGCTGTTCTCGGATCTTAGTATTGGCGGGATCATACAAGCCGCGTACTCGATATACAATGTATATATTGGGTGGGAACTGGCCAGTCAATGGACTTTGTCACTAGAGGCAACAATAAACGCATATTACGGGTTCGAAATAGAGTATTATCGATGAATCTAAGCGGTTCTGCTTAGGGCGATCAAACCAAATAAAAATAAAAATAAAGAGTTTGCTATGGAATCCAAAATTTCAAGACGACGATTTATGTCGCTATTAACAACGGGTGTTGCTACGCCCTATATCATTACTTTATCCGGGTGCGGCGGAGGCTCATCTGGTGGCAGTAGTGCAGTTGGTGTAGAAGGTGTGGAAAGTGCAGTAAACGGGGAGTTGGATGATGCCAGTAGTCGTTTTAATGTTGACTCTGAGCGCGTATTTAGTTTATCTATCGCGTCAGGGGACCCAACGGCGTCTGGCGTTATCTTGTGGACTCGGATAGACCCTTCGGCCTATATCGAAGATGAATTTCTAACGATTCAGATTGCAGAAGATGCAGAGTTTACAACGTTGGTGTTGGAAAGCGTTGTCGAGCCATCTGAAATCGGAGCGTTTAGAGACTACACCGTTAATATTGATCTACACGGTCAATTGCAATCAAATCGCCGATATTTCTATCGGTTTATTTATGATAATACCGTTAGCAAAACGGGTCGTTGTCGAACAGCTCCGCCAGAAGGTGTAGAGACCGACGCGTTAAAGCTCGGTGTGATTACATGCCAGGATTACACCAATGGATATTACGGTGCACTAAATTATTTAGCTGAAGATGACAGTATTGATTTTGTGGTTCATCTTGGAGATTTTATTTATGAAACAGCGGGTGACCCGAAGTTTCAATCATTACCTTTTGAAGACCGCCTGATCATTATGCCCAGTGAGGGTATTGTGGCGATGGGCTTGGAAGATTATCGTCACCTTTATAAGACGTATCGATCAGATCCCTTTTTACAAAAAGCAATGGAAAACCATACCTGGATTATGACCCGAGACGATCATGAAACCAGTAATGATGCTTATTGGGATTATGCTCGGGATACTCTAGGTGCCCCTGATCATCCTTATACACTTGAGGGAAATGACCCCGCAAAATTGATGCAGCTGATGTTGGATTCCCAACAGGCTTGGGTAGAATACGTTCCGGCTAGAGTGAAAGTAAAGCAGGGGGCAACTCACCCTCATGAATTCCTTCAATATTACCGAGAAGTAAAATTAGGCAATCTAGTCGATTTATTTATGCTTGATGGACGAACCTATCGTAGTGCACATTCTTGTGGTGAAGGTTTGGTCGGCGGGCGTTATTTTCCTCTTTTTTGTGGTGAATGGAAAGACCAAGAACACACCATGCTTGGCGATGAGCAGAAAGAATGGCTAGTGAATGGGTTAAGTGACTCGAACGCTCGTTGGAAATTACTGGGCAATCAAACCTTTATGGCACCGCTTTGGATTGGTAATAAAAGTGCAAAAGTACCCCTTAACACAGATGCGTGGGACGGGTTTGATTATGAGCGAAACTGGCTGAATCAAGAAATTAAAAGTAATAAAATCGAAAATCTGGTTGTGTTGACCGGTGATCTTCACACGTATATGGCCTCACATGTAAAACAGGACTATTACGATACCTCTGATGCAAATGTCGATAACTTTGTAGGTGTTGAATTTATGACGCCTTCCGTTACTTCGGCTGGGTTATTGGATTTGGTGGCAGGTTTGTTAGGGGGATCCTCTGGTCACCGTCTGGCAGATGATACGGCGATGTTAAGAACGCCAAATGATTATCAGGCACGTTATGCATCTCGCCTAGCTCAGCAGCGAAGTATTCCCGATAATATATTTCAGTTATTAAGCAGCGAGTTGGTTTATCAGCAGAATCCACACGTGGATTATTTTAATACGATAGAAAATGGATATTCCACGGTCGAATTTACGCAAGATCAATGTGACTGGAAGGCATATCGTATTGATAAAGGGGTTAACAAGGGCAATCACGGTATTACTTTGTTACGCCATTTTCGTAAGCGTGTGGATAGCCATTTATTGGAAAGGGTGGAAGGGAGTGATACATAATTGCCTTATACATCAGTACTTGTGAATAAAGGGTGTTTTTGACGCGTATTATGATAATTAGAGAGATAAACCAAGCAGTAGAAAAACGTTAATATCTTTACTGCTTGGTTTGTGAACGCACTACAGTTAGGCCTCAAAACTAAAAATACATCCTCTCTCCAGAGTGCTTAGCGTTTCAATTAAATGTCGGGTTATATCGCTAAATGGTTTTGATAATGTTTTTTTCGCTGGTTAGTGTTTTTACTGGGTCATGTTATTTGAATGTTGTTCTATTAGTGATGATATGTGACTTCCTCTATAAGATAAAAAATTGGTCAATAATTCTGGATATTCTTTAGTAACGGCTTCTTGAATGGATTTTCGTTTGCGAAGTGTTTTTCGCCATTGTTTTGATTTTTCTAGACCATGAAAAACGTCGGTTTTAGTGTATTTGTCCAACACATCGAAGTAGCGAAATACAGGGCCAAAGGCAGCATCGGTCATAGAAAACTGATCACCTGAGAAATACGGTAATGTGATGTGTTCTTCTATGCGTGAAAATTTTTTTGAAAGTTCAGAAAGTTGAAGTTCGAAATCAAGACCGTTTTTAGCATTGTATAGTTGAGAAATGTTGTTGAGTATTTGTGATGCGAATTCATTCCAGGAGCGGTGATGAGCTTTTCTAAGTGTTTCTGTTGGGTGTAAAGATCCCACGGTGATTTCGTCTAGATACTCACAAATAACCATGGATTCGAAGAGTATGTGGTTTTTGTCAATCTTTAATAGAGGAACCTTTCCTGTTGCGGAAATTTTGGAGAACCATTGCGGTTTGTTGTTTAGGTCAATATATGTTCGTTTGTGTTTGATGTTTTTTTCCGACAATACTATTATTGAGCGCTGAACATAGGGGCATAGGTGGTGGCTGATGAGCTCCAATTTTGGTGGATTTAATGTTGAAAAGTCAGAGAGTGCGGGATTCATTATTTGTTTTCCTTTGAAGCTAGAGTGTATTGGTGATTTGTTATGTAGGAGCGATGAGGGAAGAGGGTGGTGCAAGGGTAATGCTTACATTTATCTCTTGCATCGAGATAAAGTTTACCTAAAATCAGATCTATTGGGATTTTCAATTATGAAAGTGATGTTTGCAGTTTTGCTTATTGACTATGTTTAATGAAGGTGACAAATGGTTGCATTGGATAGTCTTAATTGGGATGATTTTAAATATCTGATCGTGGTTTCACGTCACGATACGTTGGCAAAAGCGGCTGAAGTATTAAAAGTAAATCACTCTACCGTATTCAGAAGAATAAATAGCTTGGAGGAGGCGCTGGGGTCAAAAATATTTATTCGAAACTCAGATGGTTACAAATTGTCTGATATAGGCCTCGAAATATTGGAACATGTTGAAGATATCGTAGACCGAGTTGGTGATATTAGGCTGCTGTTAGATAATCAGAATAATGGAACGGGTGGAGAAATTAATTTAACAGTCCCCCATAATTTTGGATATTATTTTCTGCCACACTATATTCGCAAATTCCAAGAAAAGTACCCTGAAATAACGGTTAATTTACATATATCCAATGATGATTGTAACTTGTCCAAACGGGAGGCTGATCTCGCCATTCGTGCCTGTGCAAAACCTCCAGAGTATTTGGTAGGTAAGCATTTGTTTTCGTTACATTGGTCAGCTTTTGCATCGTTGGAGTACATTGATACGTTTGGCGAGCCTTCTGGAGTGGGTGAGTTGAACGAACATAGATTAATTTGTAGTCATATCAACCTGTTATCATTACCTGCGTTTAAATGGATCAGAGAGAATATCCCTTATAAGAATATAGTGGCTCGAAGCAATGACCTTGTTTCTATGTCGGCGCTGGCTGCTGCTGGGGTTGGCGTTGCTATTTTGCCTGATGATCAAGCGAAACCTGAACTTAAGCGGTTGTTTACAGTTGACTTTGTTCCTACGAGCAATATTTGGTTGTTATTTCATCCCGATATGCGAAGCTGTAAACGTTTAAAGGTATTTAAGGATTTTCTGCTTGAGCAGTTGAGTAATGAGCCGCTGTTAATCAAATATAACGGTACGTGTTAATGTAAGGTACCAATAATGAAATGGGGCAGTTTAGAATTTTTTGCCTCACACCATTACTGATATAAATATATCGAAATATTTAAGCTAGAATCACCTAACGTTTATTTTGATCTGGACGACATCTGTTAAGCGTCCCAGGGTGAGGAACCTAGTTCGCCAACACTGGGATATCAGGATTTTCAGGAAATGACTTTAATGAATCCTCTGGATGCTGGATCATATACTCAGCCAAGCTATAGCTAACCGCTTTGCTGAATAAGTGACCTTGCATGTGTTGGCAACCAAGATTTTGAAGGTAATGATATTGTTGTTCTGTTTCAACACCTTCGGCAATTAGTCGCATGTTTAAACCTTTCGCCATCGCAATAATTGCATTAATGATACACGCTTTTTTGGGTTTCCCGTCAATGGATGCAATAAAGGATTGATCGAGCTTTAATGTATTGATTGGGAATCGGTGGAGATGACTTAACGATGAGTAGCTAGCCCCAAAATCATCAATGGCAATGCTAATGCCTAGATCGGATAGCTTTTGTAATTTTTCGATCATTTGTAAATGGTCAGACATGATAATGTTTTCATTAATATCAAGTTCAATCTGGCTTCCCTGAACATTGTAATGGTCTAAGTGAGACGTTATGAGCTCCACAAACCCGTGATGATTAATTTCCTGGGCGGATACATTGATTGAAATTTGAAGGTTTGGTTTTTTCCAGCGATTGATGTCTGAGCAGATGCGATCCAGTATCTTTTCACCAATGGCGATAATGCAGCCGTTGTCTTCAGCGATAGTTAAAAAATCTTTAGGGTATAGGATTCCATCGCGAGGGTGATGCCAACGTACAAGGGCTTCAAACCCTTTTAATGATCCTGTTTCTGCATTTATCACCGGTTGGTAGACAACGTCAAACTCATCTTTTTCTAACGCGATGTGCATGTCATGTTCAAGGGATATGCGTGAAATCTGTGCATTGCTCATTTCTTGGTTATATACAGTAAGACCATTTTTACCACTTCCCTTGATAGAGTACATGGCAAGGTCTGCATGTTTTATGAGCGTATCCATGTCTTCCCCGTGATCAGGGTAGAGCGCGATACCAAGGCTACCTGTTAGATGCAGGTCGTGGGTATCGATATGAAATGCTGAGTCCAAAACGCTTAATACTTTTTCTGCGACCGCGATGGCATTTTCTGTGCTTGCGATGTTTGGAAGTAGCAAAGCAAATTCATCTCCACCCAAGCGTGAGAGGGTATCCCCCTCGCGTAGGCAGCTCTGTAGGCGTCGACTTACCGCCTGTAATAGTTGATCTCCAATGTTATGGCCGAGAGAATCATTCACTATTTTAAAGCGATCGAGATCTAAAAATATCATGGCAACTTTATGTTTATTTCTTTTGGCCTGGGAAATAGCGAGAGAAGTACGGTCTTTGAGTAAAGATCGGTTGGGTAGGCCAGTCAGTAAATCATGGTACGCTTGAAACCGAATGACGGACTCTGCTTGTTTTCTTGCCGTGATGTCCCGCAAAATACCATAAGAGCCCGCAAATACATCTTCACCAGAAACAGGATCTTCGTTATAGATACCCATAGAACTGACTTCAAAAGAAACGGAAAGCGTGCCTACTTTTTCAATGTTGCTATATTGAACCCTGCGTTTTAGTTGCACTTCGCGGTTTTTTGTCTTTCGACTGCCTGTACGCCGTTCATTTAGAGCGTAAGGGTGTTTTCTGAGTTCATCTTCACTAGTGAGCGTACTGAAGTGCTTGCCGATTAAATCTGACTTTTCATAATTGATAAGGCTTAGTGTGCTGTCATTGAGATAAGTTATGTGTCCATGTTTATCAAGTATGTAAATAATATCAGGTGAATTGTTTATCATAAAACGATGGAGGTGTTCTGAATGTTTGATCTGCTCTTGCATGACCAAGTTTTCATTGGCTAGAGTGCGTTCTTGCAACGCGTGCTTGATGGCATTTAATAGCTCTTCAGCAACGTAAGGTTTTCGAATGAAATCATACGCGCCATTTTTTAGTGCTCGACTGACGGCATCGAATGAGGATTCACCACTAACCACTACGACAGGTATATCAATGTGATGTTGTGCTAGGTAATCCATTACTTGATGACCGTTTAAGTCGGGCATGCGTAAGTCAAGGATGATTAGGTCGACGTTATTGTTTTGTAGCGTATTGATGGCTTCTTTGCCACTGGGGGCAATGAGAACTTGGTAACGGTATAAACTCAGCAAAGACTGCATGCTTGTCAATAAGTCGGGTTTGTCATCAACAGCTAGAATAGTGTGTACTTTCGTGGCGGTGGGGGTCGAGCGAGCTGTTGGCAGTATCGTTGACTGCGATGGTATTGAAATGGCCATACATATGTCCTTGTGTTGTATCCATTTTGGTATTTTTATTTTTTATCGGCTTACTAACACTTATCGTACACAGTTAATATGCACGTATATCACTATAGATTAAATTTCAAAATTCCTTGGAAAAATTAAACTAAAAACAGTAGTTCCATCCAATTCTCTGCGGTAGCTCACACATC
>CAJXZM010000030.1 GCA_913063125.1 uncultured Gammaproteobacteria bacterium | reverse complement strand
TTATATTTACGACGTAATGCCATTAGTGCGGGCATTTCTGTCTCTGCGATATCTATTTCTTGACGGCCCCAATCGGCTGTCGATATATCTGCTACTTTATAATCGGTAAATTCGCTCATAATTTTTTTCCTGAAATATTGACTGTGAATTTTATAAATTAGCCGCTGCTTTTAATTCGTCAGCTTTGTCTGTTTTTTCCCAAGTGAAATTGGGTTCTTCTCGACCAAAGTGACCATAAGCTGCAGTAGCTCGATAGATAGGTCGACGTAAATCTAACATCTCAATAAGGCCTCGAGGGCGTAAATCAAAGTGTTCACGAACTAAGGTTACAATCATTTGATCACTGATTTTGCCAGTGCCAAATGTGTTTACACTGATGGACGTAGGTTCAGCTACGCCTATAGCGTAAGACACTTGAATTTCACAACGCTCAGCAAGTCCTGCGGCAACAATATTTTTTGCAACATAACGGCCAGCGTACGCAGCAGATCGATCCACTTTAGAGGGGTCCTTTCCAGAAAACGCCCCACCACCATGACGAGCCATGCCGCCGTAGGTATCAACAATGATTTTACGGCCTGTTAGTCCACAATCACCCACTGGACCACCGATGATAAATTGGCCGGTAGGATTGATATGGTATTGGGTATCCTTATGTAGCCATTCAGCAGGTAATACTTGTTTAACAACCTGTTCCATTACCGCTTCTTGAAGATCTTTTAATTGAATTTCAGGATCGTGTTGTGTTGAAAGCACAACGGCATCAACTGCTACAGGTTTGTTGTTTTCATACCGTAAGGTGACTTGGCTTTTGGCGTCAGGGCGTAACCAAGGTAATATACCTTGTTTGCGCAATTCTGCTTGGCGTTGCACTAAACGATGTGAATAATAAATAGGGGCGGGCATTAGTACATCAGTTTCGTTTGCTGCATAACCAAACATTAACCCCTGATCACCTGCACCAAGATCTTTATCTTCAGCTTCATCAACGCCCATTGCAATATCACTAGATTGCTTTCCGATAGCATTCAATACTGCACATGAAGCACCATCAAAACCTACATCTGAGCTGTTGTAACCAATGTCCAAAATAACACCACGAACGATGTCTTCCAAATCAACGTAGGTATTGGTCCGAACCTCTCCAGCAATAACAACCATGCCGGTTTTAACCATGGTTTCTACGGCAACACGAGAGTTAGGGTCGTCTTTAATAATGGCATCCAATATCGCATCGGATATTTGATCAGCCATTTTGTCAGGATGGCCTTCCGATACGGATTCGGATGTGAAAACAGAATATTCACTCATCATTAGTTTCCTTTTTTTGAGGTACGTAATTTACTTCAATCTTTAATTACTTCGATATTTCAAATCGTCTTACTTGTACTTGGAACCCATTTCGTAATCCCAGGTATAAACTTTCTTTGTCTTCAAAGCCTGCAGCTGACGCCCATTGGCTGAGTTCATCGGGTTCAAAACCAAGCCAAAGATCACCACAATTATCAACTGCCCAGCTTTGGTCGTGGCGGCATAAATCGGTGACAATGAGGGAGCCACCGTTATCTAATAACTTGGCGCTATCATTAAAAACATCGGCAGGGGAGGGCACATGGTGTAAAACCATGTTGCAAACAATGTGGTCGGCGGTGAGTTTTTCGTTTAAAGCAGTTTGTGTATCACCAAGCATTAAGGTGATATTGGCGAGTTGTTGGTCTTGGCAGTAAGATTTGGCCTTGTCTAACATTTCTTCTGAAATATCGAGGGCGACAACTTGGTCACATAGGGGCGAAAGCATTTGTAGGAAGGCACCTTCACCGGGGCCAATTTCAATAATACATTTGGGCTTATTAGACGATGTGTTTAAAGTATGTAGTAATAAATCTTTTGCATTGGTGGCGTATTGTGAAAAAGGCGCTATCGATTCTTGTTGTTCGCGAAATTGGCTGGCGTGCTTATTAAAGAACAGTTTTGCTGCATCGGCTCGTTGTTGTTTCACCTGTTGGATGTTGTCGAGTACTGATTTAGAAAGACTGACAACATCAATAGCCTGATAAAGTGACTCTAACAACTGACCAAACATGGTTTGGCTGCCTGCCAATACGCGTCGGTAAAAAATGGAATTACCTTCTCGACGAGTAGTGACCGCCCCAGATTTTGCTAACACCTTTAGGTGATGGCTCATACCTGACTGTTTGATGTCAAAAATATTGCACAGTTCTTGAACACCCAATGAGTCGGTTTTTAACGCACGCAAGATTTCTAGGCGCAGGGGGTCTCCGGTGCCTTTTAGTAATGATGCGATATTCAGGAAGCTTTCATTAAGAATGTTGGCTTCTTGAAGGGGGGATTGGCCCATAAAGTAGGGTAACTCTGCTATTCGTCAGGGGTTGTATCGGAGATTCAGTAAACGCAGCATAGCAGTGAATCCATCTATATCAAAATATTTTGATATAGATTTGTTAAAAAGCCCAGATTATCGAGTTTTTACCCCTGAGCTTGGGGTTTTCAGGGGTAAACAAGAACAAATGTTTGATGACAGGCGTCAGGTAAGCGACAATAGCGCCACATTTTTCCAGCGCATTTCAATCTATTTGATAAACCATGCGTCAACCAACCAAAGTTATTTAGGAGTCAGCCTGAATGTCAGCTCGTCAAGAATTAGCCAATGCAATACGTGCACTAAGTATGGATGCTGTTCAACAAGCGAAATCCGGTCACCCTGGTGCACCGATGGGTATGGCAGATATTGCACAAGTCCTATGGACTGACTATCTAAAACACAACCCTAACAACCCAGATTGGGCGGACCGAGACCGTTTTGTATTGTCGAATGGTCATGGGTCAATGTTGTTGTACTCCTTATTGCATCTGACTGGTTACGACCTTTCAATTGATGATATTAAGAACTTTCGTCAGTTGCACTCGAAAACAGCGGGTCATCCTGAATACAGCTACTGCCCTGGTATTGAAACCACTACAGGCCCGTTAGGCCAAGGTATTGCCAATGCGGTGGGAATGGCCATTGCCGAGAAAACCTTAGCCGCACAGTTTAATAAAGGCGCCTTTAATATTGTTGATCATAATACCTACGCATTTTTGGGTGATGGTTGTTTAATGGAAGGTATTTCCCACGAAGCTTGTTCACTTGCCGGAACAATGGGTCTAGGTAAGTTGATCATGTTTTATGATGACAACGGAATTTCTATTGATGGTGAAGTCGAAGGTTGGTTTACCGATGACACTCCTAAGCGGTTTGAAGCTTATGGCTGGCAGGTTATTCCTAATGTTGATGGGCATAATTCGACAGAAATCATTGCTGCAATTGAGATGGCAAAAACCAATACCGATTCGCCTACGCTAATTTGTTGTAAAACAGTGATTGGTTTTGGTTCACCGAACAAAGGAGGTAAAGAAGATTGTCATGGTGCACCATTAGGCGAAGAAGAAATCAAACTCACTCGTGAGAAGTTGGGTTGGAAGCACGCTGCCTTTGAAATTCCTGATGATATTTATGCAGGCTGGGATGGCAAAGAAAAGGGTGATCAAGCAGAGAAACATTGGAATACTCAGTTTGAAAACTACCGTGCAGCTCACCCAGAATTAGCCGCTGAATTTGAACGTCGTACTAGCGGTACATTACCTGAAAATTGGGAAGCTAGTGCAACCGCTTATATCGCAGAACTTCAAGAGAAAGGCGAATCAATTGCCTCTCGAAAAGCATCTCAGAACGCGTTAAATGCTTTTGGACCCTTATTACCGGAATTGTTAGGCGGATCTGCGGATTTAGCAGGATCAAACCTAACGTTATGGAGCGGTTCGAAAGGTCTAACGGCTGATGATGCGTCTGGTAACTACGTACATTGGGGTGTGCGTGAATTTGGCATGACAGCCGCAATGAACGGTATTGCTTTACATGGTGGGTTTATTACTTACGGTGCAACCTTCCTAGTCTTTATGGAATACGCACGTAACGCGATGCGTATGGCTGCATTAATGAAGCAGCAGAACATTCAAGTTTACACCCATGACTCGATTGGTTTGGGTGAAGATGGACCAACTCACCAGCCTATTGAACAAATTGCTAACCTGCGTATGACACCCAATATGTCTTTGTGGCGCCCTGGTGATGCGGTTGAATCTGCTGTTGCCTGGAAATCTGCGATTGAGCGTAATGATGGTCCAACAAGCCTTATCTTCTCTCGTCAAGGTTTGCCTCATCAAGAGCGAAGTGCAGAGCAACTCGCCAATATCGCAAAAGGCGGTTATGTATTAAAAGCCTTTGCAGATGGAACGCAAGACGCGTTGCTTATCGCCACGGGTTCTGAAGTGGGGTTAGCGATGGATGCAGCCGCAGTATTGGTAGAGAAAGGTCACAACGTCTCTGTAGTGTCTATGCCATCGGTTGACCTGTTCCTTGCACAAGATGGTGCGTATAAAGAGTCAGTGTTACCTGCTGCAGTGCGTAACCGTGTTGCCGTTGAAGCAGGTATCAAGGATTACTGGTATAAGTTTGTAGGCCTTGATGGCGCGGTTGTTGGAATGGAAACATTCGGCGAATCGGCTCCCGCTGGCGAACTATTCAAATTGTTCGGTTTTACCGTTGATAATGTTGTTGAAACTGTTGAAGGCCTTATTGGCAAAGGTTAGTAAATGGTAAGTGAGCCAGCATTACGGGTTGCTATTAATGGTTACGGTCGTATAGGACGTAACGTATTGCGTGCGTTATACGAAGATCAATTGTTAGGGCGTAACAACCTAGCTATTGATCAAACCGTTGGCCGTAATATAGAGATTGTAGCGATCAACGAATTGGGTGCATTGGATTCAGTCGCGCATTTAACACGTTATGATAGTACCCATGGCGTGTTTCAGTTGCCTGTTAATGTTGATGCTGAGGCATCAACATTACAGATTGCTGATCATTGTATCCAAGTTCTTAACATCGAAGATCCAGGGCAATGTCCGTGGGGGCAGCTGGATATTGATGTCGTGCTGGAATGTACGGGGCTATTTCGGTCTCGTGAAGATGCTGATAAACATATTAAAGCGGGTGCAAAACGTGTTGTGATTGGTGCGGTCGCATTTGATGAGGTGGATAACACCTTGTTGTACGGTATTAATCATCAGCAGTTTTCACAACAAGATCGTATTATCTCAAGTGCGTCCTGTACGACGCATTGCTTGGCACCGATATTAAAGGTGTTACATGAGCAATGGGGCGTTGAATATGCGTTAATGACAGAACTCCATGCCTATACCAGCGATCAACATTTGCTGGACAAAATGCATCGAGATCTGCGCAGGGCAAGAGCGGGCGCACAAAATTTAATACCAACCACTAGCAGTAGCATCAGTGCAATTCAGCAAGTGTTACCCTTTATGCAAGGGCGTATTGATGGTTACTCTATGCGAGTGCCCACGGTGAACGTTGCAGCAGTGGATTTAACGGTGCAGTTAACTAACGCAGCAACCGTAGCGGCAAATGATATTACTGAATTAATGAGTGATGCAGCCAAGGGAGATCTCAAAGGTATTCTTGGGGTGTGTCACGAACCGCTAGTATCTTCGGATTTTATTCATCGTTCTGAGTCTGCCATTTATGACGCAACTCAGACAACGGTGTTAGGGCCAATGATAAAGCTTACGGCTTGGTATGATAATGAATGGGGGTACACCCATCGCTTATTAGACTTGCTGGAAACCATTCGAGAGCGAATGGATTAACTGGAACAAATGATTACACGAGTGAGAAGGTAGTAATATGTCAGTAATTAATATGACGGATTTGGATCTTACGGGAAAACGCGTACTGATTCGACAAGATTTAAACGTTCCCGTCAAAGACGGAAAAGTTACTAGTGATGCGCGTATTCAAGCGTCATTGCCAACCATTCAGCTGGCACTTGATGCTGGCGCCAAAGTGATGGTGATGAGTCATCTAGGTCGTCCAACAGAAGGCGAATATGCAGAAGAGTTTTCATTGCAGCCAGTGGCCAGTCATCTTGCAAGTTTGTTAAATAAAGACGTACCTCTGGTTAAAGATTGGTTAGATGGTGTTGAAGTAGCCGAAGGCGAATTGGTGTTATGCGAAAACGTTCGTTTTAATGTTGGCGAGAAAAAAGATAACGAAGCCTTGTCACAAAAGATGGCAGCGATATGTGATATATACGTTATGGACGCTTTTGGAACCGCTCATCGAGCACAGGCATCTACGCACGGTGTTGCAAAGTTTGCCCCAGTAGCCTGTGCAGGCCCATTACTTGCCAACGAACTTGAAGCATTAGCCAAAGCAATTGATAACCCAGAAGCGCCCGTAGTAGCTATCGTAGGTGGCTCGAAAGTATCTACTAAACTGACGGTATTAGATTCGTTAAAAGAACTGGCGGACCAACTTATAGTGGGTGGCGGAATTGCCAACACATTCCTCGCGGCGGCTGGTTTCCCCGTAGGCAAATCTCTTTATGAAGAAGACCTTCTTGAGGATGCTAAAAGGTTGATGAAAGAAACCAATATCCCACTACCAACGGATGTTGTTGTCGCAAAAGCATTTTCTGAAGATGCCGAAGCCATCATAAAAGCCGCAGTGGATGTTGCCGAAGATGATATGATTTTGGATATCGGCCCAGAGACACAAAAAGCATTCAATGAAATCCTAAACAGCGCAAAAACCATTGTATGGAACGGCCCTGTAGGTGTGTTTGAATTTGACCAGTTTGGCGAAGGTACCAAATCGATGTCATTGGCCATTGCCGAAAGCAGCGCATTTTCAATTGCAGGCGGTGGCGACACATTAGCCGCAGTGGATAAATATGGCATTAAAGAACAAGTTTCATATATCTCTACTGGCGGTGGCGCGTTTTTAGAATTTCTAGAAGGCAAAACACTACCCGCAGTGGCTGCATTAGAGGCTTGTGCAGAAAGAGTGTAAAGTACTAAATAAATTCCAGTTATTCAGGTGATATAGATATTAGCGATAAGTGAAGAATGGGTATTAGGCGTTCAGAAATCTCTGCGGCAAGGACGCCGCAGTGAAGCCCTCATGGATGCGATCTTTCGCGTTTTCTGAACGCCTAATACCCATGCGGCACGCTTTACGAGATCCGCTGAATAGTTAAACGTTTAAAGCATTGACAAAGAATCAACAGAACAAACAACAGGGGACACACCATGGCATTGGTAAGTATGAGACAGCTGCTAGATCACGCAGCAGAAAATGGATACGGCATACCGGCGTTTAACGTCAACAACTTAGAGCAAATGCGCGCCATCATGGAAGCCGCAGATCAAACAAACAGCCCAGTGATTGTTCAAGCATCCGCCGGAGCGCGTAAATATGCCGGTTCGAACTTCCTACGGCACCTAATTTTAGCCGCTATTGAAGAGTTCCCCCATATCCCAGTATGTATGCACCAGGATCATGGAACCTCTCCAGCGATATGTCAGCGCTCTATTCAGCTGGGTTTCTCATCCGTAATGATGGATGGCTCCTTAGGGACTGACGGAAAAACACCCAAAGACTACGATTACAACGTACAAGTCACCCAAGAAACTGTCGCAATGGCACATGCCTGTGGTGTTTCGGTTGAAGGTGAGTTGGGATGTTTAGGTTCTTTAGAAACTGGCGAAGCTGGCGAAGAAGATGGCATTGGTGCTGAAGGCAAACTCACCATGGATCAAATGTTAACAGATCCAGAAGAAGCCGCAGCATTTGTAAAAGCAACCAACGTGGATGCACTAGCGATCGCAATTGGAACTAGCCATGGAGCTTACAAGTTTACTCGCCCGCCAACAGGTGACGTATTGGCTATTGCTCAAATCAAAGCTATCCATGCTCGAATTCCCGATACACACTTAGTTATGCACGGTTCATCCTCAGTACCCCAGGATTGGCTAGCAGTGATCAATGAAAACGGTGGACAAATACCAGAAACTTACGGTGTGCCAGTTTCTGAGATTCAAGAAGGAATTAAGCACGGTGTGCGTAAGGTCAATATTGATACCGACCTACGTTTAGCATCAACAGGAGCGATTCGTCGCTTTCTAGCTGAAAACCCGTCGGAGTTCGATCCTCGTAAATACCTTGCAGTAGCAACACAAGCAATGAAAGATATTACCATTGCTCGTTATGAAGCATTTGGTACAGCAGGTAATGCCGATAAGATTAAGGTTGTTAGTCTAGAAAATATGTTTGCGCGGTATGAAAGTGGAGAGCTTAACCCTCAGGTGAGGTAAGCGATCTAGCGAATGTAGATAGAAAAGGGGAGTGTGACTTGTCAGGTACAGGTTACACGTCCCTTTTTTATTGCCAAGAAAACGCTATGCTTAACCCTATGCCATTTGATAAAGAAACCGTAAGACAATCTATTCCCCCCTTAACGATAGGCGAACCTGTCGTGGAGCATGAGAGTGTCCAACGGTACCGTGAATATTACGGCATTGATTTTGAAAATAAGAAGAAGCACCTAAGCGCGAGCCTTGGCTATATAGACGTCTCAGGGTATCGCATTTTTATCCATACATTTTTACAGGATAAACCCAAAGGCACCGTATTTGTGATGCATGGGTATTATGATCATGTGGGTATATATGATCACATTATCGAATACCTAATTGACCAGCAGTTTTCAGTCATCGCGTTTGATTTGCCAGGCCATGGGTTATCGTCAGGTGACAATGTTGCTATCCATGATTTTCACCGTTATCAAATTGTCTTACACTCAGTGATGGATGCCGCAAAAGAGAAGATGCCAAGCCCTTGGCATATTGTTGGTCAAAGTACTGGGGCGGCCGTCGTTATTGATTTCTTATTAACGGGACGGTTTACACAGGAAACATCGCCGTTTAAAAAGGTCGTGTTGTTGGCGCCTCTTGTGAGGCCTAAAAGTTGGCTGACTGGCAAAGTTATGCAGTCAATTGTGATTTTATTTAAGCAATATATCGGACGAAAATTTGCCACAAATTCTAATGACGTGAATTTTTTGCACTTCCTACGGGGACGAGATCCCTTACAGTCACGGAAGCTTTCTGCTCGTTGGGTTGGTGCGTTAAAAAACTGGGTGCCCTATATTGAAAGTAAAGATAGTTGTGAAGTACCTATTACTGTTATTCAAGGACAGCAAGACGGTACGGTTGAGTGGCAACATAATCTTGCAGTGATTAAGAAAAAATTCGCGCATACTGAACTGGTTTTTATCTCTCAAGCGCATCATCAACTAGTGAATGAAACGGAGTTTCTTAGGAAAGAAATATTTGGTGTTGTTGGAGAAAAATTACGTTGATTTATTTTTTAAGGTTGGGTTGTTCTGAAAGGGCATGACTTTTTCTATGGCGAGTAATAACGCAGGTAAAAACAAAAAGTCTATGAGTAATGCTGTGAAAATAATGGGTGATAGTAGCATTGCTGATGTTGCATTAGGTACAAATTGAGAGAAGGTCAACAAAGCAATGCCTGAACCTAAGGCGACCGTAGTGACAAATAAAGCGGTTCCACAATTTTCAAAAGTATAATAAATCGCCTCTTCAGCGGATAGATTCTGTCGTCTAGCTTCCAAATATTTACTTAAGAAATGTATCGTGTCATCAACGACAAGGCCCAAACTAACACTGAAGGTGAGTGCTGCGGCGGCATTCACTTGTTGAATGGTTATTGCCCAAATACCATAAACAATAATGGCGGGCAGAAGGTTTGGTATGATACTAATTAGTCCGAAGCGGATTGAGCGTAGACCAAATATCAAAATTATTGTTATGGCAAAAATTACGGTGAGTGAGCCCTTTGTCATGTCGGTTAGCATTTTCTTGTTTAAATAGGCCAAGAGTAAGGATTGGCTTGTTCCTATGGTTTCCAGTTCTGGGGCATGTTCTTTTAACCATTGGTTTCCACGTTGTTCTAAGGCAATAAGATCGTTGTTTGTTATTTGTTTTAACGTAATAGCTATTCGTAGTGCCGAGCGTTCAATATTGATATCTGCAGTGAGATCTTTACCGGTTGGTAAAGACATTTCGTAAAGTAACATATATTGAGATGCAAGAGACCTCTCATTAGGCGTTTGATACCAAGCGTTATCATCCTTATGGAGCGCTTTATTGAGCTGTTTGACGGTGTCAATATAACTGCTGACATTAGTGACGTTGGGTTGGGTGCGATACCATTCAATGAACTGGTTTACTTTGGATAGATATTGGGGATCGTTAATGCCTCCGGGTTCTTTTGAATCGAGGGCATAAAATATATTTTGATAACCCATAAGGTGTCTGTCTGCCTGCAATATGGCATTGTGTAATGGTACGCTCGGAGCAAGGTTCTTTGCCAAATCATCGTCGAAGATAATCTTTGGCAGTTGAAATAAACAGAATATTGTTAATAACAAAGGCCATATAAGGTTTAGCTTTGCATAGCGAACACTGAATTTTGCAATTTTACTTGATAAGGAGGTGAGAGCAAAAGGACGGTGTTGACTTTTAATCGGGAGTAGTAGAATAAGGGCGGGCAATAGTATTAACGATAAAATGTAGGCTGCTAACACACCAAAAGCAATGATGTTGCCAAAGTCTCTAAATGCAGATGCGCTCGCGAAATTGAGACCGAGAAAGCCTATGGCGGTCGTTAAGCTGGTGATGGTAATGGGCATGAAATTAATAGTAAGACTTTTTTGTATTGCTGTTTTTTTATCTGCACCCTGTCTCAGAGTAATTAAAAATGGCGTTAGTATATGGATCGCATCCGCAATGGCAATAATCATAATGGTCATTGGGCTAGCGGAGGATATGTTATTGATAATGTAGCCACCCCAACCACTAATACCCATCGCACAAGAAAGGCTGAGTACAATTATAATCCAGGTGCAGATAACAGCAAAAAAAGAACGCAATAAGAACCAGAGAATGAAAAAACCAACCAGCATCATTAAAGACATAACAACAGTCATGTCTGATTGAACAATTTCAAGGAGTACCTGATCCATTACAACTTCACCGGTTAGGTGAATGTCTAGATTTGGATTGTTTTTATGGAAGACTGTTTGTATTCTTCTCGCAAAGCTAACGCTATCTTCAAGAGCTTGTTGTCGGTTTTCTACTGGAATAAATATGCTAATAACTACGGCTGTGGTTTTTCCATCTTTTGAAATGAGACGATCGGTTATGGAACTTTCTGACGTGGCTATTTTCTTTAATTTGGGAAAATCTATCGTACTGTTAGAAGATGTATCTCTGAGTGGTTCAACAAAAAATGTATCTTCTTTCGCGTATATACGATGAAAATTGGTTATTGAATCAACACGTAGTGAATGAGGTGTTTTCCAGGACATCTCAGTGATTTCTTCAATGATCGAAAAGTTTTTTTCGTTAAAAATATCATGTTTTTCATCTCTGATGACGAAGATGATATGGCTGCTTTGAATATAATCATCGTTGATTTCATCAAGTTTTTGAAGGTATGGGTCGTTGGCATCAAATAAATTTCGGTAGTCTACACTAAATCCAAGATTTGGCAGGCCCGACCAGCAACCTATGATAAATAAAAGTGCAAAAAATATGCAATAACGAGGGTTATCACAGATCCAAGAAATAATAGTTTTCTTTAGAATATTATCCATTGTCAAACTCTTGAAAGGTAAAGTCAGATTCCAATGCACGCTGGATTACGTCAATAATATTACATCTTATTTCGTTTGCTTGTTCTTCTGTTGTAAGAGGGGATATGTAGTGTAGAAAAAAACGTAAAGATCCATTAAAGGTCATAGGTAATAGAGTAAAGCTAGCCCCGAATCCGTGCTGAGAGACTGCTGCGTTATAGTTGCTAACGGTAATGTCTCCGTAGGTTTCCCTGAATTCAATTTTTCCAAAATTACTAACGGTTGTACTGCATAATCTCCCCATCTGTTTTCCATCTAATATGGACATACGTAAATTATCACTGAGAAGGTTTTGTAAGTATTCAAGAATAATGACAGCACTTAAATGTGATTTATGATCGATTTCATTAACAATTTTTTGTTTTACCTCTTTAGCAAGTAACCAGAAAGATGTTTGATCGTCGACGTTATGAATTGTTTCTACCGATGAATTGTATGCACCAATCAACGAGTCGCTTATATTTCCTTGTTTTCGTATGTTTACAGGTGAAGCATTGCAAAATCGATATTTCTTTACGTCTAAATTTTCATGTTTAGCACGGGAAAAAAATAGTGCAGCCACTATTGCTCCTTGTAACGTGGTATTGTTCGACCTGGATGTAAGGATAAGTTTGTTGGTCTGTTCAATAGTAAATGAAATGTTCAGTAATTTCGTGTGTCTTTTAGAATGTACTTGAATTTCGTTAAACCTTTGGGGAGTTAACGCCAGCACCAATTTATTTGCTTCATGTGAAATGAAACGTAAAATATTGGAAAGTGTTACTTTATAGTGGATAAAGTGTTCTGCCGGAAAGGATATAGCTTGATGTGTGCTAGAACTAAGAGAGTCTTTATAGGCACCTAACAACATTTCAATAAATTTATTGGTGCTTTGCCCATCGATAATTGTGTGGTCAAACGTCGCTATTAGGTAGAAAGTATTTTCTTTATTGGCAAGAGTGACAAGTGTTAATCGCCACATCTTTTTGTCAATCGGCGTCAGTGTTTGAATTTCTTGTGACATTAGCTGATATAAATCGGTTTCAGATTGTAGTGATTTTTCAATAAATGGTAGCGTCGTATTATTATCTATAACAAATTCGCGAATTGGTTTGTTTTTCTTGCTAGTCAGTTGAGTCGTAACATTCAGAATAGGGTTGGATAATACAACATAAGATAATGCAGACAATAACCTTTCCTTGTCCAGATTTCCCTCTAACTGTGTAATACAGCAAACATTCATGCCACCGTAATCGCGCATTTTAAACATGAGCTTCTCAGATAACCCCAGAGGTCTTTCCATCTGATTTGGATTGTGCGGGGGGATTTCTGATGGTTTCATGATCTAACCCTAAGAATAGTAAATTATAAAATGAAAAAATAGCTCATTGCATTGAAAATTCGTAGAGTGATAATGCCTTCTGATGAGTGCATTGATCCAATAGTTTGTTGATTTCTTGGCACATGGTTTCAGCCTGAGAATCTGATGTTAGGGGGGCAATATAATGAAATACGTAACTTAGTTGTTGCTTAAAGGATAGTGGCAGCATCATATAGCTTGGACCAAACCCATGTTGTCCACCGCAGATGCCAATATCTGTTAATTCAATATCGCCATAAGACCCTGAGATATTCAGTTTTCCAACATTGGATACACATAATGTCTCAAGACGGCCTTGGGTATGATTATTGAGTAAATTGATTCTGAAAGCGTCAGACATTAAGCGTTGCAGCCATTCAAAAATTAGCGTAGAGCTAATGTGTAGTTTTTTCTGTTTTTTTAACGTAATAGATTGATTTACCGCCTTAGCCAATTGCCAGATATCGGTGTCTTTTGTCAGTTTAAATTGACTATTTACCGCGGAAATATAGACCCCCGTCTGTTGATTAGGTATGTCAAATTCATTTCTAAAGCTGACGTTGTTAGTTGTTGACAATTTTAGGTTGTTAAATTCAGGTGATTTAGTCTTCGTTTTGATTTCTAACCATTTTTGCTTTGCTGCTGTGAATAGAAATACAGCAACAATTAGCCCATGAATGGTAGTATTATTTTTTTTCGCAGAGGATAACAATCCATTAGTTTTCTCTTTTGAAAATCTTTTATATTGAGTTTTGGTTATTCTTTTATCAGCATTGGCGAGAGATATAAAATCAGGTTGCATTGGGGGGGATATCATTTTCGATATTTCATTGGGAGCAAAATTAAGAATATCTTTGGCTGTAATTTTATATTGTGTAAATGACTCTAGATCAGGTTCGATAGGTTGATATTTAGTGGCAGGTATATCGTTATTTATGCCTACATTAGAAATATTATTATACGTTTTTAAAAGTGAGTCGATGAAATAACACATACTGGTACCATCAGCAATAGTATGATCAAAGGCGGCAATAATGGAAAATTTGGTAGGATCATCTTTGTAGTAAAGTATCGTGATACTCCACAAAAGGTGCTCATCGTCGTAGCTAACGGTGAGAGCTTTCTCTAATTGCTCGTTGAACTGGTGGATATCGGCGTCATGAATGATGGTTAAGGGCAGCTCTTTTTGTTCACAGTATTGAAACTGAATTGCATCTTGATGACTTTTAATAGTGGAGCATAATAAAAAACTGTTCGATTGAATTCTTTTTATAGCGCTTTCCATACGGGAGGCATCAAATATAGGGGTATCTACACTGCTGTTTGAGTTCACTATCCCATGTGCGAAAGATAGTGCATTTATTCCCCCGTATTCCCTCATTTTGTAAAAAAGCTGTTCCGTTGCTCCTAGAGGCCGATGATTCATTTTATTTGGACTGGTAGAGCTCATTTTCGTAGTTCTGCTGTTACAGGTAGGCCAAATTTTGGCTCCATGGTGAGTAAAGCTTGCATTATATTTTTGTGGCTGCTGTGTGTTTTTAGGCGAAAACGTTGTGATAGTGTTGCGAGAATTACTACCAATTCTAGTAGAGCAAAATTAATTCCTACACAGATTCTAGGGCCTCCACCATAGGGAACGTGGGCATAATGGGAGCGTTTATTGGCTGGGTTTGTAGTGTCAAATCGCTCTGGATTAAATTCTTCCGGTTTTTCCCATATATTGGGGTGTCTGTGGAGTGAGTATCGACTAAATGCAACGGTGGAGCCTTTTGGGATAGTGTGCCCCCACATTTCAATGTCTTCCATTGTATTCCGGTTTTCGAACCAAAAGGGAGGGTGTAGTCTTGTCGCTTCATCAACAATCATTCGGGTGTATTTGAGTTTTGGTATATCCTCTAACGTTGGTAGCTGATTACCAAGTACATCCTGTAATTCTTTATGTAACTTGTTCTCTATGGCTGGATTTTTATGTAATTCATACCATATCCATGTTAATGCGTTAGAAGACGTTTCATGTCCTCCAATCATCATTCCAAGTACTTCTTTTTCGATCTGATGATCTGGCATTTTTGAACCGTCATCATTAGTGGCATTGATGAGTGTTGTCAGTAAGTCATTAGACCTATTATTGTTCCGTCGTTGTTTAATCATGTCTGAGATAAAGTGGTGAAACTCGCTCATAACCTTGTTGAGTTTTCGGTTGGTTGGTGAAGGAAACCAGGTTTCGGAGAGTATTGGAATCGGTGGTTGACCACTGTAGTGGTTAATTGTATGTGTCCAATGAGAAACTCTATCGCTGATATCGCTGAAATCATCATTAAAGAGCGTGCGGCCGGCTATTTCTAAGGTTAGGTGATTCATTTGCGTAGCAACATCAAAAATGCTGCTGTCATCAGCAAGTGTTTGCCAGCTGTCAGCAGTTTTTATTGTGCTTGATAACATAATGTCAAAAAAACCTTTAACGGCCTTGGGAGAGAACAGGGGTTGAATGAGTTGCCTCTGTTTTTCCCATGACTTACCTTCAGCAGTAACGAGTCCTTCACCAAAGACATTTCTAAATCGATTGTAAAGTAGAGTGTTTTTATCAAAAAAAGTATTGGTGTCTTTTAAAATTTGTTTTACCAAGTCAGGGTGATTAACAAAATAAAAATTGAAAATCCCACGGTAGTAAATAAAATCGCCAAAGGTTGAGGTTAATTCGTCAAAAAAATACGCAGGGTTTCCTGCAAGTTTCCACTGTTTAAAGAAGACTCGTGGTTTCACCAGTATTTTTTGAGGTGTATCGGCATTGGAATTCGGTTTACTGTGCATGGCGATAAGCTTTTTCTATTGTTTTTGTTGCAGAGGATAGGCCGTTCTCTTGGTTGATTGCATTAGCGAGTAAACTTGCAGCATCAGCGTATTTTTTATTGGAAATCACCTCGGTAATACGTTTTGATAGAGTTTTTGAATTAAGTTTTTCTTGTGCAATGGGTGCTGGGGAAACGCCTACTCGTTGTAGTTGCTGCGCCCAATAAGGTTGATCGCCAAGGTGGGGAATTACTATGGAGGGAGCCCCTGCTTTGCACACGGCGACAGTTGTACCGGCACCACCATGATGGACAACCATGCTTGCATGTTTGAATAAGTAATTATGGGGGACGTAGTCTACAAATATAATATTTTTATTTGTATTGTTTTGTAAGTCGCTGCCAAGGTTAGCGTACCCTCGCTGAATAATTGCACGGGTACTGGAAATATTAATAGCCTCAATGACTTTCGCTGTAATTTCGTCTCCTTCGGTTCCCCCCATTGATCCAAAGGATACAACAACAGGTTTTTCTTTAACTTGAACAAAATCTAATAGTTCTTGATGAGGCTGCCAATGGTTGAGGTCATTATTCTCTGGTTGCCAAGGACCCGTAACAGTATGATTGTCTGGAAGATCAGGGAAAAACTTAGCAAGGTGTTTAGACACAGAGTAAATATGCCCATGGGGAGAAAATGTTGCCATGAAATTAATATTTACTCGTGTTCCACCCAAAGATCCTAGGTATTCGGTAATCTTTTTGTCGCAGCTTCGAAATAACCAGCGGGTAACCTTCCATAACAATGGATTGATGAGCGGGCCGAGGCTGGGCACCGTTTCAGGGCCGTCGTACTTTGTGGGCACCAATGCAGGGCAAAAATCAACCGTTAACCAGGGGATATTATTTTGGATTAGCGCTTCCATGCTGATATGGTCATACATATTCACCAGACCAATATCAAACCCCTTGGTTTTTTCTAAAAAAGTACTAAAATGCTCCTCGCCCCGGAATAGGTACATTTCATCAAGTAGCACATGCATTTTTTTGACAGGGTTCTTGGTTGCATTAACGTTATCTAACATTTTGTTAAATAGTGGAAAGTCGTTCTCTGAATCACCGTAACCAACAAATTTTAGAGACGCTTCTTGTACGCGTTTTTGATGAAAGTTTTGTGAAAAAATGGTGACGTCGTGACCCTCTTGAGTCAGGTGCTTACCTAATATTTCGAAAGGGAAAACATCCCCTGTGCTTCCTAGTGTCATTAATGCAATTTTCATACAAGCAATCGCTATCGTGGAGTGAGATGTTTTGAGCGGGTGAATAGATATAGTGCACCAGTATTAATAGTGGCTGAGTATCGTGAAAGCACCAACTTTGAATGGGTAGACGTAGATATTAGATAGTTTTTCTGTAGTAAACAGACGATATTTATCTTTCTGTGATCTAGTCCACGCATATTGGGTAACCCAAATGGTTATCTTTGATATAACCTGCGCATCTATCCATCCCTAGAAATAAAGCAATGGTGTATATGATGGATTCAGCTCAGCGATTTGAAGGTAATCAGCTAGACTTATTTTTGAACTAATTTGATTTTTCTGGAGAAAGAGTAGCAATGTCAATTTCAAATACGCCTGTATTTCAGTCTTTGGTAGATATGACGCGTTTTCGTCGACAAACTAGCAATGATAAGACGGCAATTCGATTTTTAGATGATCAACTTAATGAACACGATACCTTGAGTTATGCATCGTTGGATAAGCGAGCGCGGGTTATTGCAGCAACATTCCAAAAGATGCATACCAAAGGGGAGAGGGTTTTATTACTTTATCCACCAGGAACAGAGTATATAGCTTGTTTCTTTGGTTGTTTGTATGGCGGAGTGTATGCGGTTCCAGCGTATCCACCGCAATCCCCTCGAGAATTCCAGCGCCTTCAGACCATTGTGAAAGATGCTGGAGCTACCATTATTTGTACCACCAGTTTATTTGCTGGCATGTTGAATGCGTGGATTGCATCTAGCCCAGAATTGGCGGGGGTAACTTGTTATTCAACGGATGCTCTGGATGATGAGTGTGCGGATGATTGGGTTGACCCTAACGTAACCCAAGATGATATTGCTTTTTTACAGTATACCTCCGGCTCTACAGGTGAACCAAAAGGCGTAATGGTTAGTCATGGAAATTTACTGCATAACTTAGCGCAAATAGAGCAATGCTTTCAGCTTACCGAGGAAGATCAAGGGGTTATCTGGTTGCCGCCGTATCATGACATGGGTTTAATCGGTGGGATATTACAACCTATTTACAAAGGTTTTACGTCGACGCTGATGTCCCCCATAACCTTCTTGAAGCGCCCTATGCGCTGGTTAGAAACGATATCAAAATATCGAGGAACCACAAGCGGAGGGCCGAATTTTGCCTATGAGCTTTGCGCGCAGCGAGCAACAGATGAGCAAGTTGAAGCACTGGACTTAAGTGATTGGTCAGTTGCTTTTAATGGTGCCGAGGTTATTCGAACCGACACGCTTAACCGCTTTGTCGATCGTTTTGGCCCCTGTGGTTTTAAACGTTCAAGCTTTTTGCCCTGCTACGGTCTTGCAGAAGCCACGCTAATTGTATCGGGGTGTCCTGCACCTGTTGAACCAAAAATGTTAAGCGTGAAATCCGATTCAATTCAAAGCCACCATATTGAATTTAGTTCGGAAGTCGACTCAGAAAATAGCAATACCTCTGTTCTTGTTGGCAGCGGAGAAATATTGGATTTTTCATTAAAAATTGTAAAACCGGATACTTGTGAGCTTTGTACTGAACACGAAATCGGCGAAATTTGGATTCAAAGTGGCAGTGTGGCCCAAGGTTATTGGGAGAATGAAGCGCTTACCGAAGAAATGTTTAATGCCTATACCTCCGATAGTGAAGAAGGCCCCTATATGCGAACAGGGGATCTGGGTTTTCTGGATAAGGGCGAGCTGTTTGTTACTGGACGACTGAAAGAGTTGATTATTCTTAATGGCCGTAATTATTACCCTGTTGATATAGAAGGTGCAGCTCAGGATTGTAGTGATGACTTAAGGCGAGGGTGTGGTGCTGCATTTTCTGTTGATATTGATGGCGAAGAAAGGCTGGTGCTAGTACAAGAAATAAAGCGTGCGAGTGTTGAAAAAGTCGATATTAATCAGTTAGTTGTTGAAATACGAAATGCAATAGCATCCGCTTATTCGGTAATTCCTCATGATATCGTCTTGATCAAACATGGCAGTTTATTAAAGACAACGAGTGGGAAAATACGACGTCGACCCATGTCTGATGTATACCTGGAAGATCAACTCAAAGTTATACAAACACTGGCAGACGCAGAAAACGTTATTAGCAAGGCGTTGATAGATAGAAAAGAACAAGAGCAGAAGGAGTCTAAGGTACCTCTGTCGGCATCGGATGCAGCAGCGCCAGATGTTGAAAGTACTCGAAAGGAAGAGGTAGATGCGGAAGAAATTAATCGAGTAATGCAGCTTATTGTGTCAAAGCTTGCTGAGCTGGTTGGCCCTAGAGCGCTAACGTTTGAATTTGATGTGCCCTTTGTTGAACATGGCTTAGGGTCCAAAGAAGCCGTAGGGTTAGTGGGTGAGTTGGAAAGCGAGTTGGATCGGCCCTTAGATGCTAGTCTAATTTTTAATTATCCAACTATTCGCGCGTTATCAACATTTATTGTTAGCGGAGATGAAACTAGAGAAGAATTGCCTGTTTTTGATAGCAAAAGGGCTGAGGATGAGGCTATAGCGGTTGTTGGCATGGCTTGTCGTTTCCCTGGTTGTGAAGATCTCGATGGCTATTGGGATGTGTTAAGTCAGGGTATTGATGCTATCCAAGAAGTGCCCAAAGATCGCTGGGATGTGGACGTATTTTATGACCCTAAACCTGCGACACCAGGAAAGATGTCGTCTCGGTGGGGGGGGTTTATTGATAATGTGGATCAGTTTGATGCGAATTTTTTTGGTATATCACCAAGAGAAGCGAAAATATTAGATCCACAGCAACGAATATTATTAGAAACTGCATGGCACGCATTAGAAAATGCGGGGATTAAGCCAGTGTCGATACGGGGATCTGATGCAGGGGTATTTGTTGGTGTATCGAGTAACGATTATGGACGCTTGCAGCAAGGGCAGGCGTGTAGTGTAGAAGCGTATGCGGGAACTGGGAATGCATTGAGCATTGCAGCTAATCGTATTTCGTATTTTCTGGATTTACGTGGCCCTAGCATGGCTATTGATACGGCCTGTTCCTCATCGTTAGTTGCTATACATACTGCTTGTGAAAACCTTAAGCGTGGCGGGTGTGACATGGCTCTTGCTGCGGGTGTAAACCTAATGATTACACCCGATTTACACATTACCTTCTCACAAGCTCGGATGATGGCAGCCGATGGGCGATGTAAAACATTCTCGGATGAAGCTGATGGTTATGTGCGAGGTGAGGGGTGCGGTGTACTGGTACTGAAGCGCCTTAGTGATGCGAAAAAAGATGGAGACCGTATATACGGCGTGATACGAGGATCTGCGGTAAATCAAGATGGGCGCAGTAATGGTATTACTGCCCCCAATGGATTGTCACAAGAGCAGGTTATCCGTAAAGCTGTGTATGCAGCGGGTGTTGGTGCAAAAGATATTGCGTATGTGGAGGCTCATGGAACTGGAACCCCATTGGGTGACCCTATAGAGGTTGATGCTTTAGCGAAAGTCTATGGCGATGCTAGAGCTAAGGATACTCCACTGCTCATTGGCTCTGCAAAGACAAACATCGGTCACTTAGAATCTGCCGCTGGCGTCGCGGGAGTGATTAAAACACTATTGGCTTTGCATAACCAAGAGATACCGGGGCATTTACATTGTGACTCATTGAGTACACGCATCCCATGGGCAAAGACAAATACACAGGTTATGACGGTGAAAAAAGCCTGGAACCGTGGGGAAACTCCTCGATTGGCTGGTGTGAGTGCGTTCGGATTTGGTGGTACTAACAGCCATGTGATTATAGAAGAAGCACCGGTGAGTGATGTCAGCAAAGAGGAGAATGCTGATAATAATGTGAGTGAAGATTTAACACATGATAAGCTTTTGTTCCTATCGGCAAAGAATAATACAGCGTTAATATCATTAGTTAAAGCACACGAAAGTGCATTGACTGATGATGTGGCGCTTGGAAGTTATATTCAGGCTGTGAATACACGCAGAGAAAGCTTTAACACCAGGGCTGTTGTTATTGCATCAGATGTTAAGGGTATAAGAGAGCAGCTAGGGTTATTAACAGCTGATGATTTTTATCAAACAACCTCTAAAAAGCCGTCGATTGCCTTCCTATTTACTGGTCAAGGGGCGCAATACTGCGGCATGGGCAAAGGGTTATATGATAGCTCTGAGCGTTTTAAGAAAACGTTAAATAGATGTGCAAGTCACCTTGAGGGCCAGCTTTCAATACCGTTGTTAGATTTACTATTTTTAGAAAAGCATGCAGATGAGCTAAATCAAACTCAATATACGCAACCAGCGTTATTTTCATTGGAGTACGCATTGGCAGATTTGTGGTTGTCATTGGGTGTGATTCCACGGGCGGTGATAGGCCACAGTGTAGGGGAGTTTGCTGCAGCGTGTATCGCGGGTGTCTTTTCTCTAGAAGATGCATTAACACTGATTGTTAATCGTGGCGCTTTAATGCAGAAATTAGACCCCAGCGGTAGCATGTTAGTAATCCAGGCGGATAGGGAATTGGCAGAAACGTTAATTGAAGGGTGTAGACAGGGTGTTTCTATTGGTGCAATTAATGGTGAAAAGCAAATTGTACTATCGGGTGAGACCGGTGTATTGGAAGGTATTAAAAAACAGCTTGAGGCGGGCGAAATAAAAGCAACGATGTTGTCTGTATCGCATGGGTTTCATTCACCATTAATGGAACCTATGGTTGATCAATTTTACAAAATTGCTCAATCAATTACCTATAACCAACCAAAATATGATGTTGTTTCTAACGTTTACGGACATATAGCGAACGACAAAATAGCGACACCGGAATATTGGCGAGATCACGTAACGGCTCCTGTACTGTTCGCCAGCGGAGCTGTTGAACTTCATCAAGCTGACTGTAATACATTTATTGAAATTGGTCCAAAACCCGTATTGATCGGTTTAACGAAACAAAACCTTAAAAGCGATACGTTAACAGATGCCCGTTGGATTTATAGTTTAAAGAATAATATAGACGACCAGAAGGTAATGTTGGAAGCAATCGGGGAGCTTTATGTTGCGGGGTATGACGTTGATGTAAATAACTTATTGCCCAAAGAGTTGGTTTCATGGATCGATACGCCAGTTTACCCTTTTGATCGCTCAAGCCATTGGATTGAATTTGAAGAAAGGGTGGCTAATCAGGCTGCATCAGGGGCGCAGCGTGGAAAACAGTCTCGCTTCACTTCTGGGGGAATACGCTCTTTATTAGGGCGTAGAATTCGTTCACCACTGTTAAATTCCGGCGAGGTGTTATACGAATCGTACTTGTCAATTAAATCTCTAGCAGCACTGGAGCAACAGAGTGTAAAGAATGATGCAGTATTTCCCCCCACAGTTTTTTTTGAAATGGCATTAAAAGCTGGTATGGAACTGATGGGAACGTATCATTTGGTTTTAGATCGCGTAGAAGTTAAAGCGCCATTAAAGCTTAATGAGAGGTCCGAAAGGCGATTGCAATTTGTTGTGAAACTTGAATCTGAGGAATCATTTAATTTTAGTATCTATAGCGAGGAACCAGAGTCTGAAAATAGTAATGAAAGCTGGATTAAACATGTCGACGGGCGTGTTGTTAAGAGCGACTCTGAAGAAATGTTAAGCATGGAAAAGTATGAATTACATTGCCTTGAAACGGTTCGTTTGCGATTAGATGAAAACTTAGTACACAAAGTGGTTAAAGAAGAATATTTCTCTATTGCTCGAGAGCTTGGTTTTGCAAGTAAGTTTCAAGCATTAGAAAAACTCTGGGTTGGTAAGGGTGAAGCATTAGGGCAAATTCAAATTGATGATAATTGGCAGGTAGATGAACATGTAATACACCCAGCGCTTATTGATGCGGGCATTCAAATCTTGTGGGCTGCCAATGCAGAAATCAATTATGATTTTATGTACACCCCCTCTGGAATGAAACGATTATGGATGGCAGGTAAAGAAAAAATAACCTATAGCGAACCAATTTGGATCCACGCAGAAATACATCGTCAAGACAACAATGACTTAGAACTTAGCGCTGACCTGAGAGTCATGTCACAGAAAGGTGAACTTATTGTAGTGTTTAAGAACATTGTGTTAAAAAAAGTGGAAAAAGTTACAGGATTGTTACACAAGCTACACGGCGTGGATTACCCAAATGGCGTAGAATTACTTACACAACATTTGAGAGGCTTGCTTGCAGTAGGTCTCAAATATCCGATAGAAGAAGTAAACGTTTGTTTACCTTTGGTCGATATTGGCATGGACTCCTTGGTTGCCATGGAATTGCTAAATGATATTGAAAGTTTGCTTGGTGTTGAAATTAATATCATGAAGTTAATGGAAGGTATTAATACCATTCAATTGGCTGAGGAAATACTAAACGCATTACCACCAGCGTTTGATGACGTGAATTCAAATAAAACACTATCCTCTGTGATTGACGATACGCCTTATAAGGCTGCAGTGGAACTTGCATCGGCTAGTAATGACAAAGAGCCAATATTTTTTGTTCATCCGATAGGGGGCTCTGTTTTTTGCTATATCGAGCTCGCAAAGGCAATGAAGGCGAATCGAGGGTTTTACGGTTTACAGGTTCCAGCAGTAGCAGATGTGAATGGCGAGATGTTTTCAAATATACCTGCCATGGCAGAGATGTACATACGGGAAATTAGAGAAATTCAATCACATGGGCCTTATTGTATTGGTGGGTGGTCGATGGGTGGCGTGGTTGCTTTTGAAATTGCCAAGCAGCTAATCGCAGCAGGAGAAAAAATCAAACATCTTGTGGTTGTTGATGGGCTATCACCGACCTATGCCAAATTTGATGGTAATGAAGATGACGGTTTTTTGTTAAAAGTATTAGCTTTAGACCTTGGTGTTGAAGATGCGACACTTGATACAGAAAGGTTACAAAGTGGAACAATTATAGAGCGGCTTGATTATATTTTGGATTTGGCAAAATCAGCTCAATTGTTGCCAAGTAGTATGAAAAGTAAAGATTTCGAGAGACGTTTTGAAATCTTTCAAGCAAATTTTACAGCGCTATCAACATATAAAGGAGAGAAATGTGACATATCCCTTTCGCTGATCAAAGCGGAAACGGCATTAGATCAACATAAAGGAGCCCCTGATGATATGGGGTGGAGTGATTTGGTGAGCAATGTGAGTAGCGTGGATTCACTTCCTGGCGATCATTTTAGTTTAATCAAGAAACCTACAGTAACAGCACTGGCATCCATTTTGGACGCACAGTTATTATAAAACCCAGTACCGAATAAGGCGGTACATAACCCCATTATTCGGAGAATAAGATGCAGGTATCTTCCAAATTAAGCTTGGTGACTTTCTTGCTTACGCAAAGTAGCTTTGTTTTTGCAGACACTGAAGGTGTATTGAGAATAGCGACAGAGCATGAGGTTTGGATCGGATATAATATACATCCAGTATGGTTCGTACTGTTTATGGCTGTAATGATGTGGACGGTAGCGATTGGAGTGGGGCTTTTTTATCATCGAGTGCTTACGCACCGGGTATTTAAGCCCAATCGTTTTTTGGCGTACTTTTTTGTGACGATAGCTGCACCGGCAGGAACACCGATACAGTGGGTTGGAAACCACCGAAGTCATCATCAAGTTGCAGATACTGATGATGATCCGCACTCACCGACAGATAAGGGTTTTTGGGTTGCCCATGCCGGTTGGTATTTGGGCACCGAAAATATTCTACTATGTGTGTTATATAGCTTTGCTGGACCATTACGTATGGTATTTGATGCTTTTTGGCGACCAAGAACAAATCAAGAGTATGTACACAAAGCCAAAGATATTGCAGCAGATCCGTATTATGCGTGGATAAGTAAACCTGGGCCTTATGCCTGTGTTGTATTAGGTCATGTTTTTAGTGTTTGGATATTTGTGTATTGTTTATGGGGAGCATGGGCGTTAGTTTTCTTATATGCCGTGCAGTTAAGTTTTTTTCTCATTGGGGATACGGTGAACTCAATAATGCATATGTGGGGTGACAGCCCATTTGAATCCGGTGATAAAAGTCGGAATGTTCCATTTATGCATATTTTAACGAGCGGTGAAAGCTTCCACAATACTCATCATGCAATACCGTCAGCGGTTAATTTAGGGTTGTTACCGGGCCAGTTTGATTTGAATTATTTCTGGTCGCGAATGTTTGAAAAAATGGGCTTAGCAACTGAACTGAGAAGGCCAAGTAAGATGTTGGTTTTATCAAAACTTAAAGATGATCAATATCGAGAATATATCGAAAAAAACTATAGAGAGAATCTATAAAGTGCGTAACAAGGAGAGCGTTTAGTGTAGATGAGTAAAGGAAAATTTACGTGAACATACAATGCAGCTAAGCTAAATAGTGACATAATATTCGAAGGCCCACACGTGGAGTTCGAAATAATACAAAAGGATCTTAAGGTTTTTAAGGGTAAGTCTATGACTGATAACACATTAAAAGATGTATATATAACTGGCGCTGGCGTATTTATGCCAAATGATCCAGTAGAAAACGACGATATAGAAGACATTCTTGGTTATGTTGCCGGAAAACCTAGTCGATATCGTAAACACGTATTGGCAGCAAATGGTATCAAGACGCGTCATTATGCCCGCACCAAAGAAGGCGTTCAGACTCACCTGAATGAGGAATTGGCTGTTGGTGCTATTAAAAAGGCACTTGATAATCGTGGTTTGGACCTTGATAACGTTGAAATGTTGGCGACAGCAACCACTATTGCAGATGTATTGATGCCAGGTTTTGGCTCAATGGTTCATGGTCGTTTGGGTGGCCAGCCAATGAATGTACTGTCTGCGTCGGGGATTTGCTCCGCGAGTATGGCTGCTATGCAGGCGGCTTGGTTAGCAATTAGAGCAGGGCAGCATACTAATGCCGTTGCTGTTGGTTCTGAGTTACCCAGTGTTGTTATGAAGGCAGATCGATTTGAAAAAGAAAGTGAAATTGATGAAAGTCGGGACGCAAAGACAGAATCCTTTAAATACTTTAACGCGGACTTCTTGCGTTGGATGTTGTCAGACGGTGCCGGCGCGGTTGTGTTGGAAAACAAGCCTCGTGAAAATGGATTATCTCTAAAGATCGACTGGATTGAATTTAAATCGTACGCCAATCAGCTTCCTGCATGTATGTACTTGGGAACATCCAAAACAAAAGACCTTGAAGTTGGTGATACTTACCAGGGTTTTGGAACGTTTTCTGAAGCAGAGGACGAAGGGTTATTTGTCATTCGTCAAGATACAACGTTATTGCCAAAAGGGTTGTTACAGTCAGTTATTGCTGAAGCAAAGGATTTGGTTGAGAAAGGAAAGCTTAATGCAGATGAGGTTGATCATTTTGTGCCACATTTAAGCTCCTACTTCTTCTTCGATAAATATGCAGAAGCACTGGCTGAGGTTGGATTTAATATACCCCAGGACAAATGGTTCACAAATCTATCGAGTAAGGGAAATACTGGTGCAGCAAGTATTTACATTATGTTAGAAGAAGGGCTTAATTCCGGCCTGTTTAAAGAGGGTGAAAAAATCGTCACAATGGTTCCTGAATCAGGGCGTTTTTCTGTATCTTATGCGCACTTTACCTGCGTTAAAGGATAAGAAGACAATTTACTAAAATGCTGCTGGTTGGGGACAGATGATTGTTAAAACAACTAAGACTGTTGGTCGTTTTTGCAGTTAGAAGAATTAGTTAACTACTAGTCGCTATGTGTATGAGTAAATAAAAGAAGGAGTGGACAATATCTACTCCTTCTTTTGTCGTTTAAAGAACCGTTATTTTAGAAAAGGAATGTAATATGTTGGACGAGTCATCTACCAAAAATGCAGCTGATCGGTTTGATCCAAAAAAGCCGTCGCGAGATGATGCTCCTAGTTATTTTGATACTATTCGCTGGGATCCGACGCTTCATTTACCAAAACTATGGCGAGAACAGCAATTAAAAGACCAGGCTCGATGGTCAAGAAAATACCTATTTCCATTAGTGAAGGTTATTTGTTGGACGTTGATAAAAATCACCCGCATTGTTAAGAGGGTGTCCCCATTTAAAATATATTCTTGGAAAGCGCTAAATTTCTTGAGTATCTGGTTTGTTAATCGATGTATGTCAGCAGAATCCCAGCATATGTTATTCCGCCATTTTGCTTTGGAGGCTAGTGTTGTCAATTTTATTGCGGACAACTCTGGAGCAACGGATGTGCCTAAGGTCGATTTATATCCTATAGACCCTGATCAGTTGGGGGATGTGGGAGGTTTTAATGCAACTTTATTACATGATTGTAATATGATGAACCTCTTTATTGATCTTGGAAAATCCAGAGACGCTAATGTATATGATCTCATACAGAAAGAGGATATTGATTTTTCATCCCTAATATTGCCAGAGGCAAAAGTTGAAGAGGATGGGGGCAAGCGCTTAATGAATTTGGATCTAGAAACTAGTTTATACATAATGATTATGTTTCTAGTCTTTTTGTTTGATGAAGATGTTGCTGAGAGCGCAGCAAATTCACTGTCATTGGATGAGGGTGTTCTGACAATTTTATCAACTATGACGGGGGATACGCAATATCAGAATTGGTCGCCCTATCGTTATACAAACCATGTTTTTTGGCCAAACGATCCAGCATTAGGCCTGCACAAGCACATGCTGATCTTTGAATATACCTATACACGGTTATTGATGCAGAAAGATGGTATTAAGAATCCATTGGATTTGGAGGTATAAAATAAACTATGGAAGTCAGCTCACTTACTCACCTAATTGCACCGATCATTCTTATTTTCATGATGCTTGGAATGGGAATGTCATTGGTTAAAGATGACTTTAAGCCAATATTGGTTGAGCCGAAAGCTGTTCTTGTAGGTTCATTCATGCAAATGATGATGTTGCCCCTTATTGGCTTTTTTATAGCGACAGTTTTTCCTGTTTCACCTGAAATAGCGGTGGGGATTGTTGTGTTAGCAAGTTGCCCGGGAGGGCCAGGGTCTAATTTGGTCGCTTATATATGTCGCGGGGATGCTGCTTTGTCGGTTACCTTAACCGCGATTAGTAGCTTGTTAACTGCTGTAACAATACCATTATTTGTCATGCTGGCTTTTGATGTTTTTATGAAAACATCACCAGCAACATTTGCTGTCTGGGACTTTAGCATTAAAATATTTCTAATTACTGTTCCTCCTATTGGTATCGGGATGGTTATAAAATACTACGCCCCAAACTTTGCTTCGAAGAGTGAAACTCCCGTTAAGGTAGGAGCGATTATTTTTTTACTTGGGGTAATTGTTGGAGTCTTTATCAAGGAGAGAAATAATTTGGGGAATCTGTTGTCTCAGGCCGGATTACCCGCAATAACACTATGCTTGTTGACAGTGTCACTTGGCTTTATAAGTGCAAAGTTATTTAGATTAAATAAGGCACAAGGTAAGACTATTGCTATTGAAATAGGACTTCAAAATGCAGCGTTAGCGATTATTGTTGCAACAACGTTTTTGAATAACACCCAGATGGCAATACCCGCAGCGGTTTATTCGCCTGTAATGTTGACAATGTCTGGCCTATTTATCATTCACACACTTGTTGATGGTAAGCGAAGTTATCCGTTGCTACAAAACAGTAAAATATAAATTAGAATTGAGAGGTTGTAATGAGTTCGGACGTTGAAGGTGGCCTTATGACGCCACCAAAAAGAAAAGGAAAGCATTGGTTGTTTGGGTCAGGCTTAGAGTTTTGGCAGAGGCCAATACCATTTATGGAAAGCTTACTGCCAGAATATTCTGATCTAGTTCGAGTACGTTTTGCTAATAATTTTGTTCATTTAGTGAGCTCTCCAGAATTAGCAAAGCAGGTACTGCAAAAAACCAATAAAACCTATGTGGGTTTTCCAATGGTTCTCCAAAGCATTCGTTCAGTTGGTGGAGAAAACTTGTTTACTAGTCAAGGCGATGATTGGCGAGCGCAGCGAAAAATGTTGCAGCCTTCCTTTCACAAACGAGCCGTTTCTGGTTTTGGCTTAATCATGGTGGAAGAAGCTAAACGTGTAATGAGTGAATGGGATGCTAAAACTGAAGTTTCTATCGCTAATGATATGCAAGATGTGACGTTTAATATTTTTGCTAGAAGTTTGTTTAGCACAAATTTAGCGGGACAGAAAACGCTTAGAGACGATTACGCGATGGGTGCGAATTACATTACCTATCGTATAGAGAATCCTTTAGCGCTTCCGATAATTTTTCCGACACCAGGAAATATGAAAATACGAGGGGCGGTTAAACGTATTAGTGATCACCTTGAAGATATGATAGTAGAACGTAGGAATAGCAACGAAACCTATGAAGATTTTCTACAGATGCTAATGGAGTCGCGTTACGAAGATGGAGAGCCATTAGAGGAAGGTCTTATGCGAAATCAAGCAAAGATGTTCTTGTTTGGCGGGAACGGGCCACCATCAAAAATTATCACCTGGGCTATATATTATTTAGCAAAGTTTCCTGATGTTGAGAAGAAACTTCATGCAGAGCTAGATGCTGTGCTGGATGGGCGAGAGCCGACTATGGAGGACCTTCCTCAATTAACGTACTTACAGATGGTAATTGATGAATTATTGCGGCTTTATCCTACTGCATGGGCGTTACCACGGTTATGTGCAGGTGGGGATAATCTTGGCGGTTATAAAATACCTGCGGGTGCTGGCGTCTGGGTATTGCTTTATACTCTACATAGGCACCCAGATTACTGGGACAATCCGAATGATTTTAATCCAGACCGGTTTTTACCAGAAGAAGTGGCCAAGCGGCCAGCGCATGCTTACATACCTTGGGGTGCTGGACCGCGTATGTGTATTGCAAATCAGATATCGATGGTACAGATAAAATTGGTTTTAGCGATGGTATGTCAGAAATACAAATTTACCTGCCCTGATGATTATATTGTTAACCCTAAAATTGGTTTTCCTCTTGGGCCTGAAGGGCCTGTAATGATGACCCCCGTTAAACGTACAAAAGTGTAAGGAAACTTTGATGTCTTCAGAAAAGAAATTAGTTGTAGCGCCGTGGTTTTATAAAACCTGGCTATTGTTGGTTGATCCTATTGCCTATATGCAGGAAATTGCCAAGTTAGGTGATTTTGTGAAAGTGAGGGGGGTGTTGGGGTTTTATCTTGTTAATCATCCAGAGCTCATCAAGCTTGTATCAAAGGATAAAAATGACAACATTAATAGAGATAATATTATTTACAATCGTTTGAAAGGTGTTTCAAGGACAGGGTTAGTAACGAGTGAGGGGGAATATTGGCAAAAGCAGCGACGCACAATGAATCCGTTGTTTACTCCGCGAACGGTGAAGTCATTTATAGACAAGATGGTAGCTGCATCATTATTGAGAGTCGATCACTGGGAAAAGCTATGTGACAGTGGGGAGGTATTTAACGCCTCTAAAGAAATGGATCGTTTAACGCTAGAAATCAATGGGGCTTGCCTTTTTAATGCAAATTTGAAGCATGTCTATGATGACCTTCAAAAATCATTTGATTATATAAATCGTTATATGGAAATGATTCCATTACCCATTATTTCAGAATCTTGGTTTCCTAGCCCCTCGAATATCAAGCTAAAGCGTACGGTTAAAAAAGTTGATATTTACATCGATTCTCTTATTGCGGAAAGAAAAGGAAATCTGGACGATCATGATGACTTTTTGACAGCATTGATGAGAGCAAAAGACGAGGAAACAGGGGAAAGCATGCCTGATTGGGCTGTTCGACATGAAGTACTTGTTGCCTTTATTGCAGGGTATGAAACGGCTTCTACTGCATTATGTTGGGCATGGTATCATTTACACGATAACCCGGATGTTGAAGAAAAACTCATTGCTGAGCTAACAGACGTTTTGGGGGATCGTGTTCCAACTCTTGAAGATATTCCAAAATTGGTGTACACCAAAATGTTTGCCGAAGAGGTGCTTCGTATATCTCCATCAGCGTGGTTAAATGGAAAGACAACAGTTGAAGATGACGAATATTGGGGAGAAAAAATCCCAGGAAAAAGCCTGATGATGATAATTTTACCGTGTATTCATCATCATCAACGTTATTGGGATGATCCAGAAAAATTTATGCCTGAAAGGTTTTTGCCAAATAGCGTTAAAGCACGAGATCCTTTTGCTTATGTACCATTTGGAGGTGGACCACATGTATGTTTGGGTAAGCACTTTGCTCTTCAAGAGCTAATAATAGGGATTGCTGTATTGGCGAAGCGATTTAAACTGGTTGTGGAGCCAGACTTTAAACCAGTCGCATCTGCTGGTATATCTACGGCACCTAAATATCCGTTTATGGTGCGGGCGCAGCGGAGGACATAACCGTTTTCATCCTGAAAGGGTGTGAGAGTAAATAACTTTCACACCCTTTTTATTTCTATAACCTATAAAAATCACTTAATAGATAGACATGAATATGAATTTTAAACGTGCTACGGATAAATATATTGATCTGATTTTGGAATGGCCAAAGTTGGTAGTATCTTTGAGTTTGTTGTTGATATTTTTGTTGGGATTAAGTCTTCCAAGCATTAAGTTAACAGCCGATTTACGTACATATTTTAGCGACGATAATCCGCAGCTAATCGCGTTTAATAATCTTGAGAATACATTTAGTAAGCAAGATAGTTTAGATTTTTTCGTATTAGATGGAAAAGGAGATGTATTTAATAAGCAGACATTACGTCTGATTCGAGAATTAACAGATGAAGGGTGGCAAATACCGTATTCACAGCGTGTTGATTCACTTGCGAATTACCAGCATACCGTTGCAGAAGGCGATGATATAACGTCTGAGTCGTTGATAGGTGAGTTTTTTGGGTATAGTGAAGCGGAAATCAATAGAGTTAAGAATGTTGCGCTTAATGAGCCAAAAATAATTGATCATCTACTATCATCGAGCGGGCAAGGGGCTGGTGTTAGTGTTTCTGTTATTCTACCGTCAGATGATCTTGAAGCAGCAAACAATGTCGTAAAATATGCGCATAAAGTGATTGATAGACTAAACGAAAAATATCCTAATGCAACGATATATTTAACAGGGTCGACGGCTGTTAATGCTGCATTTGGAGAAGCAGTTGAAAGAGATATAACAACATTTGTTGGCCTCAGTTATATTATTATTCTTGTTGGATTAATCGTTTTGGTAAGAAGTTTTTCTGGAACGCTAATAACACTTTTAATGATTGGGTTCGCGGTGGTGGGCGCTTTTGGCGCTGTCGGTTGGGCTGGTATTGTGTTGACGCCATCGATCGGATTGGTGCCAACAATTATTATGACGATAACGGTCGCGGATGCGATTCATATCCTGGTTAGTTACTACCATCAACTAGGTGAAGGTGACAATAAGATAGAGGCAATTAGGGCAAGCTTGAGGGTTAACACGGGCCCCGTCTTTATTACTAGTTTATCGACAGCACTTGGTTTTTTAACGCTAAATTTTAATGAGTCTCCACCATTTCGAGATATGGGGAATGTCGTGGCAATTGGCGTTACATTAGCGTATCTATTGAGTATGTTGTTTTTACCCGCTTGTTTAGCTCTGTTACCTGAAGGAAAGAAAAGGAAAGAAATACAGCTTACGAGAGTGATGTCCTTGTTGGCTGAGTGGGTTATTCGTTTTCGATTTTCATTAGTAATAGCTATTTCTGCTTTTGTTCTTATTCTAGCGACATTTGTTCCAAATAATGAAATGGTTGAAAATTGGAATGATCAATTTGACGAAACCTTCAAAATTCGAAATGCACTTGATACAGTGAACAATCATTTAGGGGGAGCTCACCATATCCAATACTTACTTGATAGTGGTAGGCCGGGTGGTATTGATGATCCTGAATATTTGAAGTCAGTTGAAGCTTTCTCCAATTGGTACAAAATGCAACCGGATGTAACCTATGTTGATAATGTAACGGATATTGTAAAACGTATTAATATGAATATGCATGGGGATGATGAGAGCTATAGAAAACTTCCAGATAATCAACAGCTTATTTCCCAATATATGTTGCTCTATGAATTAACATTACCGCTGGGGTTAGGATTAGATAGCACCATTAACGTTGACCGTTCAGCAACACGTTTTATTGTAGCTACAAAAAAGTCAGATTCTAAGAAACTGATTAAGCTTGATGAGAATGCTCAAGCTTGGCTGAAACAAAATGCTACAAATATCAAACCTACATCTGGGACGGGAATTGATATGGTAGTTTCACTTGCCCAACAGCGAAATATTGAAAGTGTTATTAAAACAGCCGTTATTGCATTGATCCTAATTTCTTTTGTTTTGGTTATTTCGCTGGGTTCATTGAGATTGGGGCTGATAAGTTTGGTTCCGAATCTAGCGCCAGCGGCCATTGCATATGGTTTGTGGGGAGCATTTGTTGGTGAAATTAATATGGCAGGAGCTCTCGTTATTTGCATGAGCCTAGGTATCGTTGTTGACGATACCGTTCACTTTATGTCGAAATATCGCGTTGCACGAAATGAATTCGGGTTAACTCGTGAGGATGGTGTGCGCTATGCCTTTAAGTCCGTAGGGGTAGCGTTATTGGTAACATCTGCTGTTTTAGTATTGGGTTTTTTAGTTACAATAGGATCAAATTTTCAGCCAACTATTTATACGGGGGCACTAATGTCAATGACGCTATTCTTTGCACTGATTGTTGATTTTCTCATGTTGCCTCCGCTGTTGATGTATTTTGATAAAAAATAGAGTGAGCTTAAGAGTTATATCCATCATGGAGAGAAATAGGAATGAATGGAACAAAGCAGAATACAAGAAATACTATTGAGCAGGATATAGAGAGGCCTTTAGGGGCTGCTGAAGAAATATTCTGGCGATTAGATGATAGCTCACCAATGAATTGCATTGCAGTTTGTGATATTAAGGGAGGGATCTCAGAGGAAGATATCAAGGCAGCTTTGGTATCTGTTCAAAAAAGACATCCCAATTTAAGGGTAAAGGTGTCGGATCGGGGTAAGGAAAAACCCTGGTATGTTTCTGGTGTAGATGAAATACCGTTGGTGGTGTTTGAAGATGAAGTTGATTCTTTAGCATATGTTCAGAAAGAATTATTGGTTCCTTTTGATTCTGAAAAAGGTCCAATGGTTCGATGTGCCCTGCTACGGCAGAAAGATGGTATACACAAATTATACTTGAACATCCATCATTCTATAAGTGATGGTGCTTCATCAGTATTTTTACTAAGGGATATTGTACAAGCAGCAGGCATGTATCGAGAAACTGGGGCATGTGATCTCGAAGAGTTACAACCGATTGAGTATTTCAGAGATAGATTACCTGGTAATGTAAAAGGGTTGTTAGGTTTTTTTCGTTACTTGTATACGATTTTTCGGCTGGTGTTTGGCATCGTTCCGTTAGGTGCACCAAAGTTTTTAAAAGTAAAAGATGCTGTCCCTGTAGAAGATCGAGAGTTGGTTATTCTTACTAAGAAATTTGAACCTTCTCTAATGAGCGCGTTGTATAGTAGGGCAAAAAAAGAGGGGACTACAGTTCATGGGGCCCTGTTTTCTGCAATCGTGTTGGCGTCAGCAAAAGATATTAACGAGGGTGAGCCAGTATGTGTTGGTTGTGCCTCATCTGTTGATATGAGAACTAAGCTAGTTCCGCCGGTGGGGGAGGATGTGGGTTACTTTGTATCTGTTGTAGGCTCTGGGCATAAAGTGAGTTCAAATGATGCTTTGTGGCCTCTTGCAAGGGATATTCGTGATGAAGCCAAGGCAGCATTGTCTCGCAAAATGGATATGATACTAATGCCTTTCCCTTATCGCTTGCATGCGTGGATGGGACGTCGAATAGGAAGGAGAAATAGTGCTAAATATGCAAAATATTTAGAGGGTGCGCATAACCCTCCTTGTATTGTGTTAACGAATGTCGGCAACATTGGTATTGAGACTCAACATGGGCCATTTTCCATTGTTGACATGGAGTTCTATGCTAATCCGTCAGTACTAACACCTTTTGGCTCTCTTGTTTCAACACTAAAAGGGGAGATGCGTTGGACGTTAGTGGGCAGCTCACCAGTGATATCTAGACAGCAATTAGAGCAAGTATTTAGTGATGCGCAAAACTACCTTGCTGATTCTATCGGTTGGACTGATCCTGAGGCTAAGAAAAATCTTGATGTTACAAAGAAAGAGAGCGGAAAAACTGAACCTGAGCTAGCATAATATGTTGCTTAATATTTTTTGGTTATTACGGGAATTTTTTGGATGGGCTTAATGGACGTTTCTTTTTGGTACTTGTTGGTAGGTATTCTGTTTGCCAATGGTATGATGCATTTTGTTATTGGGTTGTTGGGGTATCGCTTTATTTCATGGTTTGGTAAGGCTGCCAATGCGAATGTTGCTTGGGGTATGTCGAATGTATTTGGGGCAACGGGTCTTGTGATGTGGAGAGGCAGTATCAGTGATGTGATTACTTTTCATGATGTTTTATGGTTAACAGTTGGCTTCTGGCTAGTATTTATTTTTGCAGGTGTTGCAATAAAAAAAGTATTACCATCGTTGAATTGATTTTTTGAAGCTGAAATTTTGAATCATTAATATTGAGGGAGGAAGTGGATAGTCATGCTTCCTCCCCTTATTATTTAAGATTTAAAACCTTTGGCACAGAGCTTAATGTCAAGTTCCTCCATCGCATCCATCGCGGTTAGTTCAGATGCTTTTTGATAAAATGCTTCTGCTTTTACACGCCCTTTTTTACCTTGGATAATGGCTATTCCTTTAGCGTACTCGATATAGACCATAGGTAGGTTAGGGGCAACCTTTAGCCCTTGTTCAAAGTGTTTTAACGCATCATCTTTTGAAACACCGTAAGTTAATTTTCCAATCATTGATCCAACTAAATCTATGATTGAACTGTGATATGTGCCAAAGCCAATATTTGCTAAAACATGATCAGGGTTCATTTCAATAGTGGTTCGTAAAGCCCCTGCAAATTTCCCGGCAATATTTTCTTTAGCCGCACGCAATAGGGATATTGTTTCGCTATAGCGGCCAAGGTTTAAACCATAATGATAGATCGAGTTAATGTCTTCGGGCATTGCTTTAGATGCAGCAAGACTGCGCTCTGCAGCATCCCAATATAATTCTTTAAGTACCTTTTCAGATGCAATGGTATTGCTCGCATATACGCATGTAGCCATATTGGCGACAAGGTAGCCCATATATCCAAGTGCAAGGCCTTCAGTTTTGGCCGCTTCGAAATCACCTTTGTGAAATTTTGCCCAAGCAGAAAGTATTGTAAGAGATAATGCTTGATAATCATTGTCAAAGTTAGGGATAGATTTTTTGACAAGGGGGTATTTCTCACAAACTGACTGCACATATTCGGTGCTAGGAAAAGGTTCGTGATCGCACAAGTGTAATCGTTCCCAATTCTCTTCTAGAAAGTGATTGTCATAAGAATAATCACCTTCTATTTCAATGGTTTGCCATGATCCTGTCATTATTTATCGCCATATTTAGTTGGGGGGGGAAGTACCCATAATTTGCGTATTTTAGTTTAAATGGGGGTTACTAACTTTATGTGTATGAAGTTTAATGTACGCAGTTAAAAATGACAATATTCAAAAGGTAGCTGGTAGAGTTTCCAGCCAAATTAGGTGAGGTAGATGTTATGCAGCAAGAAATTGTTATTTTATTGCATGGATTAGCCAGAAGTGCTCGGTCAATGAGGGTGATGAAGCTGACGTTAGAGCGTGCAGGGTTTGGTGTGATCAATTGCGATTACCCCTCAACACAGCATAGCATCGAGTTTTTGGCGAATGAGGCGATAGGAAGCGCGTTATCTGATTGTCCAGATACGGCAAAGATTCATTTTGTAACGCATTCCATGGGAGGCATTCTTCTGCGTCAATACTTGAGTGAGAGAAGAATTGAAAATTTGGGGCGTGTTGTAATGTTGGCCCCACCGAACAAAGGCAGTGAGGTGGTTGATAGGCTGAGTGGCTTGCCGGGGTATGTTTGGTTTAATGGGCCTGCGGGGAAAGAATTGGGAACAGGAAAAAATAGTGTTCCAAATAGCTTAAAAGGATGTGATTTTGAACTAGGTGTTATTGCAGGCTCTCGAAGTATTAATATTTTTCTTTCTATGATGTTACCGAAACCTGATGACGGAAAAGTATCAGTAGAAAATACTAAGTTAGATGGTATGGCAGATCATAGGGTTATGCCTGTAGCTCATCCATTTATTATGAAGAACAAGGGGGTTATTCATCAAACGATACATTTTTTAAAGCAGGGCATGTTTGATTGAGTATTCGTTATATCAATTTCTAGTAACCTTTGAGGTAACGTATAAATTATGGCGCGAGATGCGGATGTTTTTAAATTGAATTCTATGGTTTTATGCTGTATAAATATATAGTTATTTGACGTCATCTATTATCCGTCACCCATCGTTATTTTACGGAATATAATCTTGGAAAGAAAATGCCAGAACCTTTAAAGAACTCTTACAATAAACAGTATATTAGCCGGCTAACAGATAGTTTTCTGATATCTGTGCCAAGCTTTGATGTTGATCTATTTCATAAAAAAATATTTGATGACGACTGGGAAGGCAGAGAATTAAAATCTCGAATGGATCATATCGCAAAAATGATTTATGAGATATTGGCGCTGGATTATGTCGGTGTGCTTCAGCTTATTAAGCCAGTTTGTGAAAAATTTGGCGGTTATGAGGCAATGTTTTTTCCTCATATTATTGAGCTTTATGGTCTCGATTTTTGGGACGAGTCAATGATTGCACTTGAGCATATGACGCAGTTTTCAAGTTCAGAGTTTGCAGTGCGCCCTTTTATTATCCATTCACCCCTTAAGATGATGGAGCAGATGTTACGTTGGGCAACCCATGAAAACCATCATGTTCGCCGTCTTTCATCGGAAGGCTGTCGATCACGATTGCCGTGGGCAATGGCGCTTCCAGAATTCAAGAAAGATCCGTCATTGATTTTACCTATACTAGAAGCATTGAAGAATGATGATTCTGAGTATGTTCGTAGAAGTGTAGCAAACAATATTAATGATATAGCTAAGGATAAGCCAGAGCTGGTGAAAAGCTTAGCTTTACAGTGGTTAGGTGACTCGAAAAATACCGATTGGATAATTAAACACGGGTGTCGAACGCTGCTTAAAAAGGCAGATCCAGACGTATTGGCGTTTTTTGGTTATGTGTCTAGGCCCGATGTTGAAGTATCGGATTTTCTAATGGTGGATGATGTGATTGATATTGGTGAAGAGATAAATTTTTCTTTCTTATTATCGAGCAAGAACTCTATGTTAGGGATGTTGCGTATTGAATATGCCATTGATTATGTAAAATCAAATGGTTCCCATTCGAGAAAGATATTTAAAATATCGGAAGGAAATATACAATCTAAATCGAAATCCATTAGACGAAGACAGTCATTTAAAAACATGAGTACAAGAAAGCATTATTCAGGGAGGCATGTTCTTGCTGTTATTGTAAACGGCGAAGAGGTGGGAAACGTATCTTTTCGTGTTAGGTAGGTGATTGAGCTGATTCCCATCCGATCATCGCAGCTTTGCGTTCTGCCAACCATCGGTAGTTGCCAATAGAGCCGGTTTTTTGAATGACTCGATGACAAGGAATTAGGTAGGCTATTGCATTTTTCCCTATCGCTGTTCCGATTGCACGGGAGGCTTTGGGGTTACCTATTTGTTCTGCTAGCGCTTGGTAGTGTGTTAACTTTCCTTGAGGAATTGAGAGTAAAGCTTGCCATACTTTTAGTTGAAAATTAGTGCCTTTTAGGTGTATTGATAGGGGTGCTTTGTTATCCCACGTATCGCTGAAAATTTGACTGATAAGTTGTTGAGTTAATTCTGGTCGGTGTTGTAGTGTGGCGTTATTCCATTGTTGTTGTAGTTCGGTTAATGCTGCTATTGGGTTATCGATAAACGATAGATGGCAAATGCCTCGTTCAGTTGTAGCAATAAGGCACTGCCCGAATTGCGTTGAGTGATAGCCATAATTAATGTCCATACCTTCTCCAGACGTCTTTAATTGACCAGGAGTGACGGCTTCGCAGTGTATTAGTAAGTCATGTAACCGGCTAGATCCGCTAAGACCAAGAGAAAGAGATGTGTCATTTATGGATGTTTGTTGATGGATAATGGAAAGGGCGTGTTCTTTAGTGAGAAATTGTAAAAAACGTTTGGGTGTAATGCCTGCCCACCGCGTAAATAGACGTTGAAAATGGAATTCACTAAGCCCGACCTCTTTTGCGATATGCTCTAGAGGTGTATTTGGAGGGCAGGTGTAGAGGAATCGTATCGCTGCTTCGATGCGTTGATAGTCACTGCGTTTATTTGGCGACGAGCTGTTTGTTTTCATGTTGATAGGATAAGCGAAATGCAAGTACAGAGCCCACCCGGTTCTTGCTAAAGTTCGAAAATTGATTGTTTTTCTGAAATAAATTGTTTTACCCGAACCGGTAATGCTGCCAATACCTGGCTTACTCCTTGGTTTAGTAGGCCGTTGATATATACAGTTTTACCTTCCATAACGGCGCGAATACCCTCTTTGGCAACTGTTTGGGCATCCATCCATAAGAATTTTGGCAATCTATTCACCGCTTCACGGACACCCATAGCATCGTGAAATTCGCTATAGGTAAAACCCGGGCAAAGGGCTGTGCAAAAAACATTGTGAGGTTTTAACTCAAGGTCAATGGCCTGGGTGAAGTCTAGAACAAAAGACTTTGCTGCACCATATAAACTGCCAGAGAGCTGAGGGCTAAATGCAGCGATTGATGAGATATTAATGATACGTCCGTAATTACGTTCTTTCATACCGGCGGCGAATAGGTGGCACATATGCGCTAACGATGTGCTAAGAACTTGAATGAAATTGGCGTGTATTTCCCAATCTGTATCCAAAAAGCTTTCATCAATGGAATAACCAGCATTGTTCACTAAAACATCGATAGTGATGTTTTTATTTTTGATGGTATTAAATATTGCTTGAGGGGTGGAAGGGTCTGCGAGGTCGCCAACGATAACGTAGGCCATCGCGCCGTACTGAGCTTTTATCTCAGCGGCAACTTCGTTGAGTTTCTCCTCTCGCCGTGCAACCAAAACAACATCAAATCCTTGTTCTGCAAATTCTCTGGCAAATGCGAGTCCAATACCTGCGGATGCGCCTGTTATCAGGGCTGTTTTCGGGTTTTCATCGATGTTTTGCATTGCATTGCTCCTTGACAGTTTTTTGTAAGGGGTGATGTTAGCAATGGGAAGCTGACTTGACTAGCCAATGAAGAAGAGAATTTTAAGGTACAAAAAAACCGCTTAGAAATTAAGCGGTTTTTTTGTTGTCATGCTTATTATTGATAGTGTCTAATAAAGCGCTCGAGTTCGCATGGTGCCCTTAACCGCTTTTAATTTTTCTAAAGCCAGCTCTCCATATTCTGCATCGACATCAATAACAACGTAGCCAATATCGCCGCGAGTTTGTAGATATTGGCCGCAAATGTTGATGTTATTCTCCGAGAAAACTTTGTTTATCTCAGACATAACGCCAGGGATGTTCTTATGGGTATGCAATAAACGATGAACATTTTCGTGAATAGGTAAGGCAACTTCTGGGAAGTTAACCGCGGATACGGTTGAGCCATTATCACTGTATTTCACGAATTTTTCAGAAACTTCACCACCGATATTAACCTGAGCTTCTAGCGTGCTGCCACCGACGTGTGGTGTGAGAATAACGCGATCAAATTGACGTAATGGTGAGATAAACTCATCGGCATTTGAACGAGGTTCAACGGGGAATACGTCAATGGCTGCACCCAGTAACTTACCGGATGACAAAGTTTCCGTTAAAGCATCAATATCTATCACAGTGCCACGAGAAGCATTTATTAACACTGATAGGTCTTTCATTTTAGCTAATTGGTCTGCACCAATCATGTTTTGAGTGCTGGCAAGTTCTGGAACATGCATGCTAACGACGTCAGCGGTTTCCAATAACTCATTTAGGCTGTTCACTTGATAGGCATTGCCAAGAGGTAATTTGGTGACAACATCATAAAAAGCTACCTTCATGCCTAAACCTTCAGCCAGGACACTTAACTGAGAGCCGATATTGCCATAACCAACAATACCCAGAATTTTTCCGCGAACTTCGAAGGAGTTTGCTGCAGATTTGTTCCATTCGCCACGGTGGGCTTTGGCGCTCTTTTCAGGTACGCCACGAAGTAACAAGATTGCTTGTGCAAGGACCAATTCCGCTACGCTGCGCGTATTAGAGAAGGGGGCATTAAACACGGGGATACCTTTTACCAAGGCCGCCTCAAGGTTTACTTGGTTAGTACCAATGCAAAAACAACCAACGGCGATAAGTTTCTCTGCCACATCAAATACCGATTGGGTAAGTTGGGTGCGAGAACGAATGCCGACAAAGTGTGCGTCCTTGATTTTTTCTTTTAGTTCTTCTTCTGGTAAGGCAGTTTTAATGTACTCAATGTTGGTGTAACCATTACGTGTGAAGTTATCAACAGCAGATTGGTGCACGCCTTCAAGTAGAAGGACACGAATCTTGCTTTTATCCAAAGAAGTTTTGCTCATGAGTATAAACCGTTAAGTTAGCGATACCGAAAAAGTGGGGTGCATATGCTATCATATTCTGCCCTGTAGGAGTGCGAGAGCCAAATTATTTCGTGACTGCACAGATACTAAGCATACATGCCCCCTTATCCCTTTGATATTGATAGAAAATAAAGAGTAGACATTATGACAGACCAGCAGCAGATCATTACTGATTTAACGGCATTAGTGGATGAGGGCCGAATAAAAATCGATCAAGATAGCCTAAGGCAGTTTGGTTGCGACTGGACCAAGATGTATGACCCCGCACCGCTAGCCATTTTGTTCCCGAAGACGATTGAGCAAGTACAAGCGATTGTGTGTTATGCCAATGAGAATCAGGTGAACTTGGTACCATCTGGCGGTCGAACTGGCTTGTCTGCTGCTGCTGTTGCCGCAAACGGTGAAGTGGTTGTCGCATTTGATCTAATGAATGAAATTAATGATTTCAATAAAACCGATCGATCAGTGCGTTGTGGCCCTGGAGTAATTACTGAGCAATTGCAGCAATTTGCTGAAGATAATGAGCTATATTACCCGGTGGACTTTGCTTCTGCGGGTTCGAGTCAACTGGGCGGTAATATTTCTACCAACGCTGGGGGTATTAAAGTTATTCGTTATGGTCTTACCCGAGATTGGGTGGCGGGTTTAAAGGTCGTAACAGGTAAGGGCGACTTGCTGGAGTTAAATAGTGATTTGGTTAAAAATGCCACAGGTTACGATTTGCGTCATTTGTTCATTGGCGCAGAAGGCACCTTAGGTTTTATTGTGGAAGCAACGATGCGATTGGCTCGGCCTCCGAAAAATTTGAATGTATTAGTACTTGGTGTGGCAGAATTTGACGCCATTATGCATGTGTTGGAAGCATTTCAAAGCAAAATTGATTTGACGGCATTTGAATTTTTCTCTGAGCGAGCGGTTCAGTTAGTGACCGCGCGCGGTGATGTTCAGCGTCCATTTGAAACAGAAGCGCCTTATTACGCATTGATAGAGTTTGAAGCTGTATCGGAACAAGTGATGGAAGAAGCCATGGCTTTGTTTGAGTACTGTATGGAACAAGGTTGGGTTTTGGACGGTGCTATGAGTCAAAGTGATGCTCAGCTCAAAGCCCTGTGGCGCTTGCGTGAAGACATTAGTGAGACAATTTCTGAATTTACCCCCTACAAAAACGACATCTCTGTTGTTGTATCAAAGGTGCCTGGTTTTCTTCATGATATCGATGACATTGTTTCCGTTGAATATCCTGATTTTGAAATTATTTGGTTTGGGCACATTGGGGATGGTAATTTACATCTGAATATTCTTAAGCCTGCTAATCTAGATAAGACGGAGTTTTTTGAGCGCTGTTTGAAGGTGAATAAGCAAGTCTTTGAAACTGTTGAGAAATACAATGGTAGCGTATCTGCTGAGCATGGTGTTGGGATGACCAAAAAGGATTATTTAACCTATACCCGTAGCGAAACAGAAATCAATTATATGAAAGCTATGAAGGCGGTATTTGACCCCAATGGTGTGATGAACCCGGGTAAGGTATTTGATCTGTGAGTTATGTACATCGGTTTATTGATGACGGCTCATGCGATTTGCCCTTAGGCAAAGTGGTTTGTGTGGGGAGGAACTATGCGGCTCATGCTAGAGAGTTGAATAACCCGATACCCAGTACACCGATGTTGTTTATTAAGCCTGCTACTGCGGCAGTGAGTTTGGATGGTCCTATTACTATTCCTCAAGGTAGAGGCGCTTGTCACCATGAGTTGGAAGTCTCAGTGTTGATTGGTGAGGTATTAACGAATTCAAGCCAAGAAGCAGCTAAGAAAGCTGTTGCCGGGTATGGATTGGGTTTGGATTTAACCCTTCGTGATGTTCAAAATACATTAAAAGAGAAAGGACACCCTTGGGAAGCGGCGAAGGCGTTTGACGGGTCTTGCCCGCTATCGGCATTTGTTCCGGTAGAACAGGTTGCTGATCCACTCAATTTGGATCTTCAGCTTGAGCGTAACGGCGTGCTACAGCAAAAAGGCAATACCTCTGAAATGATCACGGGTATATTTGATCTTGTAGCATTTATGTCTACGCAGTTTACGTTGTTGCCGGGGGATGTGGTTATGACGGGGACGCCTGCGGGGGTTGGGGCGTTGCAAGGTGGGGATGAGTTGGTGTTAGTGTTGGACAAATATTGCGAGTTTACGGTTTTAGTGGGATAAAAATGAGAAGGGAAGGAGAATACCTACCCTTCTCATAAAAGGTTTTATTAGGTTTTCACGTTTCTACGAGCAAACCCAAGACCGATAATGCCTAAACCGAATAGCGCCAAAGAGCTAGGCTCTGGTACGGCAACAACGAACTCATCGTAGGCATAAGTTACTGCGATACCACCAAGCCAGTTATTGTTGTAGTTGGTCATCCGGCATTTATCATCGTTTGAAAACCATGTTTCGCATTTGGTTACTTCAGCGGTTAG
>CAJXZM010000029.1 GCA_913063125.1 uncultured Gammaproteobacteria bacterium | reverse complement strand
GAAGTAAGGATCGCTGCCAATAACGATAAATGGCGTAAATGTCTTTTTTAAGCTTGGGATATTCAGCTACCACTTCTAAGAACCCCAATTCTGTAATAACGTTAGGATCTTGGGTATCGGCATTGATGAATTTTCTGATTTCAGCATTGTCTCTGATAATGAGTCGAACCATAGGGTTTTCGGGTACCACTTCATACGCGTACATCAGACCATATACAAATTTGTCTTCAAGCTTTTGATGCTTTGCCATTTCGTGGGCTAAACCCTGAGACATGCGAATCACCTCACGGGTAAACGCGTCTACCACGATGGCTTCCTTATTCTTGTAATACTTGTAGACCGAAGGACGAGACAGCCCTGAGTGCTCAATGATGTGATTCATCCTAACTTTTCGCAGACCATACTCTGCCACGGAGAGAACACAGGCATCTAGCAAGCGCTCACGTGTCACCTCCTTCCTTGAGGGGTAAGGCCCTTTGTATCTTGCTGTTTGCTCGTCTTCAAATTGCACACGAGAACCTTTATTGATTAACATATTATTAATCAATATTCACCTAAGTTAACATATTTGTCAATAGTGTTAACTTGGGTGGCTTGTACGGTTCAAAAGTGGCGTGCATTTGTTACAAAACGCTTGTTTTTCTACAGCAGCTAGATTGATAAATGCGAAAAAACCAAATAGTGATCCTTCCGACCTTAATGCAATCTTAATGTCACTTATGCAAATATTCCTTTGTGAACAAAGCACTAGGGCGTGAAAAATTCAAAAAAAGCATAGGAAATAGAGCATTATGATCCATCATAAAATCAATAAAAGAGCATCATTACAAGTGCTCCAATTTTTTGCTATTGGGCTAGGTATTTTTATTATTGGTGGCTGTAAGACCACATCTAATGATACTGCTCCACTACAATATGGCCCCATAAAACACAACTTTGAAGGCAATGTCATAATTATTGGAGCTGGTGCCGCAGGTTTAGCCGCAGCCTATCAGCTCGAGAAGAATGATGTCGACTACACGATATTGGAGGCAACAAATCATTTTGGTGGTCGTGTTCAAAAAAATGATTCCTTTGCTGATTTTCCGATCGATTTAGGAGCAGAATGGATTCATGCAGATAAGAACAGCCTGAATCACCTGATTGGACTGGAAGGTGAAACTCCTGCGCAAGAGGTCATTTTTTATTCGCCGCAAGACACGTATACCTTATCGGGAGATAACCTTTTAAAAGTTCCAAGTTTCCTATTGCGTCTCAGTAGTTACATCAACCCTGAATACAAATTCAAAAATACCACCTGGTTTGATTATCTTGAACGGAACTTTGCCAACAGTGTTGAGCATAATATTATTTACAATTCACAGGTTGTCTCTGTAGATTATTCAGCCAATGAGATTGTTGTCACGACATTGGATGGAGAAAGATTTACTGCAGATAAAGTGATTTCAACAGTATCTATTTCAGTGCTCAAGGCCAATAACATAGCCTTTATCCCATCACTACCATCCAAAAAAATTGAAGCTATTCAATCTGTCGAATTTCTTCCGGGTTTCAAACTATTTCTAAAATTTTCCAATGATTTTTACGCTGATCTTATCTCGATTGAAAACGATCGTGGTGAAAAAACGTATTACGATGTCGCTTATGGAAAAGATAGAAATGATAATGTATTTGGGCTTTTGTCTACAGGGGATACTGCTGAGAGTTACTATAAGCTAGGATCCGAGCAGAAAATAGTTGACGCCGTCTTAAAAGAGCTAGATTCAATTTACGAAGGCGCAGCAAGTTCAAGCTACCTCGACGAGTACTTGTTCAAAGATTGGGGAAGACACGAATTTACATTAGGCACTTGGACAAGTGATAATGATCAAAATAGGATCCAGTCATTAAACAGTAGTTTGAATAATAGAGTCTATTTTTCAGGGGAAACACATGATACCGGCGGAGCAGTGTCAACAGTTCATGGCGCTATACAATCTGGCTACACTACAGCCAATCAAGTATTGAATGAATCAACCACCAAAAACTAATGCATCATAAGACGTAAACAGGCACCAGGTGGGCTGCCTTTTTGAGCCTCACCGGCGGTTTAGGCCTGCGTTTGGTAACTATGATGCATTACTTTGCCAATCAGGCCACCCCTTCTTTCTAATTGGCATCATATATACAAGTTTGCAAGCACCTGTGCCTGTTACTATTTGACCTGTTACCAAAGTCTACTTCACATAAAAATAAAAATAAAAATAGAAACGATAATGGACACACTATGATTCATTCCATTACAACATCATCCATATTATACCTTTGGAAATCGCGCACTCTCTATATAGGCGAGTACCCTGATTTCAACCCTCTCACTCAAGGTGCGGCATCATCATTGCTGGTTGGTGTTGACGGCCCCATATCTATTACCCAATGCAAATCAGGAGAAACAGTCAGTGGAAATTCTTTTCTCATTCCAGCCGGCACGCTTTTTACCATCAATAGCAACGGTCACCGTATCGCAAATTGTTACCTCGACCCATACAATGAAGACTTTTTCAGCTTAAAACAATCGATGAAAGAACAGGTGGGAGAAATTTACGTCGGCAACAAGAAAGAAATTATGCAGGCGGCTGCATTTGAAAAAATGTTATGCCATACGCTTGATCAAAAAGAAGCTGACCGTTTAATAGAATGTGCAGTGTTTCCATCCATATTTGAAGCGCCCAAACGTCCAGCAACAGACCCAAGAATTGTTGATATTATCGATTTTATTCAAGATGACCCTACCATCAACCATGCCAACAAAACCATGGCAAAGCGTATTAGTGTATCGGAAGTCACACTGCAGCGCTTATTTAAAGCAACAACAGGTATTCCGATTCGTCGCTTCCGCTTATGGCGCCGACTTTTTGTTGCAGCAACGTTACTTGCCTTAGGCCGGTCGATTACCGAAGCCGCATTAGAAGCTGGTTTTTCAGATGCATCACATTTTAATCATGTATTTAAAGATATGTTAGGAATGACCCCATCCTCGATTATTCGACGAACTAAAAATATGACAATTTTTGTTGATGAGGGGGTCATTAATCATCCGTTATCTGAAGTTGGCTAATGCTGAATTACGCAAGCTGATTTTGTTTTTGGTGAGCCTTTTTGTATTGTCTGGGGGATTCACCGGTCCAGCCTTTAAACGCACGACTAAATGCAGACGTGTCGCAATACCCTAAAAGTAATCCAATTTCGGTAATAGAGTTGTTGGTTTCCCTTAAATAATTAATGGCTTGTTCCTTTCGTACACGATCTATTTCAGTTTGGTAATTAGTCCCCATCCCGGTGAGTTTTCTTCTTAGTGTGCGACCGCTCATTCCAATTTTCCGTGCTGCAGTGTCCAGATTAGGGAATGCCCCCATGCTTTGAATCAATAATAAGCGCAGCCTTTTCGGAAGGTGATTTAGATCCAAATCGGGCAAGCTCTGATTAAAGCTATGTTCCGCCATTCTCGCTGTGGATTGGTCGGCTAATTTTAATTCCACATCGGCATATTTCTTAGATACCAAAAATTCATTCTCAGCAGCATCAAATTGTAGGGGGCAACGGAAATAACGAGAATAGATTTTTCCGTAACTTGGTTTGGGGTGTACAAAAGAAAGGTATTCCGGTTCTACGTCGTCCCCGAGCAGAAAATGAAATATGTTATAGAAGTTAACCATAGTCGCTTCTATAAAGAATTGTGATTGAGGTGCTAACGAGAAGGCCTCAGATACACGTAAGCCAATCTGGTTCTTCGTTTCAATAACTTCGATGGAATAGGCTGGAAACGCTTTGTCACATAGTCTTGCCGCGGATTCTAAGCACTCCCTATAGGTTTGTTGTGCCATGGCAGAGACCCCTGCCATGCCATGGAATGACAATCGCCACTGTTGACCTACAGCCAGGCCTAAATAGGGCATTTTTAAGCTCTCGTAAGCGTAGGTTAAGAGCCCGTCGATTTGGTTCAACGACAGAGGGGTGGGGTTCTGTTGGTATTCTTCAAAGTTCCAACCTGTTTTTGAGTGAATTTCTTCTTTCGTCACGCCGAGCATCTGGTTGATTTTTATGCATTCAACAAAGTAATTGGGTTGTATAAAGGGAGTGTCTCTATCCAAGGCGGTGCCGATAGGGGTATCCATAGCAATCTCATTATTATTATTTTTGATTGAAATCATTAGCTCCTGATTAGACTAATAATATTATTAGTCAATAACAATAGAAATGAGGTTGGTTTGAAGAATCTTGTGCTAGCTCATCTAGGCAGTATCCAAAATAATGGCTTATACATAACGTTATCTGAGCAATTACTGTCGTATTTACAAAAAAATGCTAATTAATTGTAGGATTTGTACATAAGGGATAACAACAAAAGCTTACTTGAGAAGACTTGTTCTACTTCATATTTGAATACTACTATGGTCGTAGGCTCGATAACCTGTCAGTGAGCCAAACGCTAGAACACTATTAATTCCACTCAACATATACAGGATATCAGTGTGCAACAACGTTTAATCGACCTCAGCGGACTTAGTAGTCTTACAATCGATGCTGCACATGGTATTACCGGTATAGTCGAGTCAATACACCAGACAGTACCGACTTTTCCAGGGATATTAGGGAAACAAGGCAACTCATCAGGGATGAGTTCTATGGTGTATCGAGGTGTTCGGAGTTTGTTCGAAATGATGGAGGGTGGACTCCATGAGTCTCGTGAACGGATCAGGCCTATACAGGGCAACCATGACTCGTCACCGGGTCGAGAAGCCGCTCTTTCAATCATAAATGGTGTGTTTGGTGATCATTTAGTCAAAAAGTCTAACCCCCTTGCTATTCCAATGAGTTTTCGACGAGACGGAAAGTCGATGGATAAAGAATCATTCAGCGAAGTGATTAATAAATCCAATGGGAAAATTGCCATTATGATTCATGGGGCATGTATGAATGATATACAGTGGACCCGCAATGGACAGAATCATGGTGCTGCCCTTGCGCTAGACTTGGGGTTCGAGCCAATTTATTTGCATTACAATAGTGGCCTTCATGTTTCGGAAAACGGTCGTGAGCTTTCTGACCTTTTTGAAACAATGATCGGGCAATCAACACGGCCTTTAAATATGGTTATCGTCGGCCATAGTATGGGTGGGCTTGTGTCACGTAGTGCGTGCCATTATGCAAAAGTGTCAGAGCATACATGGAACAAGCAGCTTAAAAAAATAGTATTTCTCGGTACGCCGCATCATGGTGCTCATCTCGAAAAAGCGGGCAATTGGATTGATACAATTTTAGATGCAACACCTTTTAGCGCCCCTCTTTCTAGGCTCGGAAAAATTCGTAGCAGCGGTGTTACCGATCTACGTTTCGGTAATGTAGTGGACGAAGACTGGCAAGGACGATGCAGATTTGAACCGTCGGGCGATAACCGTGTTTCTGTACCCCTTCCTGAAGGTGTGGAGTGTTATGCCATCGCCGCAACAAGGGGGAAAAAGGCAAGTGTGGTTAGTGATAGTGTTGTCGGTGATGGCCTGGTAACAATAGACAGCGCAATGGGCCGCCATAAAAAAGAAGAATTTAATCTGTTGTTCCCACTAGCACATCAATGGGTTGGTAGGAATATAAACCATTTCGCCCTACTTGATGACCCTGGTGTCTATCAAACGCTCAAGGGCTGGTTAAGAGATTAGAGTTTAAGCCTGTTAATGATTTGCTATACTGTATTGACATAGTGGCATAGTGATTTTGGCCACCTAACTATAAGTAATAACCTCTCACGAATGACTACTTTATAAACATAGTGACCTTTTGGGGTTCAAAAAATTCAATTTTTTTGAACCCTGAAGAGTTCATATAGTAATTCTGTCTCTAACGAACAACGGTTTTGCGGACGCTGAAATCGCCTCAACAATCTCATCATAGGAATGGGTCGCAGTGTAGGCATGTTCGGGATGAATACAACCTCGCTGCTTAAGGTCTAGAATAAATGGAAGGTGGACTCTAGAATTTACTCTGCCAATATGAAAATTTACACCTCGCATGTACATGTCGAAGATCGGAAAAGGCACATCTTCAAAATAGACCCCAATGCTCTCGCAATAACCCTCTGGTTTCAGCATAGTGAGGAGTTTTCGCAAAGATTCAGGATCCACACAAGCATCGATACCGATATCAAAATCACCCATTTTCGGGGAAGGCAATTCTTTGTATACCGTTGCACCAATGGACTTAGCCAATTCACGCCTTCTTGAACTTCTGTCGACGTAGTGAACATCGGCACCCAGAGCGACAGCAACATCCGCCACAAACAAGCCAATCGATGCACTGCCCCCAATAACAAGAACACGAGCACCCGGTACACGATCGATATGCTGTTTGAGTACTTCCCAGGCGACCGCAACATTGTCACCAAACGAGGCAACATGGTGAGGGTTAACCCCCTCCGGAACCTTAACTAACATTTCTCCCGCAAATGGTACTCGAACGTAATCGTCAAACAAACCACCATAGTCTCCACCGATTGGCAAACCAAACATAGCCGCATTAGGTGTTGCTAGACAACTTGCAGGTATTCCCGCTTGGCAGTTCTTACAGGTACCACAAGCAATGTGCCAAGGAACACAAACCACATCCCCGCGCTCAAGACCGCTCACCCCATCACCCACTTCAATAATTTCTGCCACACACTCATGCCCTATGGCGAAAGGGCCGTTAAAAGGCGTTTGGCCTCGGATAATGGCTTGATCAACATCACAGGTGGTAGACGCTATGGGTCTCACGATGGCATCGCTGGCGGACGCAATTGCGGGCCGCTTTGTTTCACGCCATTCAACTTTTCCAGGACTAATAAAGGTGAGTTGCTGCATTGTAGTAGCCATATATATTTCTTTGTCTCCATAGGGTAGCGGTATATCAACGATAATAGGGAGAAACTGAATCTCCGTAAATGGACATTAGCGTTCAATCATTGTCTATAATTCGACATTAGATGTAGAAGTGAATAGGCTGAGACACTCTCACCCCTCTTTTAGATTCAACAACCCTTAACCAAAGAACAGAGGTTAAATACAAATGAATAACTGGGATAACGTCCGTTATTTCTTAGCTGTAGCTAAGGCAGGAACGGTTAAAGCTGCAGCCGATTCAATGGGAGTCAGTCATACCACAGTGTTACGGCGCATTGACCTATTCGAACAAGAGATAGAGGCCAAGCTCTTTAAGCGCCTACAGAGTGGCTATGAACTTACGTCCTTTGGCCAGTCTATTTTAGACAAAGCTATTCAAGTCAGAAATCATATTGAGCTGCTTGAATTGGATATTAAAGGGCAAGGGTCAAAACTCGAAGGCTGTTTACGAATTTCTCAACCAGAAAATGAAATTATTGATTTGTATCCAATCTATGCAGAATTTAATCGCCTGTACCCGCAAATTACGCTACAGATTGTCTCTTCTCTGAAACTAAGCAACCTAAAACGTCATCAAGTAGATATGGTAATTCGATTTACCGAAAGCCCCGATGAGCTATTGGTGGGACGCTGTGTAGGCAGTTTAGATTTTGGACTTTACGGTAGTAAGAGTTATTTTGCGAAGTTCAAAAAAAAACCAAAGCTGGACGAATTGGATTGGGTTATTTTTAAGATTTTTTCTCAGAAAATAAAAAGAGCTATTGAACCGGATGATTGGATCGCTAAAAGAGTTAAGAATCCTAAAGTTATCCTGCAAACACCTTCATCCTCGGGGGTTATTAATGCCGTACGTGCTGGTATGGGGGTTGGCTTCATCTCAACATTAGCTGCGAAAGAATACGACGATTTGGTAATGAAACCTCTAAATGAGCCTGCGTTCTCACTCAAATTATGGTTACTAACCCATAATGACTTACGCCATAACGCAATGGTGAAAGCCTTTATGCGGCACTTTTCAGATTCACTGGCGAAGCGCTTGAGTTAATGGCTGTGTTAAATTTGAGTGTCTGCTTTCACACGTTTTCAACGTCAAATTTGATACCCTACGACTGACTGCTTTATAACAATGCCGACATTGAAGGCTATTGGGGTTCTTGTATTCTGCGAATTTCCTAATATCGATTCTAGAGCGTAAGTTACCTTTGATCACGCCCCTTATCAGCAATGGCAATGAAGAATCACCTGCCGGAGGGGATGTATAGATCTTGAATTTATCTTCATAAAGATGATTCAAGAGACACCATATTATGCACAGTAGATTTGCTGATTTTACCGGGAATTAGCGCCTTTTTCGACATGGATATACATAATCCGGTACTGTACATAAACCCGCTTATACTCAGCTGGGCATAAGGTAATTTCGCCCCGGAAGGCCAAGTTATGATTTTGGCTATAATGTGGAAGAAGCGAGCGTTTCCAATGTTTCTTGGAATGATTGTTCTGTAGGAAATGTGCCCTTTGTAACGAAAAGAGGTCGAGAAATATTGCTTATGAAATAGAGTGTATTTCTTGTCGGGACACCTCAGGGTGTATTGTTGGAGACTCCTAACATGGAACAGGCACTTACTAAATTGACGTTATGCGATTAGATAAATTTATTAGTAAAAGCACAGAATACTCGTTGACTGACGCAATAGCGTTGATCGAAAATAAACGCGTTGTCGTCAATGGTCATATTGCTAGTGCAGCGTCCGATCAAGCTCACAAAAATAGCGTCGTGACACTTGATGATAAAATATTAACAGCAAGAAGCTCTCGATATTTTATGCTTAATAAACCCGTCGATACGATTTGTTCCAACATAGACGAGAGGTATCCATTGGCACTCAACCTCCTAGATGTTGAAAAAGTGGACAAGCTTCACATAGCAGGTCGCTTGGATGTGGATATAGGTCGTTGGCGTAGCTTAACGCAGGAAGAGGTTGCATCCCTTTCAGTTAACACCGAGTGAGGCGCTGATAGTAAACTAGAGTTTGAACCGATTAGAAAGCAACACGTGCTGAGAAAATGCACATAATGATTATGAGAGCGCGTCTCAAGCAACTGACGGGTAGCGGTGATCGCCTCCTGTTTTGACGGACTGCTAACCCTATAGTTAGAGCATTGAACTGAATTTTGCAATGCCCGCTATAGTTAAAAATCAATGTTTTCCTCGACAAGCAAAAAGGTCTCTAATGTGGAGCGAGTTACGGTATTTAAAGGGCTGTAGGCTTGGTTTTTCTCTGGTATACTCTAACAATACATTTGAAAATGACGCAAAATATGCTCGTCTCAATAAAGGTTGTCGTGGGGGTAGTCATGCTTAGTTGCTTTACTCTAATGATAATTTCAAAAGAGGTCGTTCGAAGCAGTGCTAGTTAAAAATTCAATAAAATCATGAGATTTAATCGCAGGGATTTGCATCTATTTCGGTGTGCAAATTAGATAGTGATTTACACATATAATTGGCCACTTGCGGTCAACTTATACTGACGTTAGGTGAATTAAGGAGGGGTCTCTGGATACGCAAAGAAAACTTTTGTTTTGCATATTATTTTTGCTTTTATCTTCTTCAATTAATGCAAAGCCAATAATTAGGTGCATTGGAAAATTCGGTAATATTGTATTTACGCAAAACAAAACTGATTGCGAGAGTTCAATAAGTACTATCGCTAAAAAGGAGAAACACTCCTCAAAAAAGCATAGAAAATCACCTGACTTTCGTAATCCTGAGCGCGTGTATATTTCGGAAAAAAGATCGTGGAATATATATGTAGAAGAGAGCATGAAAACAGGTAATCCTGTTCTGTATAGATCATCTGTAAATAAGCTAGAGGAGACGCTTGATTATGTGTTCTCGATGATGCCAGAAAATCCAAGAAGAGAACTGTCTGAGTTAAATATATATCTTCTTTGGGGCGAGGCATCTCCCAATGGTGGGCGTAAAAGTGGCATGAGTTATATTAGGAAGGGGGAGCCAAAAAATTATAGTCATTTAGATTCGAAATGGGAGAATTCCTTAATTGTCTATAGTGCCGAAAACTTAATGTACTTAAATGAACTATGGTCAAGAAAGGCTATTTTTCATGAGTTGAGTCATGCGTGGCATATCTTGAAATGGCCAGAGAAGCATCCAGAAATATATGGCCCTTGGAAGGGAGCTTTAGATGCCAAGAAATATGTCCGTGTCGAAGATGTTAATGGAACCGTTATTGCTAGTGCATATGCACGTAAAAATCAGCTTGAATATTTTGCAGAGTTGTCGGCTATGTACTTCGTCGGTGGAAACTACTATCCGTATGATAAAACGGGTCTTAAGACGTATGACCCTATTGGATATAAAATGATTGAGACATTATGGCAGTAACACACATAACAAAAAGCTGCAATTTGACTCCGTGTGCCTTAGTCTTCCAGTTCATACTGGCGGGACGAGTTGGCAAATTGAAACTCAACAAAACAAACCATCTATATTGAGCTGTATTTTGGCGAAAAATTGTTACTTCAACAATAGCTAAGGTAATCAAGCGTTTGGACAGGAAATTAGTTACTACATATAGTTAACTTTTGTAGGAATACCATACGTCCTATGTTAATGCATCAGGATGGATTGCCCCTCGGCCCAGTCACATCTATTGATTGTTCTCGGCATAGCTTTATAAATGCTTTGCTCGCCCTGCTTTGATAACGCACTTTGTGTTGAATGAGACCAATTTCTTTAATCGAGTTTTGAAAATCGCTAATGGGTAATTTCACCAACTTCCCCTGACGTAACTCTTCTGTAATTGAAACCGCTGGTACAATAGAAATACCGCTGTTTACTTGCACTAGGCTCTTGGCTACCTCAATAGAGCTTAGGGCCATGCGTACATTAAGTTTAACCTTGGCTTGATCGCACGCTAAGTCGATTTCTCGACGTGTTGAAGATCCACTGTCCAACAACAGTACAGGATATTGTTCAAGATCTTTTAATAACACTGATTTTCGCTTTGCCAATGGATGATCTGGGTGGCAAATCAAACAGTCTGACTTCTGAAATAGAGGGAAAGCACTTAAGTTTTTAGATGACGATTTAATCGTTGCAATACCTAGGTCGGCTTCTCCCATTTCTACGGCTTTTATTGTCTGGGTGGAGGTGTCATTGCGAATAACTAATTCAACATTTGGATAAAGCTCCTGAAACCGTTTTACCAAAGGTGGCAAGCGGTAACTCGCTGAGGTGTCCGATGTTGAAATCACCAATGTTCCGGAGATTTCATGCTTTAAATCGCGTATTTCTTCTGCACTTTGGCTTAATAAGTTGAGTATCTTCTCGGAGTATCCCAAAAAAATATCGCCTGCGTTGGTGAGGCTCAAAGACCGAGTACTTCTAGCGAACAATACCTCACCCAAGGATTCTTCCAAATTTTTAATCTGTGAACTAACCGCAGACTGCGTCCGAAAGGTGAGTTCAGCAGCTTTGGAGAAGCTTCCGGTTTCAGCTACGGCTTTGAAGGCCCGTATCTGCTCCACGCTAATATCCGGGTGGTTGGTATGGTTTTTGTTCCGTTGTCTGAAGTTGACCGTCACTGAGAGCGCCTCTTATTTATTGAATGTATTAATATATAATACATAAATTATTGATTTGTTAAATATATTGTTGCGCTATAGGGTAGTCCCTCTTTCAAACAAACGTTATGAATTCATTTAAGGAGCATATTTACCCATGGCAATTATTGTTAATAGCACCTCAACCAGTCTCAAGGAATACCGCCTATTACCTGGCTTAACGACTGAATTCAGCTCAAAAAACAACGTGAATTTACAAAGCCACCTTTGTCGCTCGTCTAACGGTTACTTAACGCTCAATACGCCATTTGTGAGCGCCTCTATGCAAGCCGTTTCTGATACGCGGATGGCGATTGCACTGGCCAGATTAGGTGGGGTCAGTGTTATCCCCGTTCTACCCGATGAAGAATGCCAGATAGCCATGGTTAAAAAGGTAAAGCAGTATAAGGCTGGTTTTCAAACAGACTTGATTACATTTAGTCCAGACGCGCAAATATACCAAGTGGAAAAAAGCAAATATGCAACCGGGTATTCAACCTACCCTGTGACTGATAATGGTCTGTTCCACGGTAAGCTCTTAGGCGTTATTACCGATAAGGACTTTGATGCTCAAACAGACCAAAAGGTACCGGTGGTCAGGCGTATGAAAACTGAGTTAGTGGTTGCCAAAGAAGGCACTAGTTTGATGCAAGCTAAAGCAATTATGATTGAGACAGGTAGGGGTTTTTTGCCCATTGTCTCCGCAGAAGGCACACTTCAATCGGTTGTTTTTCGTAAAGATCTAGAGCATCACATTCGTTTTCCTAATGCGAGCGAAGATCAATATGGAAGGTTAGTAGTAGGGGCCGCCGTGACTACCCACCCTCAGCACAGAAACAGAATTTCGCACCTGATTAATGGGGAGGTAGATTTTTTAGTAATTGACGCATCAGATGGTTACTCGGAATATCAGAAAGAAACAATTTTGTATATTAAATCGTTAAGCGATACGCCGGTAATAGCTGGTAATGTTGTCACCTCGGAGGCATTCGATTACTTGGTGGAGGCCGGTGCAGACGCCATAAAAGTGGGTATGGGTATTGGCTCTGGCTGTATAACCCAAGAGGAAAAAGCAACAGGCCGAGGTCAGGCAGCAGCATTAATGGAGGTTGTTAACGCTCGTGACAAGCTAGTTGATGAAGGAAAACAGTACATTCCTATTATTGCTGACGGAGGGTTATCATCACCCGCGGATATATGTATTGCTTTGGCTCTTGGTGCCGATACCGTGATGATGGGGAACTATTTTGCTCGATGCACGGAGAGTCCAGGTGAAGTTCATTATCGTAACGGTCAAGCGTTTAAAAAATATTGGATGGAAGGTAGTTTAAAAGCGCGTAATTTGGGTCGATATTTTTTAGGGGATAGCGAAGATAATCAAGTCGATTATTTTGCTGAAGGAATCTCTGGTTGGGTGCCTCTTAAAGGCTCTATATTTGATCTCGTTCCTGAGTCGTGCTCAAAATTAAAAGCCTCTTTGAGTTCTGCTGGTTGTAGTTCGATTTCTGAACTGCATGAAAATTCACGACTCGAACATCAAAGTTCCGTCGCGCTTGGCGATAGCGCTGTACACAGTTTGATAAAAGATAATGATATAGTCTAGCTAAAGGGTCATTAGTCAAGCGTCGTCCTCTCGTTTGCATTGAGTTAACTGACTTGAATTTAGTTTATCCGGTGAGTGAATCGAATCGTCGTATTTAGAGGGCTGGAGTTAACTTTTCTCTGGTATACTTTAACAATATTTTTGAAAATGTAAAAGCATGTGCCTCAATATAGCGTTAGGATGATAGGAGAACTTATGAAATCAGCAAGCTATCCAGAATTTACATGGGGTGACTTCTTTTGGGTTACATCAGCCACTGGGTGGTGCTGATACAGCCATTCTTCTATGGATGGCGAAGAAACATGCTGATCAATCATAACCACACAATGCAGCAGGCTCAAAAAAGCGTGCAGTTTATTTAGACGTTAGCTTATAAAAAGAAATTTAATATGACGATATTTGATTTGTCGGATGAAGATGTTTTAGCCGTATTAACACCTATTGCGGAAAGTATGCAAGTAGGTTGGGATGATGATAATTACGAAAAATTCTCTGAGTTTTTCACTGAGGACATGAAAAAAGATGTGAATAGCGTCGACTATAAAAAACAACGAAATGAAATATTTCCAGACTTGGGAAAGCATAAGAAAATTGAGTTCCTTGCAATTCATAAGAACCCATCTGAAATAATTGTCATGTGGAGGTTGTTTTGTACAAACAGAGAAGTTCCCGCACTTGTAACGTACTATTTTAATGAAAATAGCGAAAAAGTAAAAATTGTAGCAGCCAATCTTGCTTATTAATGGTCAAGCTAAAAAATTACACGCTTATTTTTAGCGTTCTATCTGAAACCCGGTGAACGTCCGATACAGTGGGATTTGGAGTCGTTGGTCAATTTACGGACTACACCAGAGCCTTCGCTTGAAGGCGTAAACTACAACGCCTCAATTGAGGCAAGCGTTAAACGACAATGAACATGAAAGAGATAACCAGGAATCAACTAGTTTCAATAATTCGTGAATGTATTGACGGTAAGTTGTCTCCAATCGAGCTGCAGGAATGGATAATACTAAATTACGATCCATTGGAGGTTAAGATTGGCGAGAATGAGGCTCAGCACACAGTAGAAGCTATGAATATAGTCATGAATGAATATGAGTTAGCCAAAACAGATAGGTTTACGAAAATTGGTTGGAAACTCGCATTGGAATTTATATCTTGTAGTGAAGACCACTTCGATCAGGGTCGGAATAGGTTTATCCGCGATGGATTCACAGACTAAATTTAACAAGTTGATACTCCCAATTTTCGTTGATAGATTAGAGCGTTATGCTTCAAGGACCGAAACTTATGGAATTCCCTGTAATTGAAAGTAGTAGATTGTTTTTAACAGATCTTAAACCTAATGATGACGTTTCGGTTTTTCGTCTATTCTCAGATGATTCTGTGATTGAATATTATGATTTAGCTGCCTTTACACGTGTCGAACAGGCGCAGGAGCTAATCCAGTTCTTTCAGTCTCGCTTTGAAGCTAAGTCAGGAATTCGTTGGGCCATTCGCTCAAAGGACTCGGGCGACCTTATAGGAACTTGCGGTTTCAATTCATGGAGCGCGAAAATGCAAAATGCTGTAATTGGCTATGATCTAATACCATCATCATGGGGTAATGGTTATGCTATGGAGGCCGTTCGAATGATTGTCTTAGCCGCATTCGAAGGTCAATTGCCCTGTAGTCATATCCATAGGATTCAAGCTGATACAGTGCCGGGAAATGATGCGTCAGAAGCGTTACTTGGCAAGCTAGGGTTTAAAGAAGAAGGTTTGCGTCGTGACGCCGGTTATTGGAAAGGTCAGTTCCATAATCTCAAATGCTTTAGTTTGCTTCGTCCAGAGTTCAAAGCATAATTGCTTAGCCGAGGATACTTAACCTCAGTATCACAACGCCGTGCAAGCTACCGGTTTTTGTATGGTATGTGAAGGAATTTGCCCTTAGTGCCGATACCCCAAATGGCAGTAGTCACCATTAGAGCATCTTATTCACCGTAAATAACCCCGCCTTGGAAACCGCACGAACAGAACGATCATACATGGACTCAGCAAAGGAGGGTGGTATCACAAAGCTACCCGCAGCAGTTAATTTCACCTTGTAAGTTAACTCCCGCAGTGAACTATCAAAATCGCCATAATACACCACTCGGTCTTCTCGCACGTCCACATAATCAGCTCGCCAGTTGTAGGCCGTTCTTTCTACCGAACTTCTTATTACTTCAAAACCACCGGGTAATAAATCCACTACAGCAATATTGGTGAGCTTCTTATCACCTAACGCTCTCACTTTTAATCGCACGGTAATCTCTTTGCCTTGCTCAAGCTCGGTGATTTCTGTTCCATCCTCATCCAAGAATTCCCGAATGATCTCAATGTTATTTCTCACTGGTTGTTGAGGAAGATCTTTATCAAAACCTGATTGTACGTTAAGGAAAAACAAAGGCGATTGACCTTTCACCGATACGGCTTCCACATCCGTTTTATACTTGGCCGTCAAAAACGGCGTAGCAGACGCCTTAAGGTCGATGTTTTTCCCTTGCTGTGATTTTGATAGCTGAGAGTCAGGTTGCGCTGATTCACTCAACTGTGCAGCAAATACAATATTTTCATTCAATGGTTTTTCTAAGACCAATTTGCTGTAAGCACCTAACGCCAAAATACTGTAAGCAGAAGAGATGGTATTGTATTCCCCCTTAAATATCCGCTCAGTAATGGCTAACACATTGTCACCGGGCAGTGACCTTGCTTGCCCCTCGAAATGTTTGGATAACAAATACAGGTGCTGTGCATCCTGTGCCAGGGGAGAGTGGAAGTCATCAAACTGGTGTTGGTTCTCAGCGCCGATCTCGTAACCCGCAATTAATCGGTTAGCTTCATTCTCTTTTTGTAATAGCGCATAAGTAGCCGCCATGTAGGATGCTAGCAAATCCTTACGCCAGTCCTTGTTACTGTTTTCTTTATAACCCTTCTCAAGGTACTCTTGCAAATCAACCAAATAGTTGGTGGTAACAACACCCAAACGAGTTAATAAATAAATCGCATTGGCTCTGTCCCTAGCATCACTCAGTTTTTCAGACCTACGACCAACATAATCCGTCAAATAGGCTTGGCCCCGTTGCATCATATCTTTAGGAACAGGGAAACCTGTATCCCTGGCTTCAATCAAAAAGTGCATCACATAAATACTCGGGTATTCCGCACTGGAATGTTGCCCAGGCCAAAATGAAAATCCACCATCCCCTAGCTGCCGTTCTCTCAATTTAGTGATGACATGGGAAAAGTGAGACTGCACGTTGGTTTGGTGAGGCCCAAAAGCGGGGTGGGTTGCCAACCCGATCAAAGGAAACACCTTACTGACCACTTGCTCTGTACAACCATGGGGAAACGATTTGAGGTAAGACGTTAACCCATCCACCAATACTAATGGGCTGGCGGATGCAGCAATGGATTGTACTGCTAAATTGGCGTACAGACGTCGATCAGATGTTTGCTTCACTGTGCCGCTTTTCTCAAAACCACTATCTACACTGGTGTAATAGGGCATTGCAGGCCGCACGCTTAAGCTTGTGGTTCTTGTCGTGCTTTCTTTTTTATGGGTCGCAGTAAAGCGCAATTCAGCAGCGCCTAAGATTTCATTAACCTTTACTTTAAACGTTAACTGGCCTTCACCGCCTTCATCAATGGCGAGAGTTGCGGTTGATGATGATTCGGCATCATTCACAATACTGAGATGTTTTGATGACTCGATCGACAAAGCCACGTCAGCCGCTTTACCAGAACCTTCAATAATATTGGCAACCCCCACGGTCACCATAAACTCATCTCCCGGTGCCGCCTGTGTTAGTACATTGGGCGACAGTACAAATGGGCCTCTTACAATCGTGGAGTCATGGGCTGCACCCATAGCGTCTTCACCAACGGCCACAGCCATGACACGTAATTCCCCGGCAAAGGTATTCGGCACATCAAATCGTACCATTCGGCTTTCTGGGCCAGCATCATGAATACCTGACCAATACACAGCAGGTTTATCAAGCTTTCTTGCAAACGGGTTCAGGTTTTTACCCAAGGCCTTCTTATTCGGTTCGCCACCACCACTGGCAGATAACTCTTTCACTAAATCAAAATCCGGTAAAATCAAATCCAGGATCTGTAAGGTCTCAACATCAAGAGAGCGCTTCTGTAAGAAATGTCCCAATGGATCGGGCGTTTTATACTTCGCTACTTGTAGAATACCTTCGTCTATTGCAAATAGTGCAATTCTAGATTTTCGTGATGCGGTATAACTGATTTCCATGAGTTTACCCGGACGTACGATATCGTTAACCTCAAGCTCCACATCAATCTTTCGTTTACTCTTATCGATGGTAAAGGGTTGCACGGCATAACTTAAGGGGCTGGCGAATATCTCCTTAGAGCTCACATCACGAACAAAGGCTACATTCATATACCCTGTGCCTTCTAAGGTGTCGGGAATACGAATGGTTTGTAGGGTACTGTCAGAATCTGTTGAGAACCATTTAAAGTGATGCACCTTATCGGTTTCTATGGTGATAAGACCGGCACCAGAGTAGGGGGCCTTAATGTTCATCTCAATCAACTCCCCGGCAACATAATCTGCTTTATTTAGCTTTAATTGCAGCTCAGCGTTTTTATCCAACTTGCCTGCCATGTTGCCATGACCCACAACGGAATACTCAACACGGGATACCCGTCGATTGTTTGCATCCATCAGCTCAATGGCAAAGTCTCCCGGTAAAGCGGTATCGATGGCATATTGATGACCCGCTTCAGCGATGGAGAACGCCGAACGGCTGAGTTCTTTCTCACGTTTAACCGTTTGGTACTTGTAGGTGCCATTACTCTGTTTAATCAAGGTTGAAATTGGCTGGATTTCAAGCAGTTTGAACGTTAACTCAGCTTGCTCAATTTGTTTTAGCGCCTTGTTGATAACAATAAACTCAATAGCACGTTTGCTGTTGGCATTGATGTAATTCAGCTTGCCGTCAGCTTTAAACCCCACAAGGGTGTCCAGTGGTGAGATAAGGGCTGTATTGATGGCAGTAACACTGCGACCACCTGCTTGATCAAACCCTTCAGTAATAAACTTAAGTCGATAGGTGCCTTCTTGATAACGTTGCAGATCAATATCAAAGCGGGCGAAACCATCGGCATCGGTCTTTTGTGATTCTAACGGCTCATTCGTGCTTAATGCTGTCTGATTATTGGAAAAAGGCGAGGAGAACGTATAGCTGGCATAGTCCTTAAATGAAAAGCTTGTCGGCCTGATAATCACATGGCCCGACACTTTTCGATCTTGTGCGGGAATGCCGAATAGATTTTGTAAGCTTATCTTAGCGGTGACACTCTTGTTGTTATACCAACCTTTTTTCGGGGTATTTTCTAATTTGCTCTCGATTTTGATCGTGTCTGGTTGAAATTCTTCTACCTTAAAGCTTGTAGAACCAATTTCCCTGCCGCGATATCTGTTATCCCTAACCAGATGCAACGAAACGTTGTACTTACCCGTATCCGAGGTTGTATCGGTTGGGTATTGAATATCAAAAAAACCGTTCTTCAACAGTTTCTGTCGTTTAACCGACACTTCGTTATTTCTAGGGCCTCGGATAACTACTTCCAAGGGAATGTTCTCTACATTCGACAGGTTCTGGTTTTTGACAATCAAACCAATGTTCACTTTCTCGCCGGGTCTGTAAATACCCCTATCTGAAAACAAAAAGGCGTTTAACCCTTGGTCGTATTTGGTTCCAGAATAGTTGCGGTTGTTTCTTGCACTGACACCACCAATATCAAATTTGGATAGATTGATTTGTCGTGATCGACGGTTAAACGGAATGAATGAAATATCACCCTGGCTTTTAACCACATACACCGTCGGCTGCTTTTCGTTTTTAAAGTCACGGGTGGAGGGGAATTGCACATGACCATCTGATGTTGTAGTGCGTGAATACAGCGCAATACCATTTTTGCCCAATAACTCCACGGTCGCATTGTCCACGGGTTTTCCGGATGCAATGGACTGAACAAATACATCATGAGAGCTATTAGTACCGTTATGAGCATTGTTTTTAACAATCACACCCAGATCAGTAACCAAAATAAGACGGCTGTCGGTAGCCCCATAAACGGTTCTCTTTCTTTGTAGGTCCCATTCCTTTATCTCCACAAAAAACAACCCAAATTGGCTGTTGTCTTTTTGAGGGCTGTTACCTTTTTGTAAGTAGCGTGACAAATCCAATGATGAATAATTTGCCTCCCTAGGGTGTCGAGACTGGATACGTACAATGTCACTGCCGAACTCAGACAGGTTTTTGGCATTAAACTGCCAGCTGGTAAACCGGGGGTTAGTAATGTCGCCATTGGTTTGAGATACCAAATGGGCTATCTGATGGTCCAACAACCGACCCACTGAGAACTGCATAGCAGACACACCACGGGATAAGACACTGAGCTTATGATCACCTGAATAGGTTAATACCGACCCTTCCCCCGCAATATCGATCCCTTTAGGGTAGGAGGGGGTATTCACCAAGGTGTCATAAAAGGAGGCGTGCACAAATTTATTCACCGATGTGAGCCCAGGCGCTAGCTTGAGGTATAGGTATCGGCCTACAGGCAAATCAAACGCAAAGGTGTAAACCTTAGACGCATCTCTCTCGTTTGGAATTAATCGTAATGCCACCTTCTCACTCTTGGAGATCACCGCAGCAGTCACTTCTCGTGGGCTGCTCCAATATCGCTTGTCCTTAGCAGGATTGTGTTTTGGCAGAAGCACCAGCGATAACTTGTCGAGTAACGCCTGCTCACTGATGTCATCGGTGAACTCAAGCATCAACATTTGCTCAGGCTCATTGTTGGCATTTCGAACAATCTGGGTTTTTGCGGTACTTACTTTCAAAAAGCTGTAGAGATCGGGAATTAACACCTTTTCTTCAACCGCATCCTCAGAGCTTTCGCCCCCTAATATGCTGGTTACCCCAGAGGCGACCTTAATCGACATAAAATTGGGCTGATCCGGTAATGCCACCGGCACCGATTGGATATAGGCTTCTCTGTGGTTCTTGTCATAGGTGACATTGTATTGGTAAGCCGTCGGTTGCTGAGTAACGCCAGTACCGGAAGGCCGCATTCCCATCGACAGCTTCTCTTCAAAGGAGGTTGTATCAACAGGGTGGGTAAATGACAGGGTAGAAACAACCCGCCTTACCGAAATGTCGGTAGGGTCTTGATAGAACTCGATGTTGGTAAATGACATGCCAAAGGCGGGTGTCTGAAATGGGTAGGTATCCGTTGTCAGTTGTGTCTCTGGTGAAAAAATAGACGCATCAAAGCTAACGTTAACCTCTACACCTGCAGGCCAATCGTTTTCTGGGACAAACTGAAGCTGACGATCATTAATCCAAGACCACGTGCCTTTTAATGACGGTGAGAGACTAATACCACGGGTGATGTCTTTACCTACCAAATCAATTCTTGCAACCGACGGTACGCCCTCTGGGTGTGGCTGGGTGTCACTAAGGTTGGATACGTCAAAGTTAAACGCAATATTCAGCGTGTCAGGCGTCGCTGAGTCACTGTTATCAGTGATGCTCAGAGGCTGAATCTCTGCCATGACGGTAATCGGTTTGGGTAATGTGCCGTAATACAGGTACGCAGCTGTAAAAGCGATTAAAAGTCCAATCCAACCATAGAAGACAAAAGGTCGGTTCTGCCGAGAGCCATTGATAGCGCTTAACCAGGGTGGCGCTATCCAACTGACGTTGCCGAAGATTTGTGCAAGCAGCACAAAGGGGAGCATTAAGAGCTTTTTCATGTGGGGTTACGAGTCCTGTCTATTTCAATGTGTCCATACTACCTCAATCCTACTTTACTCGAACGGGTAATTGTGTGTTTGCAAAGGTTTGGATTGAAGGAGGGTGATAATTGATCGTTTGTTTGTACATGATGAGAAGGGGATTTAGCCTTTAAAAGGCAGGGTTTAACGTGTTGTTAGTCAATGGTTTTGGAAGCTACTGCGGAATAGCTGCTGTAAATGCCCTGAGTATCAATTGAGGCGATTGAAAATTCCCAGATTCCTGGTGTTAGTTCAATGAAGTCCCACTGAGTAGTTGTTGGGTCATTGATGATAACGAAGAATTCAGTGTTGTTTGCGGTGTCACGAACAAGAACTTTGTATCCGTATAGTTCGTTGATTGGCAAATAGTCGCCATTTTCACGGCTTACAGGGACGTTCCAAATTAATGTTGCAGTGCCTGAAATGGTTGGTTCAGTCGTCGTGGTGTCGGTAGTGGTATCAACAACAGGTTCAGTCGTCGTGGTGTCGGTAGAGGTATCAACAACAGGTTCAGTCGTCGTGGTGTCGGTAGTGGTATCAACAACAGGTTCAGTCGTTGTGGTGTCGGTAGTGGTATCAACAACAGGTTCAGTAGTTGTGGTGTCGGTAGTTGTATCAGCGGCAGGGTCAGACGTTGTGGTGTCGGTAGTAGTATCAGCGGCAGGGTCAGTCGTTGTGGTGTCGGTAGTAGTATCAACGACGGGGTCAGTAGCGGCCCCTCTGTTCTTTTTGTTACCAGGTTTTTCTGTTGTAGAGCTAGAGTCTTTCCATGAAGGTTTTGCCGAAACGTCGAAGCTTAGGGTTAAACCTGAACCTAAAACTAAAACAAGAGCAACAAGTTGAGAGAAGCGCATAATAGACCTCAAAAACGCAAGTGTTTGTCAGGTTGCTGTACAGTATAGCCCTTATCCTGATAGATTGATAAGTAATCTGTCGATGGAGCCACATTAAAGTGCTACTTTGATGGTTTTGTTATCAATTCAGCGCTATTTGTTTGAGCCCCCCCTCTTTTGGTGGCCAGAAACGACCAAAAGAGAAGGGGAGGGAGGGCAAGGTTGCTTTCGGTTTAAGGACTAAGCCAGCCAAACTTAGCACTTAATACCCCCCTCAGATTACAACCCCAGTTGCGGCTGAAGAATAGAAGTAAGCTGTGAGGACCCATCGTCTGTTGGGTGGTAGTTGTCCTTTCCTAAAAGGCTGATTTTTTGAATAACGGGAAAATCAGCACCGTAAGTTTCAACAAATTTCACGTTAGCATTTAGGCTCGCAAGTTGTCGATAGCGTTCATTGAGTTGGTCAATATAGTGAAAACAAGCCCCGACAAAAGACTCATCATCTTCAGGTGGGTAATAAGCAAGTAACGCAACCATTGCTGAAGAGGTTGCTTGTACATCATCAATAATACCGTTCATCTGAAGAGTAATGTCTTCGATCTCTAGCATGCAGGCATCATGGTTGAAATCACCATTACAGTTACATGGAATGTCTTCTGGTGCACCGGGGATTTCCTCTACCTCCGTTTCATGTTGTCGCTTATCGTGTTGGATCAACGCTGCAGATCTCGTTCACGAGACATCAAAACTAAGGGGGTATGATAATGAAGAACAAAAATGGATTTCGGCGAAATTTATTGATAGGGGCTTATTGTTAATGCCGCAGTTATTCGTAACAAGCCTTCCTAACGATCATGTATGGGTCCACATTAATTTCGAAGATGAAAATCAACTTGAAAATTTTTGTACAGCGGCATAAACCTAATAAACCCTGAAATCATCGGTCAGGTAGAAAGTGTTTCAAGTATTAGCAGAAATGCTGTGTCCTTCGATGACGTTTATGATTACCTGCTTATACCAGAGCCCTTCAAATCAGTTGAACAAACTGAACAGATGACAATCGGTTTTTGGATGAATTTACATATGATGCCAATCTTCGAGCAACTGGAGTTTGTTGCTGGCGTATTCTTTTTCACACCCGTAAAAGCGCTGTGTAACAAAACGGTGCTGAATACTATCAATTTTCGATAGGGGATTGTTTGAGAGGTGGTCATCATATGATATGACTAAACCCTTTAGCGCTTCGATATCATAATCAGTGGCAAGCTGATTAGGGAGACAGAAAGCTTCACCTTGTTGACATTTTGCAGGAGGCACCTGAGCAAATTCTCCCCTTAAACTTGCCAAAAGTTGATGTTTTGGGTCATCTTATGGTGTAAATGAAATACAGGGTGGTCTTTTTTGTTCCCGATCACTAAGCTATTCCTAGAAAAATAGTTACAGGTTTATCAACTATGAAAGATAGCGATCTTCAGGCACTTACAACCGGCACCAATTGTACCTCCCTGACCAATAGCACAGTGTTCTATAAAAGCACTGAGCCAGGGCTGCCTCTGTTGGCGATAGACTCTCCTCTATGCAATGCCGTTGTATCCCCCTACGGCGCTCAGTTGTTAGAATTTAAACCTAAAGACAAAGCGCCCTTGCTTTGGTTAAGCCCAAAGGCCGTCTTTGAACAAGGCGTTCCCATTCGCGGCGGCATCCCCATTTGTGCTCCATGGTTTGGGCCTCACCCTACGGACAGTCATAAGCCTAACCATGGTTTTGTACGTAATAATGATTGGACCGTAAAAAATATCGAAGAGTTTGCAAACGGTGAGGTGAAATTAGATTTTTTATTCGACACCCAGGAGACTGAAGCGGAAACCTATCATTATTCTTTTCAGATAAAGCTTTCGATGACGCTAGGGGAGTCAGTTAAACTAGCCTTAACCGTAATAAATTTAGGTGGTGATGAAATGCCTTTTAGCTGGGCTTTTCACACTTACTTCGCAATCAATGATCTAGACGCTACCCGTGTCGTAGGGTTAGCAGGGGAGGAATATCTCGACCAAACAAAAGCACTGACTGCCTACACTCAGGTGAATGACATTACTTTCACAAACGAAGTTGATAGAGTCTATCAAGGTATTGGCGAGGAGCAGTCTATTCGATGTGATCGAGAAGGGGTAGCAATCGCGAGTATTAAGGGGAGCAGTTGTCCAACCGCTATCGTTTGGAACCCACATTCGGAACTTGCAGCAAAGATGAAAGACATTGGCCCTAATGGCCATCTGCAATTCATCTGTGTTGAACGTGGTGCTGTTCTTGATGATATATGGCGTATTAAACCCATGAGTTCGATGATTGCAGAATTGAAGCTTCAATTTTGACGCTTGATACCACCAGGGGTGGCGCTTAAATGTTGATATCAAAGCTTCCTGCAGGGGCTTTTACTGTTAACCGTTCAATTTATAGGGGGAATAATGTCTTATCAAAGCGTAGTACGCCAGAGGGTTAAACGTTTACTCGAACAGCATTCGCATATATCCATAGAGTTCGATGGGGATTGTTTTTCAATATTAATGAAGAATTTGAATCCAAATTTAGTTGGTAATTTTACGGGTGGGGATATGGCTTATGCTGCCAATGTATCTGCTGGATTTCAATGCGTTGCTGATGGCGTTATCTCACAAACGGCAAGTATCAATATTGAATGTATTGGAAGAGGAGATGGTAACTTATTGGTCGCAGATTCAAAAATCATTCATCAAGGAAGCAAACTGATAAGAATTCGTTGTAATGTATACGTTCGAAATGCAGAAGAAGATAAGCTGGTTGCTATAGCACAGATAAACATGTCACCCGTTTCAGATCAGAAAATGGCCCATGAGTTGTTTGAAACAGGGGGAGATAATAATTGAAACTTATAAGATATGGCTGTCTACGACTAGCGGTAGGCGAATAAAGAAATGACAGCAGAATCTATATTCACATTTATTATTGCATCGAGCTTAATCAGCATTGCACCTTGTTAAGATAACATTTTTGTACTTACTCAGTCCGCTTTGTATGGCCGAAAGTCGGGGGTTATTGTTACCCTAGGCCTTTGAGCAGGTTTAATTGGATCGTGTTGCGGGTATTGTTTTTGTTGGTCTTGCATTGAAATTAATTACATCAGCTGTAGTGACTCGGGCTTGACCTTGCATTCTAGGTTACAGTTCTAGACCATGCTGAAAGATCAAGCCGGTTAGCAAAATACTTGCGATTTCATGACTACATAGCGATTCCTCTCCATTTGGGTATTAACCGGCAATAAACTGAAAAAACAACGCTGCCTGGCAAACAAAGCCCATTAGAAATGCCAGTGTTCTAAACACGGGTATACCCATCGTGTAGGTAACTGCGTGTACCAATCGTGCATAAAAAAATATCATCGTTGCCATTGCCGTTATTTCATTGTTTGTTTGGCTGAGCTGAACAACCAATACCAGTGCGGTAAATACCACTAAGTTTTCGACCGCATTGCGATGGGCGCGCATCATTCTGTATGCCCAATTTTCTTGTGGTGGATGATCCAAATTTGGTGTTTTGAAAGTAGCCCATACTCCCTGTTCAAGTATTCGGTTTGCTATGTAAGCCAACCATAATGTTCCGGTTAAACCTGCGGTTAGGGCTAGGTAAAGCAGTTCAGGTGAAATTGAGTTGTTCATGATTATTTCCGATATTGTTATTGACTGTATAATAGAAAAACATGCGATTCGTCGATTACATCTATTGATGAATGTAATCGACGAATCGTGGTTGTTTTATCCCATGATCATCTTGAGCATTTCTTTCTCGTTTTCTACACACTTGGCAACATGGAGATGAGAACGAACACGTTCTACATAAGCCGCTAGACTTGGCCAGCGATTGGCATCAATACTAAAACCGCCATAACGTGCGGTAATAAACATTGAAACAATGCTAATGTCGGCGATGCTGATGTCGGCGCCAAATAGGAAATCATTATCGGGTGTTTGGGCTTCTAGATAATCAAGAACGGGAGGGAACTTCTCCTTTATTGTCTCGTCCACAGTCTTTTGGTTTGTAGGCTGTTTAAAGTAGTTAGGATTTACCAAAACCTCACGAAACATAGTGCCGCAACATGGGAAAAGCGCTGCGCCAGCATATTCTGCGAGCCAACGGCATTTGGCTCGCTCCTCAGGGCTTGATGGTAGAAGAGGGGGTTCGGGGTGTTTCTCTTCAAGGTATTGAAGGATAACATTTGAGTCACCGATGATTAGATCTCCATCCTCAAGCGCTGGAATTTGCCCCAGTGGGTTAATCTTGAGGAATTCTGGTTCTTTAAGTACTGGGCCAGGGATGATCATGTTAGATTCAAAATCAATGCCTTTAACCATGCAGGCTATGATAACTTTTCGAACGTTGGGTGAAATTATTGCACCATGAAGTTTCATATTTGTAGTTCCTTATTGGGGGGATGAATATTGATTGGGCTAAAAGAATTTACCAGCTATCTCTAACACTTCTCAGGCTGGTAAAAACTGATTCTGGATCTTCCTTAAGGTCAGTAAAATTTTGTTTAAGCGAGTTTATGATCTCCTGATTATTCAATCTGAAAAATGGGTTGATTTTCTTCTCTATACCCAGGGTCGTCACCAGTCTTTGCTCGGGGTTTTGCTCATTGACCGTGGCTAACAGCTCTTTGGCGAAATTGTTATTGGGTTCCAAAGACAGTGCGAAATGTAAATTATTGAGGATGTAATCGTGTCCGGGATAAATTGCCGTGTTATCTGGCAATTTTGCCAGTTGACTGACAAATGTTTCGTACATCTCATGTACATCACCACCATATAAGCAGTTTCCGGCGCTGGCATTAAACAAGGTGTCTCCGCAAATAAGTGCAGGCTCACCAATCTCAGACACCAAGCAAACATGGGCCATTGTATGTCCAGGTGTATCGAGTACGCGTAAACGCACCGTATTACCAACTTCGACCACATCTCCAGCTTTTAGGCCTTTATCAACATTAGGGATGCTATTAATGGCGTTGGCATGAGCGAAAATTTTCGCTCCTGTCGCACTCACAATGCCGGGATTGCCTTCAATGTGATCAAAGTGCTCGTGTGTGTTAATAATCTTTGTAATGTTTAGGCTCAATTCATTCGCTGTTTTAAGGCATTTTTCTGCATCCAAGGGGTCAATGACGATGGCTTCATTGCTCTCTTCACAGGCGATGAGGTGACAATAGTTACGAAGTGCATTGCCCATATAAATTCTGGTAATTTTCATGCTCTAGCTCCAGTTTCAATTCCAGTTCGAGTTCCAGCTCCAAAAGTTAAAACAATTATCTACCATGATTTGTGATGTAATAAGCGCTAAACTAGACAAAATAGGTCCTATCAGGACATTGATCAGGAAGGTATCTAAATGAAGCAGGTTGCTATTCTTGCTGCTGAAAACTCATTGCTCTCGACCATTGCTTCTCCAATGGATATGTTTCTGCAAGCGGGGGTACTCTGGAATGTAACCATGGGGGAAAGACCTTCCCCGCTTTTTGATGTGAAAATCGTCACCGCAGATGGGGAACCCGTTAGCGCTATCAATAACATCCCGATTATTCCTACCTGCTCCATGTATGAAATCGAAGATGTTGACTTAATTATCCTCCCTTCTCAGGGCTTCCTTTTTAATCCACAGGACAAAGGGCATATTGACAGAATTGAGTGGCTCAAAGCCCGGTATGAAAAGGGAGCAGATCTTGCCAGTGTTTGCGGTGGAGCTTTCACTCTGGCGTCAACGGGGTTGCTTGACGGTAAAACCGCAACAACACACTGGGGACTAACAAAACAGTTTAAGAAGAGCTTTCCAGAAGTAGACTTAAGGACGGATCTTTTGGTTACCGATGAAGGGCGTCTGTTCTGTGCTGGTGGTATTTCTGCAGATTTAAACTTGTCTTTGTATCTTATTGAGAAATACTGTGGGCGAGAAATAGCATTACAAAGTTCTCGATGTACGATGGTTGATTTAGATTGTACCTCCCAATCACCTTTCACCATGTTTACTCCAGAAAAAAACCATGGTGATAGTAGGATCCTTAAGGCTCAGGAGTGGATGGAGAACAACCTCGAAAATAAAATCAGTATTGAGGATATGGCATGTGACGCGGAAATGAGCATTCGTCAACTTAACAGGCGTTTTAAGTCGGCAACTGGCGAAACGGTTAACAGTTATCTCCAGCTAATAAGGGTTGATGCGGCAAAGGTCAGCCTGGTTAACACAGATCAACCTGTTGAAGAGGTATCTTTGAATATAGGATACGAGAACATAAGCTTTTTTCGAAGAATATTTAAAAAGCAAACCGGCCTTACACCATCAGAATATAGAAAGAGATTTGGTTAACTAAAAAGAGCAGGGGAGGCTACTATTACATTAATCTTTGTTCTCTGTGAATAATGATGCATGATAGCGACGCGAAAAAACGAGATTTAGCGTTGAAACGATGGAGGAGTATATTTCTATGAAAACCCCTGCACATTTAAACGCTCTACGCGCTTTTGAGGTGACAGCTCGGTTGGGTAGTTTCACTGCGCCAGCAGACGGAAGTACTGTAACACCAGACGCTATCGGGCAGGACACGTTTATAATCTGTGCAGATTCCACCTAAATACCCAAGTATTATATAAATAGCCATTTAAGGAATGTTTCATGCTAACTATCATCAAGAAATCCTATTTTATTTTCGTGATTCTGTTTGTTGCCTCCTGCGGAGGCGGTGGAGGAGGTAGTAGCGATACAGCTAACAGTGCGCCCACTGCCAGTAATGCACAGATAACCGATAATAATGGTGGTAGCGCCGTTGTTGGGGATGAGCTGATGGGTAGTTACTCTTTCAGCGACGCAGACGGCGATGCAGAGGGTAGTTCTACTTATCGATGGTTACGTAACGGCAGTGCAATCAGTGGAGCAACAGCAATAACGTATACGCTGACTTCCGACGACAGTGGACAACTCATTGCGTTTGAAGTGACCCCTTTAGCTGCCAGCGGAACACTGACGGGAAGTGCCTCCACCTCTGGTAGTGTTACTGTCACATCATCCGCTGGCGGGCTGGTTATCAGCGGCACAGTAAGCGGTTTATCTGGCTCATTAAGTCTGTCCAACAACAATGGTGCCGCGCTGGTGGTTAGTGCTGATGGCGCATTTTCGTTTCCCGATACGGTGAATACGGGTAATCTTTATAATGTTGAAGTAACCGATAAACCGGTCGATCAGGTCTGTTCAATCAATAATGGGTCGGGTCAGATGGGTTCGACGGATATTACCAATATCAGCGTTTTGTGCAGTTCTGCCACAGGAACTGTAACACTGAGTGGTAGCTTCACTTCTGCGGTGTTGACGCAGGTTGACAGTGATATTAACGATCCTCAGGCCTCATCAAATGTGGACAATGGTACGTTTACAACAGCACAGACGTTATCTAATTTTGTGACGGTAAACGGGTTTGCTACCGAAACTGGAACGCAGAGGTCTGGGTTTGGTGATCGGTTTGAGTCGACTGCGGATGAGCTGGATGTGTATTCAGTGACGCTGCAAGCAAAGCAGTCAATCCGTATGCAGGTGGTTGATTATCAACAGGGTGACGGTGTCTTTCAGGGGGATCTCGACCTGTACCTGTACGACGGTGCAGGAAATGAGGTGGCGCGATCAGAAGCTACCACTGAATTTGAAGTGGTTCAGGTTCCTTCCAGCGGGCAATATTTTATTGCAGTATTTGCGTTTAGTGGTACATCAAAATATGTGCTAAATCTGGATGCCGTCGATCCAAATGCATCAAGTTTTTCCGTCGCTCCGGAGTTTCGTGATAACGAGGCAATAGTGAAGTTCTCCTCAAGAGTGGCGGCTCAACGTTTCTCTGGTTCAAATGTCCAGCTCAGAATGACTGATGCGGGGGAGGATCGTGCCGTCTTGCTGAGTCAGCTTAATGGTTATGCTCGATCAGCAAATGCATTATCTTCTGGGCAGGTGATGTCGGATTTTTTACTGGAATTGTTAGCGATGAACCCTGCAAGTTACGAACGGTTTAATACACTGGGCGCAATTAAAAAGCTTAATCAGCGAGATGATGTAGTTTACGCTGAACCCAATTATGTTCGCCGGATTCAACAGGTGCCTAACGATACCCATTACGGGTTGCAGTGGCATTATCCTGCAATAAAACTACCGCAGGCCTGGGATGTGACAACGGGAACGCCGACTACCGGTAGCGTGATTGTTGCGATTGTGGATACAGGCGTATTTCTGACACATCCAGACTTTGATGGGCAGCTGGTACCCGGTTTCGATTTTATTTCAGATGCCGCCAATGCGGCAGATGGTGATGGTATTGATAATAACCCTGATGACCCAGGTGATAGTAATCTGGCCGGAAGCAGTAGCTGGCATGGTACTCACGTTGCAGGAACCGTTGCAGCGAAGACAAATAACGGTACGGGTATCGCAGGAGTTTCATGGGGCGCAAAAATCATGCCTTTACGTGTGCTTGGTAGAGAAGGTGGCAGTGATTTTGATATTGTCCAGGCGGTCTTGTTTGCAGCCGGTCTTCCCAATGCCAGTAATACTGTGCCAACACAAAAAGCCGATGTTATTAACTTGAGTCTGGGTGGACCTGGTTTTTCACAGTCGACACAGGATGCATTTAATCAGGTAAGAAACGCCGGGGTCATTGTCGTTGCTGCTTCAGGTAACGATAATACGTCTAACCTTTCTTACCCTGCGTCCTATGATGGTGTCATTTCTGTTGCCTCCACAGGCTTTGACGGTACTCGTGCGCCATACTCTACATTTGGCACACGAGTTGATGTTGCTGCGCCTGGGGGTGACATGAGTAGTGATGCGAATAATGATGGTAATCCGGATGGCGTGCTCAGTGCCATGGTGGATGATTCCAGTGGAACACGCCAGCCAACATTTAAATTCTACGAAGGCACGTCGATGGCTACCCCTCATATGGCAGGTGTGCTGGCGTTGATGCGGGCTGTCCATCCAGGCCTGACGCCGAGTAATGTGGATACGTTACTGGCTGCTGGTGATATTACCAATGATGCGGGCACAGCGGGCCGTGATGATGAGTATGGCCATGGTAATATTGATGCCCTAAAAGCAGTGATAGCCGCCCAGACACTTGCCAATGGCGGCACGGTGCCTGAGGCGCCACCGTTGTTTGTTGCTGTTCCATCCAGTGTTAATCTGGGTAGCACCTCTTCAGCTACGGTGGTTGTTTCAAACCAAGGTGGGGCTGCAACCGTTACCGGCGTCACTGATGATGCAGACTGGTTGGCGATAGCGGCGACAACGGTCGATGGCAGCGGGCTTGGAACCTACACAGTGACAGCAACTAGGACAAATCTCAGTGATTCGTCTTATTCTGGCAAAATCACTTTTAGCTTAAGCACTGGAAGTACTCTGGAAGTTCGGGTGTCTATGGTTGTAGGCACAACGGCAGTATCAGGAAGTGTGGGTAAGCAGTTTATGTTATTGATTAACCCTGTCAGCGGTGAGTCAGTATATCAGGCTACCATCGTAGAAGGTGCTAATGGCGTGTCGACTTATCAGTTTACGGGGGTATCTCAAGGTACTTACCAGGTCATTGGCGGTTCAGATGTTGATAATGACGGCGTTGTTTGCCAGCTTGGTGAAAGTTGTGGTGGATATCCTGTGTTGAATGCCATGACTGATATCGTGGTAACTAACCAGGATGTTATCGGTCTGAGTTTTGTCGTTGACCTGTTATCCAATCTGGGTTTATCGGGTAGTAGTAGCTTGGGTCTCGGGGATGAAGGTTCCAGCGGTACCCGGCCTACAGGTGTTGCTAAAATATCTTCTTTAAAAAAGCTACAGGTGGAAAATTAAGCTTATGATCAGACAAGGAAAGCAGATGTTTCGTATGGTGGGTTTGATGGCATTACCCTTGCTTGTGGCATGCGGCTCCGTGCCGCTGCCAATAGGCGATGTGTTTACATCGCCTCACTGCCATATATCAAAAGAAGGCGTAACCCCGATAATTGACGAGCAGGCGTTGAGGGGTGTTATCAGAAAATCACAATCTGGAATGGTGGGTGCGGCGAGCCCAGCTATACCAGAGATGAACTTTGAGACAACCATGGCGTATGTCATTTCAATGGGTAGTAAGCCAACTGCGGGTTATGCAATTCAGATGACGGGTAAGGAGGCGCGCTATAAAGATGGGGTGGTTGGTCTGCCGGTCAAGTTTATTGAACCCGGACAGAAAATGGCTGCCCAGATTGTAACCAGTCCCTGTAAGGTAATAACATTGCCCAAGGGTGACTATAAGCGTGTGGAAATGCAGTAATCAGTCTTATAGCAAGCTCACGGATCGCACCTGACCTTTTATGGTTCTGTGCATCCACCTATTACAATAACTTTAGCCATACATGAATATACGCCCATTTAGAGATAATGACTTTCCAGAAGTTTTGGATATATACGCCAATTCAAAACTGGATGAGCTTCGCTTTGAGATCGAGGGGTTTGATCTCATTCCTCTTGAAGAGGATGAGGCCAGGTTGGCCGGGCTCAAGGAGTCTGATATTTACGTCTATGAAGAGGGCGGCGTCATGGGATATGGAGCATTATGCGGCTCGGAGATTCGAGCCCTTTTTGTTTGCCCTAGTGTGCGTGGAAAAGGTATAGGAAAAAGTCTTCTAGATTTCATGTTACTCAATGAAACGGGTGCAGTTAGTTTATTTGTAGCCAAGACAAATGTTCCGGCGAAGCGGTTGTATAACAGCTTTGGATTCGAAATCACTGATGAATTTGAAACCGAGTATAACGGCGTATCTGTTTGGGCAAATAAAATGGTCCGTAGCGGAATCAATGGCTAACAATGCAGGCTGATGGTTATAGCCTGCGATGACTATTCGCTGGGTTGATTGTGTGGTCTCAACATAATCGGATGCGTTTACACGTGTTCCATCAGATAGGGTTACATCGGTTTCTTGTTGTAATTCACCCACTAGATCCTCAAGGTTATATTGTTTGTGCTACAGGGAGTAATTTAATATAAGAAATGCATTGCGTGACAGGGTCACAGGGATAAAATTAAGAGACGGTGATGTCAGCGTTCAGTAATGGAGATTAGATCATGGCCAAAGCAAAGTACAAAGTCACCAAAGATGACAGTCTAAAGGCATGGATGTACATTGAAAGTAAACTCCGTGATCAAAATTATCCAGACGAAGAATTCAATTTTGAAAACAAAGACGAATTTCAAAACATACAACCCAATGCCAATAACAAAATAAATAAATGGTGCGAAAAACATCTAGACAAAAAGCAGTGGCAGCAACTAAAAGATTCAATACGAGCCAATCGATCGCGGGCGGCAAGTGATAAAAAATCAGTCGACTTGGAAAGAAACGCATGGGAGATGCTTTCAACGATCGCGAAATCGGAAGGTGTGACGTTATCACAAGCGATAGAAAAGCATCTCAAGAATACGTATATGAAAATACAGAAAAACAATGTCGAACTGTACGACAAAATATAGCCATCAGAAAAGCCAACAATAGAGCGCCTATTGTTGAGTTTGAAGACGTAAGGTCTCTCTATCAAAGGGTTTTGAATTGAACAGGCCAAGATAAAGGAACTGTAAAATAGAAATAATAGGAATTAAACGAAGAAACACTATCCGTCTACTAACCTTTAAATTATTACATCGCCGACAATCTAAGGAGATTGATGGGTAAATTAACAAGATTAGCACGCCGAAAAGGGAGGCGTAACTTGAATTATTATGAGCATCCCAGGTCATATGATTCGTACACATTATTAATACCAAAAATACCGTATTGATAAGCCAAAATTCTTTCCTGGATGCAGTATCTTGAACCGATATATAATGTTTAAAATATTGAGCGGCTAATTGTAGTGTGACAATCAATGAACCTAGTATAAACAGGAAAACACCTATGGAATATAGCGCAAAGAAGTAGCCTCCAGCAGAGAGGAAGTAAACATAAGAATTAAAGCCTGTCCTGAAATTTATCACGCAACTCCAGAAGGTAAGTATCATCATTAGTAGCGCCAATTTTTTACCGCGCTTACTCCGATAAGCCTTCACGTATAAACATAAATACACTATCTTAAAGAAGAGCGTACCAGGTAGGAAGATAAGCTCATCTAAATCAGGTCGATTCAGAAAACTACCGTACCGGGCGTCACCCTCCGGCGCAGGGAGTTTTAGGCCAAAGTTCCAGGTGAAAATATCAAAAAGGACCCCAAAAATCGGAGCGAAAATAGACTGTAAGTGCGGTGCACCGGTAAAGTAAATATACAGGACTAACACAATAGCAATAGTAATGGATGACACAATTAGCGAATTGGCTATTATTATTAATCTATTATTTAATGGATTTCCGATTACCAAAATATATCCCTATTTATTACTGATAATTGACAGCTTAGCCAAGTTCCAAGTACAGCTTGAAAAATCACTACTACATTCCAATATTATGACGCTGCTATCTGTTCTGTTTTCGCTATGCATAGAAACTAAACATAGAAATTATGCCTACATACTACTTGCTGGCGTTGTGTGAAACCTCACACAGAAAAGGCACAGCGGTTGGCCGCTGTGCCTTTGAAATATTCTCTACCTGAGTGACGCTTATCTTATGCAATTAACCACTGTTATAACCCTGCTCCATTTAATTCTTAAAAGGCTGGTTATTTTAAAAGTGACAAAATTCTAGGTGATTATAGTATCGCCTTTTTTGTTTCCGGTCGCTAAGCTACTCCTAGAGAATAGTTACAGGATCATCAGCTATGAAAGATAGCGATCATCAGACACTTACAACGAGATCAGTGTACATTCTCCCATTTTTTAGCAATTGATTACGCTATTACATCCGGTTCCGTTCCGTAGGTTTTGTACATATTGCTGATACCCAAATCTTTTTGTTTTAGATTCACAACAAAGTTCATCGTTGTCACACCAAAGGGTAATTGCGCTACGCCAGAATCGATACCGATGGGTGTCACCACTACCAAGGGTGGTGTTTTATAGGGTTTACGTTTTTTACCTTTGATCGCCTTCACGATATTCTTTGCCAAAAACGCACCTTGCACACTCGCAAGGAACCCATGTTTATGCGTGTCAAGGGCTGCACAATCGCCTAGTGAATACAGGTTATCGTAACCTACCACCCGCATATGTTCGTCTACTTTAATTAAGCCTTTATTGTCCACGATGTCAGGTAAATCTTGTTGTAAAAACTCTGTGTTTGGCACCATACCAGTGCAGGCATAGGCGATATCCACGGATAGGCTCTGCCCGGTGGTCTCACATAGGTAAATATCCCCTTGCTTTTTGAAGCGGCAATTAAACATCACCTTTACGCCTTTCTTGGTAAGCTGTTCCAATGCTTTACGCTGCGCCTTGGGCTCAGAACTTTGTAGCAACCTATCACCGGAATGCGCAAGCATAACGGCTTTATCCGGAAACGCACTGGCAATTTCGCCAGCAAACTCAACGCCTACCGTGCCACCGCCTATGACAAGGACTGATGCCGCGGATGCTAGTGCATCATGTGCATCCAGCATTTCCTTATTTCGTTCGGAGTAGCTAAAACCTGCGTGTGTTTTTGCTTCCGGTAACGAGGGATAACGGCTCCCCGTCGCAATGATGGCTTGTTCAAATTTAATGATCTCACCTGTATCAAGCCGTACTTGGGTACAGGTCATTGACTCTACACCCGCTTGGATAAAGGTCCCCTTAAGAAACTCCGTATACCGCTTTCTAGGGGTATTCCCATGGAGGTGTGGCGCTGTCACGTTCCTTAGAGTGGCAAATGTCACCTCAAAGTAGTCCTTCCTGTCGACAAGGATAACGCCTACCCCTTGGTTTGCTAACCGCTGGGCTACAGCGACACCCGCAAAGCCCCCACCGATAATAAGTACCTCAGTATGCCTACTTTTCATGTTTTTGTGTTCCTGTCGCTATTGACGAAATGGCTTTCACTTAATGCTAGAGTCACGGTATCATTAGGTTATTTCTAATGATATTTGCCATTATCTAAAGGTATGTTAGATAAAATCTAAGAGGTGCGTTATGACACTGGAACAATTGCGATCTTTACAAGCTATCGTTGAGGGAGGTTCACTTAAAATAGCAGCGCAGCAACTCCACAGAACCCAGCCCACCATTAGCGTGGCGATCAAGAACTTGGAGCAGGAATTAGGTCTAACGCTATTCGATAGGGGGCAGTATCGAAGTACACTTACCGCCCACGGAGAAGCGCTCTACGAGAAAGCCAAGCTGGTGCTGGGGCAAGCCCAATCTTTCGAGCATCTTGCAAAGCAGCTAACAACGGGGGAAGAACTTGAGGTGGGCATTGCCTTTACCTCTGCCATTCCAGTTTCTCCCATACTGAAGACTATTCGACAATGTAAGACGGAGTTTCCCCGTACACGGCTGGAAATCGTTTCTGAGAACGGTATGGGCCCATTAGATGTGCTAGAAGAAGGGCGAGCCTCTCTTATCATTATTCCCTGGCTTAAGAATATAGAGTCATTAGAGTCGATTCACTTTATGGAGGTCGGTTTTGTATCGGTGATCTCGGCTCAGTCCCCTTTGTTAACCGAATATGATGTGGTACCTAAAGACATTATTCGGAAACACTCACAGGTTATTATCAGTGGACGGAAATCCTCTAAGACCACTTATGGCGTTATTGAGGGCGGCGATCAATGGCGAGTGAATGATTTTCTTACCAAAAAAGAGCTAATCGTTCAGGGGATGGGGTGGGGAAGCTTGCCAGAGCATTTAATTAAAGGTGAACTTGCTCAAGGGGTATTGGCGCCAATACATGTTGAGGGAGAAATAAAAAAATCGGCCGTCGAATTTCGTATTGCTCGATTGGATTCAGAACCCGTTGGCCCAGTGGGTCAACGGCTCTGGCAGTTATTTCAGGAAAGGGCGGCACTTCAGGAATAAGCTGAAAGATGCCCATCGTACACAGTTCCCCTTCAATCGTTACATCATCAATTGAATTAACATGAGAAGGTGCTGCCTGAAATCGCGCACAAAAATACGTTAGCATAAGGTTGGGTATACCGTATCCTCGCTGCACTAAATAGAAAATTCAATAATCAGAAAATTCAATAAATAGTGCTGAGGAATTGCAGTAGTTATTCAAAAACAGGCTTACGTAGTATGGGGTTCCAATACCAATTCTTTTTATTGTAGCTAATGTGTACGCCTCCTACATGCCTATCAACGGGGAGTTGTCTGTCATGCAATGTAAGCCAATCAGTATTTTTTTCTAGCAAGGATCGGCCGAGATCAGTAATCGAAAGTAACGTTTGTCGCATAGGGTTTTCATCTCTAAATTTTTCAAGCACGGTGATAGCTGGGTGCTTTGCCTCCCATAGTGGGCGCAAAATTGCCAGAAGCATAATATCCCCTAGAAAAGGCTGAGGGTCTGATTCAGTCATGAGCAGACTGAAGATTGCTCCTGGACGCATTTCACCTTCTCTTGCCAAAATATCCAGCGAGAGGTGTTCGGTTAGGCTCAATCCGTTCCCAGCCCAAGGCAGTTCCATTAGCATGCGTTTTAATGCTTGCTGCATATCACTAAAGGGTGATTCTTCTTCAGTAAGGCGCCATAATTCCAGTGGGTCATCCTTAGTGAAGGCTAGCCAGCAACGTGCCCCATAGGCAATCATGGCTGGCGAAATAGCTTGGCGTTGTGACCACAACGTAAGGATCGCTTCAGGAATGCTACTGAGCTGTCCAATGCCAATAAACTTCTTTACTCCAGGGAAGCTGTTGATTTGGATGCATTCAACAAGGGTATTATTCAGATCAAGTTCTGCCAAGTGAGCAAGTACATAGGCTTTAGAGAGTTGATCAAATGCATCATGTTCGTACCACAGCACGATACGTTCATAATGCTCAGGCGCATGACGTAGAGCGTCCTCAACATTGCGTATTTCTGCTTCGGTATTCTGCATGCGATCTTCGGTGACGTAGCTTCCATAGTGTTGCGTTAAAAATGTTGTCCGTATTTTAATAAACGCTTCCAAAGAATCAAAATGCGGAACATGCCCTTGGGGAAAAGGGTTGCTAATTTCCAAAAAGTCACCTTTAAAGCCACCGCTGAGTAACGCTTTTTCAATATCATCGCCACACCTTATATGCAGGGTGGTATATTCAGCATCAGGCGAGGAGGGTGAGTGGTTAATATGCTCACGTGCATCACTCATTGCTGTAATATGATGTTTGAGTTTAGCCCAGCTAGGTAAGCCATTTTCACGGGCAATAATATACTGAGCATCTGCCAGCTTTAACGTTGCTGCCTTTACATGAAGGCGCGGCTCTAGTCTTTTTAGCGCTTCAGGCGCTGCGGTTTTAAGTTGTTTTAATAATTCTTTGGACTCTTTCTTTAGTTTCTCTAAAGACAATCTTCTTGGAATGGTGTTGTCACTGGCGACAAGCAATCTTGCATGAAGTAGTGATGGTTTATAGCCAGGTGAAGCGGCATCAGCGACACGACGATGGAATTTATCTACAGCCTGAGGATCTCCATTGTTATATGCATCAAGTAGTTGTTGGGCTTGTTGTTGATGTTTTAATCGAACAGATTCAATACTGTCTGAAAAGGGGATATCTTGGCGTTCATTCACGCCGAAAATGGTTTTTGACATACGATTCTCCTATATTCCGTATCCGCCTAACGTTTAAAAATCGTATCGATTGTGTGGGCTTTATAATCGTAATTATCTCGATAGGCTCAGCCCTTTCTGCGGATTAGGTGCATTCGAGAAATGCGTAGTAAATCTAATCGTTGAAGATTGATAAGTCAAATAGTTATCCTCGAGATACTGTATGGCAGTACAATCTCGATTCCCTTGCCAGAGCTGTTTAATAAATACAGTCTTGCAGGCTGATATTGATATTCTGGCGCGGTATCTCTAATACAAGGCTGCCTTTCACAAAGCGATTGATTATATTGTGGGATTTGGAGTCAAACGATAGGTGGCTACTCGCGTCTTACTATCGTCAGAGAACTCATGTGCTTCCTAGCAGGTATACATGGTTCGCTGACGCAGTTGAACTAGCCGGTTTAGTGGGGCAAGCGTCGGCTTTTTTCACATTCGTAGTTATTTCGAGCTTTTAATTCAGCTATAATTGAGTTCAACAAGTCGGCGGAAATGATGATCTTGTTATCTAGAGCTGGTCGTAGGATGCTGCCGAGTTTGTGGCTTGATAATGATGGTGCATGAACGGTTAAGTTAGTGATTTTCAATAGAAATATTGTCTCTTTTGTGGATTTTGGATGTTTAAATCGACATCGATTACTTCATTCGAAAGGCATGTCGCCAGAATAAGAATGAGATCAATTGTTAGTGATGTCTGTAGTTTTTAATTGAGCAGAGAGATAGACTGGAGAACAAAGTATTGCGGATAAGCGATGAGATGTAAGGTCTAAACATTGAGCTTTTTTCAATTAAGGCGAACATTATATGCTTGAATGTTCTTTGTCTAGTGTTATTTCTCCTTTTTAGCTGACTGTTATTTATTGTCAAGGTTGGAATATAGTATCTACGGGTTACCAATCTGAATTGCTGATCACGGTAGTTGGCGTCTAATAGTTTCACAGTCGTTGATAAAACGGTTCGAGAATCACAAGTTAATGTAGTTAAAATGTATGCTTGGATTATTCAATTTGGATATTTACGCCCTAAACCAGCCAAGCTCTGCTCTCAAGGGAATATCATTCTTCCTGCAAAAAAGTGAATAATCGTTTCGGAACTTATCGGGTTGTGGGGTCCTTCAATGAAGACGAGACCTTTGCTTTCTACATTGATCACAAGCGCTTGTTCTTCCATTATTTGAGTGGTCCAGCAGCCTCAGAGCGAATATTAAGGCTTTAAAGGAGAAGTTCGTTTTTAACAAGATTGCCCACTGACGTTAAAGAGAACGTATCAAAATCATTAGCCAAATAAAGGTGCCCATCGTACACACTTTCAGCTTCAACCTTCACATCATTAATGGAATCACCCCGAGAAGAGGTCGCCTGAAACCGCGCACTAAAATGCGTTAGCACAAGGTTAGGTATACGGTATTCGGCAGCAAAAGTAGCAACCCTCCTAGCGCTACTGTGCTGTGGGCCAGGGCCTGCCTTTTCCAATAACTCCTCAGTGTACGTCGATTCATGCACGAGCACATCAATGTTGCCCTCAACAGACGACAGCAGTGCAGGCTGGTCGTTATCACCAGCGATAACTATGCGTTGAGTTGATTGTGTGGTCTTAACATAATCGGATGCGTTTAACGGTGTTCCGTCAGATAGTGTGACATTAATTCCTTGTTGTAGCTTCCCCCATACAGGGCCTCGCTCTATGCCATCCTGTTCCAATTTGTCAGTTTGAAGCTCATTAGTCGTGGTCGTTGTGGCAAAACAAAACCCATGAGACGGTACTCGGTGAGAAAGCTTGTGAGCTGTCACCTCAGTATTCCCTAGGCTATACGTTGCCATTAACTCTGTTTCAATGAAATGTACGTCATAGGGTATATGAAGCTGCGTATTACCCTGAATGGCTTCATACATCAATTGCACAGCTTTGGGGGCAATAATATATAAAGGATCGGTACGCCCCGACATTCCGGCACTTGCAATTAACCCTGGCAAACCATAGCAATGATCGCCATGTATATGGGTAATGAATATGGCCTTTAGGGTTTGTAGGGATAAACGAGTATGCAATATCTGGTGTTGAGTGCCTTCACCGCAATCGATGAGAACCCATGATTTTGGCTCTGGTAGTTTGAGAGCAACAGCTGATACATTTCTCTCTTTGGTGGGGACGCCTGATGATGTGCCTAAAAAAATGAGTTCTAGCATGTTCTACCTTCTTGATATTGCAACGTCATTTGAATTACTGCATTTATGAATACGGGATCTAGTATATGATAACGCGGCCAATCGTAGGTCAACTATTTATGGGGAGTATTGCGGGTGAGAGAGAACTTAAGAAGAAAGGTCATCGAAGTATGTGATAAGAAAATAGCCAGTAAAGGTGAGGGTGTCGGCCTTTCATTCTATGCATTCTTCGCCAATAAAAATGATGAGCCTGAATTGCTCATGGAAGCCGCTGAGTGGTGGATTATGACCCATAAGCTTGATCACTTCGAAAAGGCAGTAAAGATAAAGAAGATGGTTTTGGCCATTTAAAATACTATGGTTGAAGCGTGAGCGGTGTGAACAACTGGGTTGCCGTTAGCTTGGTTTTATCAAGGTATTACCCTGAACCTATTTATGATATCAAAATAATACGTATATGAGGTTAAAATAACATCTAAAGGTATGAGTCAACTTGGCATTGTCATTCTTGTGTCTATAAACATGTCTAAATTCCAATAAATGGCGAGAGTTTTGATTGTGGTTGGCTGGATATTGTGAAATATTAATAGCCCGCATAAATCGTCGATAGGAATAGCCCCGGCGATGGTAGCTAGTTGGCATACGACTGCATATTAATATTCGTATTCCATTAATGAGAAACCACCACTAGAGTGGCAACAGTGGCAAACGATGAATTTTTTGGTATTACGTTATATTGCTTTAATTTTTGTGTTATTAGGCTGCCACGCATGTTCCATCAACGGTTGGGGGGTACCAGGAACTGTCAATGAAAAAATCATTAATACTAATTCCGCTCGCGTCATATCTACCCAGGCCAAAGGCTTGCATTTGTACACCCGTGATAGTTTCGGTATCCACATGGGATATCTTGAGCGAGAAATTGTTTATCCCGTGATTAGCGATAATAGTCTGCTATGTGCCGATCTAGTAACACCCGTGAAGCCTGGTAACCCTGATATTCAATATTCGGATGATGCAATCCAAGTAAAACATCGATATGTCGGTATGGGTATTGACGTATCACCCCACAACTTCAATGCCAAGTTAGGGCTCGGTCACAAGAAAATGATCCGCGTTGATGCCAACTCTTCGTTTTCAATGTTGTACAACAATAAAAATCAACAACATGGCACAGAGGTATGTGCCGTCATACAACCGACACTCAAAGGAAGAAACCATGAAAATTAGAATTGCAGGCATCTGCCTGCTGACTTTGCTAAGTGGTTGTACCACTCAGCATTTGGTTTACGTACAGGAATCTACGCTGGGGCTTAGTTTTGCTGTCAGTGCTGAAGGCATGGAAAAAATATCCCTAGGTTACGATCGAGACGTTTATGCCATCGTTCCAAAGAAAAATAAAACCGGTGACGCGATGTCTCTTTTTTCCATTAATAATGTAGAGATAACTGGAATGGATGATATGCATATTTCAGAATTTGTTGCGGCGGGTCAACCTGCTACCGAGTTGGCCAACGATCCAGACACCATCGCTAAGCTACGTAAAAAAATATACAGCAAATAATTGGGAGCACAACACATGTTATTGAAGCAACTCATCCCCCTTGCGCTGGTCCTATTTCTTACGGGCTGTGCCAATGCTATAACCTATCATCATTCGGAACGCGTTAGCATCGCGCTGGAAGCACGTTCTACTGACCCACAGCAGCCAGTTCAGGGTATCATCGGTATTAAAACCCGCACCGTTGTAGTTTCCCCTGGTGTTAAAGGCGCCGAGGCTGAATCTACGTCCACCGACAAGCCTGAGCAGGTAAGCAAAAGCGAAGACATGGGTAAAACCAAGAGCACCGCCTTAGGTGAGTCCGCCAGCGTCATCAGCGATTTTAAACTAAGTCGCGAGACTAATGAATTTTGGAATTTTGGTACCACCAAAATCAAAAGTGCGTTTATCACCGGTGAGGCCGCCAAGAATGCTCCGAAAGCCAGCACCAAAGCGCTAAGCGGCATAGGGGTCGATGCCATCGGTGATGCCGGAACGCTTAAGCGCGCTATGATGAGCAATATATACGAGCAACTCAAATTGATTCAAGATGCGGATGCCAAGGCAAAAGAACATGTTGAACGCCTAGACAAACTTGCTGAATTGTTACCCGAAAAATACAACGAAACAGGCACTTACTATACTTTCAGCAAAAAAAAACACCTATTAGAAAAGCGTGATATGACTAAATACAAACTTAGTGACGATAAGTTTATTCAGGCGGTTGAGTATGAGAAAGAACTGTTAATAGGTTCCATTCAAAGCCTAAAATTTATGGTTGACGACCGCACAGCAAAATACAAGGAAGATAGTGCTGGTGTTGCAATTGACATTAGCAAAGAAAAAATAGAAGAACTGAAAAAGGAACAAAAACGGCTTAGCGAAGCCCGAAAAACTTTTTTTAATCTTATCGGGAATCACGATGCTATTGATATGGCTGCCACCTACGCCATTAGCAGCTTATGATCTGGAGCTAATATTATGCATGAAGTTTTAATTACGGAGTGGCGGGAGCCGGATACTCATTTAAATGAAGATGATGAAGTATGGCTCGTCTCTGATTTGGATACCATTAGCGATATTGCTGTCACCTCCAAAGACTTCGCGCTATCTTTGCGGGAAACAGCCCGAAAGCTATACAATCATGGCCTTCACGTTATTGCTACTCAGCGTGATAAGGACGGAGAGGCCTGGTTAGCTCGGTGTAGAAAGAGGGACTGATGGTTATCTATTGGTAAATAATGAAGCTTTATGCATATCCAATGAGAGCAGTGATACAAATCACCCGTTTCAATGGGAGGCATTGGGTGATTTCACAAAGGATGATGCTGCTTCGGTTTTGATATATGAAAAGGCTTTCAAATATTCAAGTGATTTGAGCGCTTATGAATACATGGCTCCGATAAAACTCGCTTTGGCTGAAAGATATTGCTCCCTGGGGTTAACTGACATTGCTCGTTCAAATGCCGTCGAGGCAAATGACTACGCTATAAAAACAGATGACCTTGAACTTCGCCAAGAAATAAGTGAGTTCTTATTGAACGAATGTTAATAACGGTTAGTGAGATAATGTCATTAAATCAATCATTGCGTTATGTTGACTAAGATTCGCAATGCAGAGAAACGTTAGCATCGCTAACGTCGTTCACCCACTCAAATTTACCTTGCGAAAAAGTTGAAAACTTCCTGTCAGATCCCCCCAACGTCGTTTGTGTGAATGTCTATTTTGTCATCAAATAGACCAAATAGAGTCACAATTAATCGTTACCCTTTTACGTGTTCAATAAACAACCGACAAAGGGTATTACCATGACGAAAAAATTGAGCATGTTATCTGGCGCTATAGCATTTGCCATTTCAGCCAGTGCCACTGCTGGTGTCTTGCCTGATGCGCAGATGGATAATCATTGGTACACGGAGGCGCAAACAGCCATCGCTGAAAAAATGGCGCGTATTCAACAGAGCACCGCTAAAAATGTGATCCTTTTTGTGGGTGATGGTATGGGGGTTTCTACTCTGACTGCTGCGCGGATTCTTGAAGGTCAAATAGCTGGGCAACCTGGTGAAGAAGGGTTGCTAAGCTTTGAAAGGTTCCCCTATACCGCAATCGCAAAAACCTACAACGTTGACGCACAAACACCGGATTCAGCGGGCACTATGACCGCAATGATGTC
>CAJXZM010000028.1 GCA_913063125.1 uncultured Gammaproteobacteria bacterium | reverse complement strand
TAACCCATCATCCACTCATCAATACGATCAGACATGATAAGGACTTCGATGCCTTTCTTTTTAAAGACTTCTAGGTGAGGGCTACAGGCGCCTGTTGTGTGAGATTCAGCAGTGATATAGTAAATCTTATCCTGCTTCTCAACCATCCGCCCAACATAATCATCAAGTGAAACAGACTGCTTGGCTGTGCCATCGTTACTGCTCGCAAAACGAAAAAGTGCAGCAACTTTTTCTTTGTTCGCATAATCTTCCGCTGGCCCTTCTTTTAATACTTGACCGAATTGTTCCCAGAAAAGCGCGTAATCTTCAGGCTCATTCTTTGCTGTCTTTTTAAGCATATCAAGAATACGCTTTGTTAAGGCTCCCTTGATACTTTCCACTTGCTTGTTACTTTGAAGGATCTCACGAGAAACGTTAAGTGGTAGGTCTGCTGAATCTAAAACACCTTTAGTAAATCGCAAAAACAATGGTAAGAACTGTTCAGCATCATCCATTACAAATACGCGTTGAACATAAAGCTTTAGTCCACGAGGGGTATCGCGATTATACAAATCATAAGGTGCTTTACGGGGTAGATATAACAAACTTGTGTATTCTTGCTTTCCTTCTACTCGATTGTGAGACCAGCTTAAAGGCTCTTCAAAATCGCTCGATATGTGCTTATAGAACTCCTTATACTCCTCCTCTTCAATTTCGCTACGTGAGCGCGTCCAAAGAGCCGTTGCTTTGTTCACAACTTCATCTTCAGGCTCTTTCTGCTCTTCACCTTCTGCTGCTGGGGCCGGTTCAGTTTTCATAATGATTGGCAAAGAAACATGATCAGAGTACTTCTTGATAATACTCTTCAAGCGCCAGGCGTCCGCAAACTCTTCACTGTCTTCACGCAAGTGCATAATGATCTTGGTACCGCGAGAAGCCTTATCAATAGACTCGATGGTAAAATCGCCTTCGCCAGCTGATACCCAGCTCACACCATTTTCAGATGGCTCACCTGCTTTACGTGTTTGAACTTCTACTTTATCGGCAACAATAAAAGAGGAGTAAAAGCCAACACCAAATTGTCCTATAAGCTGAGAATCGGATTTTTGATCCCCTGAGAGCTTATCCATAAACTGTGCAGTACCGGATTTAGCAATAGTCCCAAGATGCTCAATCGCATCCTCGCGGTTCATACCAATACCGTTATCTTCGATAGATATTGTTTTTGCTTCTTTATCAAACTCGATGCGGATATTGAGGTCACCCTCTCCTTCCATCAACGATCCATCAGACAAACTCGCAAAACGTAGCTTATCTGCAGCATCAGACGCGTTCGATACAAGCTCACGTAAGAATATCTCCTTATTACTGTAAAGAGAGTGAATCATTAGATGTAATAGTTGCTTTACTTCGGTTTGGAAACCTAACGTTTCTTTTTGTGCTTCAACGGTCATTTTGTTTGCTTTCTCCGGGTGCAGTTAACTCTCAACATTAATCAAACAAATGGGGCTAGAATTTAGATTTTCAACCATAAGAACAAAAAAATGTTAGTATTTCACGACTATAATGAATATCAGAGGCTGCACAGAGAACATGACGTTAACATCTAGCACACCTCCCACAGCCCCCCCAAAGGTCGCGCTCTTTGTTACCTGCTTAGTTAACCAATTTCGGCCAACTGCTGGTTTTGCCGCCATATCCCTACTAGAACGAGCAGGTTGTGATGTCATTGTCCCAAAGACTCAAACATGTTGCGGCCAACCGGGTTATAACAATGGACTACGAAATGCAGCCAGAGAAACAGCAAAATCAACAATAAAACTCCTTGAACCCTATGATTACGTTGTTCTCCCATCCGGATCCTGTACGGGAATGATGTCAAAACACTACCCCACATTATTATCCGATGACATAGCCTGGAAAAAACGAGCAGATAGCTTATCTAATAAAACGTGGGAACTTTGCCAGTTTTTAGTGGAATGCCTTGACGCCAAGCTCTCCTCACATTCCCACCTAGAAGGCAAAACAATCTCCTATCAGGATAGTTGTTCTTGTAAACGGGAGCTTAAAAACACCACAGCTCCTCGGCAGCTCATCAAACAACTATGTGTTGGTAGCAGCCTTGCAGAGCTCAATGACCCAGAGTCGTGCTGTGGCTTTGGTGGGACGTTTTCAGTGAAATACCCTGACATTTCTGAGCGCTTAGTTTCTGACAAAACTCAAGATATTAAGAGTACGGGTGCTGATATTGTAGTTTCAGCAGACCTAGGTTGTTTAGTGAATATCGCCGGATATACAGCACGCACTGAAATACCACCTATCGAAGTTCGGCATATCGCTGAAATCCTAGCAAATAACTTCGATGCTCCAAGCATGACATCCTGTACTCAGAATAATAGCGGTACAAAATGGTAGAGCACTACAAATCCAACCCACAGGGAAGCGCCTCAAACTCAACAAGTGGGCCACATCAAACCCTGTTTTTTAAAGCACAGTCCTCTCATGCTTTGTTAGACAATACGCTTCAGGAGGCACTTAAAAAAGCCAAAGGCGGTTTTATAGAGAAGCGCTCAAAAGCTATTGCGGACGTTGAAAACTTTGAGTCTTATAAGCAGCAAGCACAGCTAGTTAAAAACCATACTCTCGATCATTTGGCATATTACCTAACTCAGTTTGAGGATAATCTGATAAAAAATGGTGGCCAGGTTCACTGGGCATCTACACCAGAACAACTCAACAATATCATTTTGCACATCTGTGAGCGGCGAGATGCAAAATCCGTCATCAAAGGCAAATCAATGATTAGCGAGGAAGCTAATCTTAATGCTGCATTGGAAGCAGCAGGAATAGATGTCACAGAAACAGACCTCGGTGAATATATTATTCAACTTGCGAAAGAACCGCCCTCTCACATCATCGTGCCAGCAATACATAAAACTCGCCAACAGGTTGAAGCTCTTTTTCGAAATGCTCATGATCTTGGTGATAGAGAACTAGACACAATCGCTGCACTAGTAGATGAAGCTAGATTACAGTTACGTCAAAAATTTCTAAATGCTGATATAGGTATCACCGGAGCCAACATGCTTATCGCTGACACCGGTTCAGCGATGTTGGTTACCAACGAAGGCAATGGAGACTTAACGGCAACACTACCAAAAGCACACATTGTCACCGCCAGCATAGAAAAAGTGGTTCCTGATTTAGAAAGTGCCTCCGCTATACTCAGAGTTCTCGCCCGCAGCGCTACCGGCCAACCTATCACATCCTATACATCACTACTCTCTGGCCCAAGAGGCATAGAAGACCTTGATGGCCCGGAAGAATTCCATGTGATATTGCTCGACAACCAACGATCACAAATGCTCGGCACTCCATTCGAAGAAATGCTCAAATGTATCAAATGTGGTGCCTGTTTAAATCACTGCCCCATTTATTCTGCTGTCGGCGGCCATGCATATGGCTGGGTATACCCTGGGCCGATGGGTTCAGTGCTAACGCCTCTAATGACTGGATTAAAACAAAGCAGTGATTTACCGAATGCATCTACTTTCTGCGGACGATGCGAAGAAGTCTGTCCAATGGGAATACCATTACCAGAATTACTAAGACAATTACGAAACAAAGAACATGAGGAACACTTAACCCCGAGAAAAACAAGGATTTCTTTGCAAAGTTTTATGTGGACAATTCAACACCCAAAAATATTTTATTGGCTAACGCAAATAACACGCAAAGTACTAACAAACACTACACTGTCTCAATTCTTTGCAAAGTACATTTTCACAAGTTGGTATAACTCAAAAGAATTGCCAAAGAACAATTCAAAGGGCACCTTTATGGAACAATACAAGAAAAGTTCAAAGCAGAAAAAAACATGAGCATCAATTTAAATCGTTTTAACCGAGTCAATCGGAAAAAGATTTTTAATAGAATAGAGCGCACACATAAAACAGCTATTCCTCAAGCTCCAAAGCGTCCCCCGTTATTACACCCACAACTAGATATCTCAGCATTAACAGATATTTTTCTATCAAAATTTTCCGCCTCATCGTCAACATATCAATCCATTGACTGCATATCACTTGTGCCTCAATTAGTTTTGCAGTACACGGAACTTCACAACACAAATAAAACATTGGTAACCAATTTACAATCCCTTCTTACCCTCGACAAAAGTCCTTTAGACTGGCCTGATGCACTGACACTATCAACTCCTCCAGCAACTGGAGAACAAGCCCTCGGACTAAGTTACGCAACAACAGCCATTGCAGAAACCGGCTCGCTCGTACTCTGTGCAAGCAAACAGAATCCCACCACCGTAAACTTTCTAACAGACCACCACATCATTATCCTTCGTGAACAAGATATTGTTCCCAATATCGAAAGCATGTGGAAACAACTTTCTCTCTCTGCTGAGCATATGCCAAGAGCAGTCAACATTATTACTGGCCCGTCTAGAACAGCCGATATCGAACAAACAATACAGCTAGGCGCTCATGGCCCAAGAAGCTTACATTTATTGTTACTCGCGGGGGATTAAACGTATAAAAGATACGCGTAATACCTAATACCCCGATAATTCACTTGCAGCCAGTCGCACGGTATCGACCTCTTTTTTACCAATAACAATATCAATATGCCCTGCACCAACAATATTCCTAATCACAAGTACAAACGGCGTAATTTCCTGCAGTATACCTTCTCGCTCTTTACCACCGCGAAGTAACACTAGCACTTTCTCTCCAAGCAATTGCTCTGATTCTTCAACGGCAACCACCAAAGATTTCTTCTCTTTAATTGGCCCTGCCGCTGGAGGGGCTTGTCGGATTTGTTTAACCGCTGCAATCAACTCACTGGTAGATTGCTCCATCACTGCCCAACCATCATTAGAATAAAATAACATTATCGTTTCAGACCTTTCCATCCCTCCAAACAAAGTAAAGGATACAGTGGATCGTCCTTCTGGATACATACCATTAAGAGAAAATCGTGTATTATCAAACCCGTTAACAGTAACCAATTGATCACCAAGCCGTGTTTCCAGGTGTGTCGAAACAACATGTTCAAGCGTTGCATTTGAATGCACTGTCCGATCAATTTCTCCATCTTCATAACGAAGTTCATCAGTAAATCCGTCAAAATACCCCGTTAAAAAACTCTGGTCCCCTCCAGGCAATAACAAACGAAGACGTCCAGACACTGCATTGAGAGCACCCTGCTCTAATGTCAAATCCATCCAATAGCCAGCGGCAACAATGTCAATATCAGGGAAATCACTATCAACATTCTTGGTTAATACATGAATTTCTGGGGCATTTGTATCATCAGGTGTCACCAATAAGTGCTGACGCGGTGCCCTGTTATTATCCCCCAAAACAATCGAAACCTGCCTCTCTGCAAAAAAACCGCTGCCTTCCGTAAACCGAATCACTCCATCAATTAATGTGACCGTTTCAACAATCATTTTATGTCCAGCCAACTCACCACCAATTTTACCACCGCTCCACAATTCAAATTTCTTTAAATCGCTTTTAGAGGAAAACCGTTGCTCATCCAGTATCAAAGGTTCTCCGTAAGATGCCGGAGCAAAAATAATACGTAAATTGGACAAAAGTGGCGGTGTAAACGCAAAAGGGTGAGCGCGAACGGCCATTACTGTGCTTAACAACATCACAGAAAATGCAACAATATGGAAGCAAGCCAACTTCTTAGACCGCTCCCAATAAACTGCATAATAAATAAGTGCAATAGGTGGAAATAGGATACTCATCCATCCCCACACAGGAGAACGCTCAAAAGCTCGTCTTAAATATAACAATGTCGCAGCAATACATAATGAAATGGCGAAATATAGCAGTACTTTTTCCATGGCTCCCTCCGTTTTGGCGTATTATCCACATCTTGCGATACAATTGCACGCCACTGTTCACATTTCAAACAGTTGACGCTACGATATTTTTACCTCTGCTGATCTAATCAACGCTTTCAATACCTTCGATTTGAACTCCCGTCGATACAAGACCAAAACAACCAATGTTGCCGCCCCTATAAAGGCCCACCAACTTACAAACCAAACAATAAAAGCCAAGGCAAAGTAATATGACCGTAGCCCAAGGTTATAAGCATTTGCAGCCCTCGAAATGACTTCCGCGGCATCATTATCAAAACTTTCGCCTGAGGCTCCTTTAGCAGGCGCACTCCCAATCATCACACAAGCGAACCCATATTGACGTAATGACCAGGTAAACTTGAAAAATGCATAAACAAATATAGCTATCAATAGTAGTAACTTCACTCCCCATAGGCGCTGCAACTCTGGACTGAGAAGCGGGAGGTTTTCTAAATGATCCAAAGAGCCTAATAACGTTAGCGTTCCTGCAATAATAATCATCGTAGTAGAAGCAAAGAACGAAACACTTCTCTCTAAATTAGCGAGCAATGCCGCATCTGCGACGCGATTGTCCCTCGCCAACATATTGGTCATCCAGATTTCACGATGGTGGTGTAAGGTATTGTGTAAGCATTGTTTTTTTTTGGCTTTTCGCTCTGAATAATAGGTATACCCTACCCAACAAACAACAAACCATATCAAAGCAGACACTTCTGATATCGGTAATGAAAGCAACATTTCACGCTCTATAGTCACAACACTCTCCCATATTTAAGGGCGACTATAATACCAGACTACGGATTCCCTTGCCTAAAACTGTACATTTCTCCACTAACGAGAAATTTACAAATTTATACCGCTATAAATACACTTATATCTACTCAAGGCCCCATTCATATGGTACGATCGTTCCATATATCTAATTATAAGCTCGTATGCTCAATATTAAGGCTCAAAAACAATGACAAAAAACTTGCCAAATTACCCCGATTACAAGAATGCGTTTAGCGGCGAGCAACTACCCTTTGCATGGATCGATTTAGACCTGTTAGATCAAAATATTCATGACCTAGCCACCAGAGCCCAAAATACCCCCATACGAATAGCCTCAAAATCCATTCGATGTCGCTGGGTTATGGAACGCATCCTCGAGACGAACAAGCAATTCCAAGGGCTTATGTGTTTTCACCCTAATGAGGCAGCTTTTTTAGCTAGCAAAGGGTTTGATGACCTTCTCATTGCTTACCCATGCATGCAACAACAGGCTATTAAAGAAGCTTGCAAACATGTAAAAGCGGGAAAAACTATCTATTTCATGGTTGATTCCATCGAACAAGCTTCTTTAGTCAGCGAAATCGCAAGTAGTGAGAACACGAAAGCGTTACTTTGCTTAGACTTAGATATGTCAGTCGATTTCCCAGGCCTATATTTTGGCGTTTATCGCTCCTCTATTCGCAGCCCTGAAGCAGCGGTATCATTTTATAAAAAGATAAAATTACTGGCGAATGTAGAGTTGTGCGCTGTTATGGGTTACGAAGCTCAAATTGCCGGCCTGGGAGATCAAATTCCTGGCAAACTTATTGAAAACCCTGTTGTGAAGAAATTAAAAGAAAGAGCTGTCCCCATCATTGCCGAAAGACGAGGCAATACTGTTGCAGCCCTTAAAAATGAAGGGGCCGATATCCGTGTTGTTAATGGTGGGGGGACTGGTAGTATCGAGAGCACTATATCAGAAGCTGCGGTTACAGAAGTTGCTGTAGGTAGTGGTTTTTTTGCGCCTCATTTATTTGACTACTACTCTCATTTCCAACATAAACCAGCGGCAGGGTTTGCATTGGAGGTTACTCGTCAGCCTCGAAAGAAAATTTACACATGCTCAGGCGGTGGCTATATTGCATCAGGCTCATCAGGTGATATAAAACTTCCCAAACCCTACTTACCTAAAAGATTATCCTATATAAAAAATGAAGGCCCCGGTGAAGTACAAACGCCATTAAAATATAACGGTAAATTACTTAACATTGGCAGCCCTGTGTTTTTTCGGCATTGCAAGGCCGGCGAGCTGTGCGAGCGCTTCACTCAGCTTGCGATAATGCAAAATGGCGAGGTTATCGATCATGCCAACACTTATCGTGGCGACGGACAATGCTTTGTTTAATGACAATAATAAGAAAAGGCCTGTTATGAAGAAATTCTATGATTATATCATTGTTGGTTCGGGCGCATCCGGTGGAGCACTATCTTATTTTTTAAGCCGCTCAGGTGCCAAAGTGTTAATGCTAGAAGCAGGAAAACGTTATGCTGCCGACACATTTTCTAGCAATGAAATGCACGCAAACTCACGTTTAATGTGGGGCGGCGGAACAGAAATGAACACCGAAGCAGACCAGATTTTTCTTAGAGGAAAAGTGGTTGGTGGCGGGACAGTCATCAACCAGTGCCTTCTAGATCGATTTGATGATGTTGCTTATAACGACTGGCGTACTCAATCCGGAGTAAGCTATCACGACCTCACCACAATGAACCGGCATTATGATGAAGTTGAAAGTCACCTCAGCCTTTACACCATGCAAAAGCAGGACTGGAATGGTAATGCTGAATTATATGCAAAGGCTTTCGACAATCTAGGGTTAGAGCACGCCCCTCTTCGCCGCGGTCAATCCAACTGTAATAACGATAATGATTGCATTGTTTGCTTAGGAGGATGTTCTCGAAAATCAAAACAAAGCACCCTAGAGACCTTTATTCCAAAAGCTGAAAAAGAAGGCTTAACGCTTATTTCAGAATTTGAAGTTGCCGAAGTCATTCATGGCGAAAACTTTGTTACTGTTCAAGGTAATCATAAAGGTAAAGCAACAACTTATTATGGGCAAAAGTGCATCATTGCATCAGGTGCAGTAGGCACCACCAAACTTTTACTTAAATCCCAGCTACAGAAAAAACTCCCTGCACTTGGTAAAAATTTCCACTGCCACCCGCAATGGATGACTCTTGCATTTTTTAACGAAACCGTCGATTCGCATAAAGGTTTTTTTCAAACATTAAAATCATCAGATCCTCGATTTCGTCAGTGGGGTTTTAAGCTTGAAAATGTTTTTGCTGGCCCTATTGCTTTAGCTTTATTAAAGCAGGGTTACGGCGGTGAGCATCAACAATTCATGCAGCGCCTTCGCAATATGGCTTGCATAGAAGTCGCTGTTAGAGATCAGGACCCTGGTGAAATATCACTTAACAACGCAGGAAAAGTTGTTATTAGAAAACCGTTATCCGATGGAGACAGGCAACGCGCCAACCATGGAAATCGGCTGGTAAAAGATATGTTTAATTCTCTTGGTGCTTACGAAGTAATGACCTCACCCATGCGTATTGGTTTACACTTAATGGGTGGCTGCACCATGGGACAGAGTGCTGCAACATCCGTCGTAAACGAAGGTTTTGAAGTCCATGGCATGAAAAACATCTACATAGCGGATTCCTCTACATTCCCTAACGCTCCTGGTGTAAACCCCATGCTAACAATACTTGCATTAGCACATCGTGCCAGTGAAACTATATTGGCAGAAGCAGGCCAACGAACATCTGTATCTAAGGCAACTCAAAAAATAGCCGCTAAGGAGATAACATCGTGAAACTTGGAGCCTCGGAGTTTTATTCAGAAGCACAATTAAAAGGTCTCAATAAACTAGGTGATCTAATTGTTCCTCGCAACGGTGCATTCCCTTCATTTTCAGATACAGGCTGCCGTGACTACATTGACGATGTTATGGCTCCGGCTGACGCTGATGACACCGCCGCCTTCGGATATTTATTACTTTTATTCCGATACATGCCATCAACCCTTATCTCATTAATTCTATGGTTGGCAGTTAACGCAGAATCCATGCCAAAACTTATCGCTCCACCTTTTAGAATGCTCAACATTAGCCTTCGGGGTGTCGTCTTCAGCCTGTATTACTCAAACCAAACGTCATCTTCTTACACCGGCCCGATGGTTCACGATGTAATTGATTACAATGTTAGCTGCACACCAGATCAGCAAGGATAATGTCATGAGCACAAATACAACAAAAGCTAAAAAAGCCAATTCAGTAAAAGCAGACAGCATATCGCTTGATCAGATCACCGAAACCAGCGAGGAACAGGTTAAAGATACCTACACCGCAGCGAGAAAAGCATTTCAGCGCCTTCAGAAAGTACCGCTAAAAAATCGACTAGAAGATGTTGAGCGACTCATTGACTATGTTCGCGATCATAAAGAAGAAATAACAGACATCATTTGTAAAGAAACCCGAAAGAGCCGAACTGATGCAATGGTATCGGAAGTAATGGGTGTGCTCGATAATTTCGAATGGCTGATTCACAATGCGCCAAAAATACTAAAAGATAAAAAGGTCGCAACACCCATAACGTTAATGGGAAAAACATCAAAAATTTACCAAGAAGCTCTCGGCACAGTATTAATCATTGCCCCTTGGAATTATCCATTCCATATAGGAATTACTTCCATATTATCTGCTTACGTAGCTGGCAACACCGTGGTGTTTAAACCATCTGAAGTAACTCCCATGACAGGATTAATGGAAAAAATATTCGCTGTTGCGCCAATGCTGGAACAAAGTGTCTTTGTTACCTATGGCACAGGCATTACCGCACAACGACTTATCGATCAACGCCCCGCCAAAATATTTTTCACTGGCAGCGCAAGAACCGGTAAGCGCATTCTTGCTCAAGCAGCAGAAAAACTAATCCCCGTTGATATTGAGCTTGGTGGAAAAGATCAGGCCATCGTATTTGACGACGTGAATTTAGACAGAGTTGTTGCCGGTGTAATTTGGGGTGCCCTCACCAATGCAGGCCAATCATGCAGCTCCGTAGAGCGCATCTATATTCAGGACAATATTTATGACGAGTTTGTTGAAAGAATCACTACAGAAGTCAACAAATTAGTACTGAACTCAGGTGACTCCGGGAACGCAGACATTGGAGGTATGACCGTTGACTTCCAACTTGATATTTCTCGCAAACATGTCGAAGATGCCAAAGCAAAGGGTGCAAAAATTCTTACCGGCGGTGAAATACTTCATGAGAATGAAATGTTTTTCATGCCGACAGTCCTAACGAACCTAGATGATTCAATGGAAGTTGTTAGTGAAGAGACATTCGGCCCACTACTTCCTATCTTCAGATTTTCTAGTGAAGAAGAAGTCATCCAAGTTTCAAACAACACCAATTTTGGACTCTCTGCATCCGTATGGAGTAAAGATTTACAACGTGCTGATCGCGTAGCAAGGCAGCTTGAGTGTGGGGCCGTATCGATTAACAATGTAATGCTGACAGAAGGTAACCCAAACCTACCCTTTGGTGGCTGTAAAGACAGTGGTTTTGGCCGTCAAAAAGGTGAAGAAGGTTTGCTAGGGTACACTCGCAGCAAATCAATCCTTGTAGACAAGGACAGCAGTATTATCGAACCAAATTGGTACCCATACACCCAGAAAAAGTATAATTTATTTGTCGACTTAATTAACGCCCTCTTTACTCGTAGCCCCATCAAACTCCTAAAGTTAGCCATTATTGGCATGAAGTTGGAGTCTGTAGCTAAAAAGCCTCGTTAAACACTATCCAGCGATTTTCTACACGTTGCTAATAGCGTCAAATAAGATGTTTGATTTCAGAAATTTCTAAGACAAGGACACCGAAGAAAGCCTACACGGATGTACTTGCTGCGATTTCTGAAATCAAACATCTTATTTGACTAGATCATCTAGATAATCACGCACCCACCCATCCCAGCAGGGAATTAATCTTGTTTTTTTCCCAAGAACCCTCATAATGAGACGATATTCATCGCAATATTATGGAGATGCAGCTCATGCACAGCGCCAACGCTACCCCGCTATCAAATCTCAACACAAAAGAAGATAGATTAAACGCCGCTGCAATCCTAAACTTCTTTGGTATCACAAAAGAATGGGGCCTTCAAGCAAAAGAACAAATGACAATCCTAGGAACCCCCTCGAAAAGCAGTTTTTATCGAATGAAGGAGTTTGCAGAAGGAAAATGCGAGCGCCCTTCTAAACTCACTAAAGACACTCTTGAACGCATCTCCTATGTTATGGGTATATATAAAGCACTAAATATTTTGCTCCCTAACACCCGCCGGGCATCTGAATGGGTCAAGAAAAGTAATTCCGCATCGATATTTGCTGGTAAAAGCGCCCTTGAAACCATGCTTCAAGGCCGAGTCATTGATCTCGCTGACATTCGTCGATATTTGGACGCAGAACGAGGACTGTAGGTAATAATAAGGCGCATCAAATAATAATGAACACTCCAAAAACAGCTGCCATAAATGGTAATCACTATCGAATCATCCCCTCTAAGCTGCCTCCCATTAATTTTTTCGAACGCTTCACCCCTCCCGAGCTAATGGAAGAAACCTTTGAATTAGAAGGCCTTACTAATGAGAGGCTCCAAGAAGAAGTAGGTAATCTTAAACTAATTACCGCAGAAGACAGGATATCAGGACCTGGTGCATCAGTAGTGATGGCCGCATTCACCCATACAGGTTACCCAAGTAGGTTCACCGATGGTAGCTTCGGCATTTATTATGCTGCCCGGGACCTAGAAACAGCCATACGTGAAACCATTTTCCATCGCGAGCGCTTTCTAGAGGCGACACAAGAAGCAACATGCGAACTGGATATGAGGGTTTATATCGGAAAAGTGACTAAACCAATGATCGACATCCGTTGTGCCTCATATTTCAATCTAACCCAACCCGACATGAGCTCATACACCGAAGCGCAATCCTTCGGAAGAGAACAGAAAAATAAAAATGCCTGGGGCATCATCTACCCCTCAGCAAGACACACTAAGGGCGAATGCCTTGCTATATTGCGCCCTCCGGCAACAACTATACCAACGCAAAGCTCTCACCTCTCCTACCATTGGAATGGTCGTATGATTGACGGTGTCTATGAAAAACGTTCGTTGGTTATGAATTTCAACAAAAATGTACACCGTATAAAACCAACAGAATATGAACCCTCCTAAAAAGAGACGCTTTGACAAAGGGCTAACAGAAATATAGAAAAGACGTATATTTCAGCTATATTTAAAGGATTGTACGTAGCGTTATCACAGCATAATGCTTCCTTAGCCAACCACCCATATCCTAATGCTCTCGCCTATGCTAAAAATGCAGGAAATCGCCCTATTATGAAGTGGGCGAGCAAGCTATCACTTAGGGAGAAAACCATATTAGTTGCAAGTACTTGCAGCTTAATTGCGCTATTTATTTCATCTACATTCAACATATTGCACGGACAAGAAAACAGCAAAAAACATGCCGAAGAAAAACTTTATTTCACTAGTAAATTACTCACCATCAACCTCACCCAAGCCCTAAGCACTAACGACAAACGGTCCGCGATAACGAACCTATCCTCCCTTAGTGCGGATTCATCAATCCTAATGGGCTGCTTATTCGATAAAAAGAACCACCTTTTCGCTCAATACAGTAAAGATAATGACATCAGTAACCAATGCCCCGATACCCCAAGCACAATTGGCCTTAATAAAACCAAAAAGATGATCCAATTAACCCAATCTATACTGGCAAAAAAACTCCCAATAGGCACATTACAACTTGGTTCAGACGTCACTCTTTTACGCTCTCATCTTGCACTAAACCTCATCATTATCAGCCTTATATCCACACTATCCCTGATCATTGCGTATGCCCTCGCCATCCGCCTTCAAACGTTTATCACCACCCCTCTAAGGAAGTTACAAGAAACCGCTAACAAAGTCCGCCTAGACAATAACTACTCACACAGGGCTGAGAAGCTATCAGACGATGAGCTCGGCGACTTGGTTGACTCATTTAATGACATGCTTAACAAAATAGAAAAAGACAACTCAGCATTACTGTCAAGCGAGGAGCGCTTTCGGACGCTGACGACCGCCTCCCCCGTAGGTGTATTTCAAACGGATATCGACGGCAACCATATTTATGTAAATGACCGGTGGCGAGAAATAACCGGCATTTTTGATGTTGACATCACGTTCAACGTATGGATAAAAGCACTGCACCCAGAAGAGCGATTTCATGTATTAAGCCGTTGGAAAGAAAGCGTTAAAGCAGAACAAGAATTCAAAATGGAATACCGACTCCTAAAAGATAACGGTGAAACAACAACAGTTTTAAGTCATGCAAAATTACTTGTTATAAATAATAAACCGTCAGGGTTTCTTGGCAGCATATCCGATATGTCAGAGCTAAAATCAGCTCAACGACAGCTCGAACAAATGGCACTCTATGATCCATTAACAAAGCTATCTAATCGTCATTTATTTAGAAATCGGCTTGAGAAAGCAATAAAACAATCCCAACGCTCCAATAAACAACTCGCCATTCTATTTTTAGACATCGATCATTTCAAACGAATTAACGACACCCTCGGACACGATCAAGGGGATGAGTTATTACGCGCCATTGCGCACCGCCTACGCTTTTGCACGCGCCCAAGCGATACAGTGGCTCGACTCGGCGGGGATGAGTTCACCATTCTAATACCGGAAATAAACCATCAACAACAAGTAGATACCATTGCAAAGAAAGTACTCGACGTCCTCAAAGTTCCCATCCGTCTTACTGGCCAGGAAATCATTATAAGTTCCAGCATAGGAATAACGATCGGTCCTGAAAAGAATGATGATGCCAATATATTAATGAAAAATGCAGACCTTGCGATGTACCGTGCAAAAGAAGCTGGGCGGGACAACTATCAGTTTTTCTCTGCTGAAATGAACATCGCCATCCAACGTCAATTGAAAATTGAAAGCGAATTGCGTTTAGCCTTACAAAACGACGAATTTGAACTTTATTACCAACCTAAAGTTAAACTGGACACACAACAGGTTTTTGGCTTTGAGGCCCTAATACGCTGGAACCATCCAACACGAGGTGTAGTTCCACCCAATGATTTTATTTCTATTGCGGAGGAAACTGGACAAATAATCCCAATCGGCGAATGGGTAATAAAAAATGCCTGTGAGAATATTGAACGCTTCATTAACTTTGGATTAATACCCAAAGATGGACATATTGCAATCAACCTATCAGCAAGACAGTTTCATGCACCTAACCTTGTTCAATACATAAAAGACATGGTTGAAAGCCGAAAAATAAACCCCGCAAACCTTGAACTAGAAATAACAGAAAGCTTGATAATGGACAATGTTGAGAGCGCCATCTCCACACTAACCGAACTCAAAGAACTAGGGACATTTCTTGCCATTGATGATTTTGGGACTGGCTACTCATCATTAAGTTACTTGAAACGCCTGCCCATTCAAATACTAAAAGTAGACCGTTCCTTTATAATGGACATTCCACACGACAAAGATGATATGGAAATTACCGCCGCGGTAATTGCAATGGCACACAAGCTAGGGCTAAAGGTCGTCGCTGAAGGCGTTGAAGACAAAGATCAATTAGATTTTCTCAAACGCAACAAATGCGACTATATTCAGGGCTACTATTTTGGAAAGCCAACGCCAATCGCTCAACTTTTATCTACCAAAAAGCACGCATAAACCACATAAAAAAAGGTGTATCAAGATAACTTGATACACCTTTTTTATTACTCTAAAACAACATCAAAACTTACCAACCAGTAAGTTCCTTAAGAGCAAGACCCATTTCAGAAGGGTTAGCGACAGTCTTAACACCTGCAGCTTCTAATGCAGCAAACTTCTCTGCAGCAGTTCCCTTACCACCGGCAATAATTGCACCGGCATGACCCATACGCTTACCAGCAGGTGCAGTAACACCAGCAATGTAAGATACGATAGGCTTAGTAACATGCTCTTTAATGTAGGCAGCAGCTTCATCTTCTGCAGTACCACCGATCTCACCTACCATAATGATAGCTTCAGTCTGTGGATCATTTTGGAATAATTCCAATGCATCAATGAATGTTGTACCTGGGATTGGATCACCACCAATACCGATACAAGTACTCTGTCCAAAACCTAAAGCCGTTGTTTGATGAACAGCTTCATAAGTCAATGTCCCAGAACGAGAAACGATACCGACCTTGCCCACTTGGTGAATGTGACCAGGCATGATGCCGATCTTACACTCTCCAGGAGTAATGATACCTGGGCAGTTTGGTCCAATAAGACGAACACCCTTACGAACAACATACTCTTTAACATAAAGCATATCGATTGCAGGAATACCTTCAGTAATACAAACAATCAGCTCAATACCTGCATCCGCAGCTTCAATGATTGAATCCTTACAAAAAGCGGCAGGCACGTAGATTACAGATGCATCTGCGCCAGTTGCTTCTACAGCATCAGCAACAGTATTGAATACTGGAAGCCCTAAGTGAGTTGTTCCACCTTTTCCAGGAGTAACACCACCAACCATCTTTGTACCGTACTCAATAGCTTGCTCACTATGAAGAGTACCTTGTGCTCCAGTAAAACCCTGGCAAATTACTTTTGTATCTTTATTAATTAGGACGCTCATATTTATGCCCCCCCTACTGATGCAACAACTTTTTCAGCAGCATCGTTAAAACCTTCAGCTGCAATAATGTTCAAACCGCTCTTACGAAGAACTTCCGCGCCAAGCTCTGCATTGTTGCCTTCTAAACGAACAACAACCGGAACCTTAACACCTACTTCTTCAACAGCGCCGATAATACCTTCAGCAATCAAATCACAACGAACGATTCCACCAAAAATATTAACAAGAACTGCTTCAACGCTTTCGTCAGAAAGGATGATTTTAAACGCTTCGATAACGCGCTCTTTTGTCGCACCGCCGCCAACATCTAGGAAGTTAGCCGGCTTACCACCTTTAAGCTGGATAATATCCATCGTTGCCATCGCAAGACCAGCACCATTTACCATGCAACCGATGTTACCATCCAACGCTACATAGTTAAGATCCCATTCTGCGGCTAAACGCTCACGCTCATCTTCTTGTGTAGGGTCATACATATCTTGAAGGTCAGGGTGACGTAAAACAGCACTACCATCAATACCAATCTTGCCATCTAGACAATGTAAATTACCTTCATCAGTGATAACAAGTGGATTGATTTCTAGCAATGCAAAATCTTTATCTTCAAACATAGCCGCTAGGCCTAAAAAGATTTTTGTGAATTGCTTAACTTGAGTCGGGTTTAAACCCAGCTTGTAAGCTAATTGGCGCGCTTGATATGGCTGAGCACCCACTAGCGGATCAATCTCTGCTTTTAAGATCTTTTCAGGCGTGTTTTCAGCAACAGTTTCAATGTCAACACCACCTTCAGTAGATGCCATAAAAGTGATGCGACGACTTGCTCGATCAACAACGGCACCCAAATAAAGCTCTTGAGCAATATCAGTACACGTCTCAACCAAGATAATATTAACTGGCTGACCTTTTTCATCCGTCTGGTAGGTTACTAAGTTAGTACCTAGTTGTGCCTTAGCAAACGCAATAATTTCGTCTTTGGACGATACTAGCTTTACGCCACCGGCCTTGCCTCGTCCACCTGCGTGAACCTGGGCTTTAACAACCCATTTATCTCCGCCGATTGTATCAGCGGCCGCAGCAGCCTCTTTAGGCGTCTTTGCAGCTACGCCTTCAGATACGGGTAAACCGTACTGGGCAAATAGTTGCTTTGCTTGGTACTCGTGTAAGTTCATTTCATCACCGTTTATTGTTCAAAGAGCTGCATTCCAGCCCGATACTTACTTTTGTTAGATGTCACATGCAAATTTCAACAAATAACGATCTCAACAACATGCTCTGTTCCACTGCATTTTATAAAATAATGCAAAAGTGAACAGAAACCTTTAGTTTGGGGCGCACACTATTGGCAGCTTACGCAGCAGCGCAATAGTGCCCGACCTCAAACCAAAACTGAATAGTCAGTTTGGATTATATGTCAGAATAATTGTAAAAATTCCTTTCACATTTCCAGGTTAACGCCTACTTGCGGCGCTTTCGTTTGACAGAATGTATTGCCTTGCCATCTACATCTAGCATTGCTTCATGCAACACCTCAGATAGTCCAGGGTGTGCAAATACCATTAGCTGAAGGTCTTCTGTGCTTGCACCAAACTCTATTGCTATTACCGCCTGCATAATGATTTCCGATGCTTGAGGGCCAACAATATGAACACCCAACACTCGATCTGTCGCCACATCAGAAACTACTTTTACAAACCCCGCTGTCTCATTGGCAGCGACGGCTCGACCGTTCGCCATAAATGCAAACATTCCTGTTTTGTATTCATCACCCTGGGCTTTAACCTGTTCTTCCGTTAAACCAACCCAAGAAACCTCAGGGTGGGTATAAACAACCGATGGAATACAGTCATAATTTATCTCAGCATGATGACCCGAAATAAGTTCAGCTACCATAACGCCTTCCTCGGTAGCCTTATGCGCTAACGCTGGCCCCCGAACGATGTCACCTATCGCATAAACTCCAGGCACATCTGTCGCACAGCTTTGGTTCACAAAAATAAAACCACGCTCATCAAGGTTAACACCACTATCAACAGAGAAAAGATCTTCAGTAATTGGACGGCGACCGACAGCAACAATAAGCTTATCAACTTCCATCGTTTGATCGCCATTAGCATCAGTGTATTCAACACTAACAACGCCATCCTTGACCGCGGTTCCGGTTAAACGAGCAGAAAGGCGAATATCAAGCCCCTGCTTTTTAAGATTCTTTAGCGCTTCTTTACCCACCTGCTTATCAACCATAGGCAGGAAAGTGTCCATCGCTTCAAGCACAACAACCTCAGAGCCTAACCGACTCCAGACACTGCCTAGCTCCAACCCAATAATTCCGGCGCCTATAACGCCTAAACGCTTAGGAACTTCCGTAAATTCGAGAGCACCACTATTATCTACAATAATGTCATCTTGTAATTTCGCCATTGGTAATTCAATTGGCGATGAGCCTGTTGCTAATATAACGCTTTGCGCTTCTAAAACTTGTACATCACCTTCATGAGGCACAAATTCAACTTTTTTGCCTGCTATTAACTTACCAGTACCTTGCAACCAAGTAATGCCATTCGCTTTTAACAACATGGCTACGCCGCCAGTTTGCTTCTCAACGATGTCATCTTTACGCTTGATCATCTGGGCAACGTCCATAGAAACATTGCCAACATCGATACCATGAACGGACAGTTCACCCTGCGCCTCATGGAATTTCCACGTTGAATCCAGTAATGCTTTTGATGGTATACAGCCAACATTGGCACAAGTGCCTCCTAACGCTGGCTTGCCGTTCTTATTGATGTACCTGTCAATACAAGCAACTTTCTGACCTAAGTGGGCGGCTTTGATTGCTGCTGCGTAACCACCAGGACCACCACCAATTACAACAACGTCATATGAATCAGACATTTTTTTTCCCTACTAATGTTTAATCTACAGCTTGCTCACGCTTAACATGAGCAAGAGACCTTTGATTGCTATATATCCAATAACAAGCGAGCTGGATCTTCTAATAGATCCTTGATGGTCACCAAGAATTGAACCGCTTCTTTACCATCAATCATTCGGTGGTCATAGGATACTGCCAAATACATCATTGGTAGGATTTCGACTTTACCGTTAACCGCCATTGGTCGCTCTTGGATTTTATGCATACCCAAAATTGCCGTTTGCGGTGGATTCAAAATAGGCGTTGATAATAGAGAACCAAACACTCCACCATTTGATATAGTGAATGTTCCACCCGTCATTTCGTCTAAAGATAACTTCCCGGCCTGCGCTTTGGCTCCATACTCAGCAATTTGGGCTTCTATTTCGGCAAAATTCTTTTTATCGGTATCTTTCAAAATAGGAACAACCAAACCGCGATTGGATGATACTGCAACACCAATATCGTAATAACCGTGATACACAATATCGGTGCCATCAATAGAAGCATTCACTGATGGATACTTCTTTAACGCTTCAACAGCTGCCTTGATAAAAAACGACATAAAACCTAAACGCACACCATGAGCTTTCTCAAACTGGTCTTTGTAATTTTTACGCATGTCCATCACAGGCTTCATGTTAACTTCATTAAATGTAGTTAACATGGCAGCTGTTTGTTGGGCTTCGACTAGACGTTCTGCAACACGAGCTCGCAAACGTGTCATGGGCACCCGGCGCTCTTCACGATCGCCTGCATCAAAATTCACAGCGCCACCTGGGGCTGATTTTGGAGCAGTAGACTTAGCCGCCGGAGCTGCTTTAACAGGAGCAGGAGTTGATGCGCTGCCTTCCATGAATTTAACCACGTCTTCTTTTGTAATGCGGCCGCCCTTACCTGTCCCAGAGATCTTACTCGGATCAATATTATTCTCCGCAATAAGCTTCCTCACTGCAGGACCCCAATTATCCTCTATTTGATCACTATCGCTTTCAGATGTAGATGCAGTAGCTTCGCTTCCTGCTGGTGCGGCGCCCGAACCTTTAGCACCTTCTTCGAACATTGCTATCAGCTCTTGGCTTTCAATCACCTCACCTTCACCTTTAAGGATCTCGGTAAGCACACCATCAGCAGGTGCAACAATTTCTAATACAATTTTGTCGGTTTCAATATCAACCAACAATTCCTCTCTTGCAACCGCGTCACCGGGTTGCTTATGCCATGTAGCAACAGTGCCATCGGCAACCGCTTCTGGGAATTGAGGGGCTTTGATCTGTGTGGCCATTGTAATTCCTTATCTCTTTATACTTTTTTGCACATTAAATAATGATGTTAGCTAAGGGTAAACGCATCGCTGACAAGCTTTTTCTGTTCTTCGATATGCACAGACATATAGCCTGCCGCAGGTGCCGCTGATGCGTCACGACCTGCATAATGCAGATACAATGATGCGTTAACTCTATGAAGCACATGTCGCATATGATGCTGACTGCAATACCAAGCTCCCTGGTTCATTGGCTCTTCCTGACACCAAACCACGGTTTCCAAGTTCGGGAATTTAGCAAACACATCTTCCAACTCTTTCTCGGGAAATGGGTAAAGCTGCTCAATTCTCACCAGTACAGTATCGTTATTCTCATTATGTCCCTGGTAATCTTTCAGATCGTAGTAGACTTTACCGCTACACATAACAACACGACGAATCACGTCATCATCCTGATCTGTGGTGTCACATATTAATGACTGGAAATGCCCATTCGCTAATTCATCAAATGTTGATTTTGCTGATTTATGTCGCAACAGGCTTTTCGGTGACATGACGATCAAAGGCTTTCTTAAAGGTCGCACCGCCTGTCTACGCAACATATGAAATACTTGCGCTGGCGTTGTAGGAACACAGACCTGTATATTATGCTCAGCACACAACTGCAAATACCGTTCCAACCTTGCAGAAGAATGCTCAGGACCCTGCCCCTCATACCCATGGGGCAGCAACATCGTTAAACCACACAACCTCATCCATTTATGTTCACCTGATGAGATAAACTGATCAATAACAACCTGCGCTCCGTTGGCAAAATCTCCAAACTGAGCTTCCCAAATAACCAACCCTTCAGGTGATGTTGTTGAGTAACCATACTCAAAAGCCAACACAGCTTCTTCAGACAGCAATGAATCATAGATATCCATCTGCGTATTTTCATCTGCAACAGACTGCAAAGGTATATGTGTACCTTCTTCTTTTTGATTATGGAACACCGCATGGCGATGAGAAAAAGTACCACGACCAACATCCTGCCCAGTAATACGCACCGGAAATTTCTCATCCAGTAAGGAGGCATACGCCAAATTCTCTGCAAAACCCCAATCTACAGTTAACGCACCAGCAGCCATTTTGTTTCGGTCTTCAAGGATTTTATTAACCTGACGCTGCACAACAAAACCATCGGGCACTGCTGTTAATTTCTGAGCCAGCTCTTGAAGCTTTTTATAATCGACACTTGTATCATAATAAGCATCATATTCATGACCAAGATATGGAACCCAATCTACAAATAATTCAGAGTTAGGCTCTTTAATCAAACTCTTTGCAACATGCAGGCCGTTATCAAGAGCATTCCTATAATCTTCAACAACTGCATCGGTCTCTTCCTGCGTCATTGATCCTTCAGCGATCAACTGAGCCGCATATAACTGACGAGGGGATTTTTTCTTGCGAATTACCTGGTACATCATCGGCTGCGTTATCGATGGCTCATCGGCTTCATTATGGCCACGACTACGATAACAAATGATATCGATAACAACGTCTTTCTTAAACTGTGTACGGAAGTCAATTGCCATCTGAGTAACAAAAAGCACAGCTTCTGGGTCATCGCCATTAACATGGAATATTGGTGCCTGAACCATTTTTGCGATATCAGTACAATATTCAGTTGAACGAGAATCTTCTCGAGCGCTTGTTGTAAAACCAACCTGATTATTCACAATAATATGAACTGTACCGCCAGTTTTATAACCACGAGTCTGTGACATCTGGAAAGTTTCCATCACAACACCCTGACCAGCAAAAGCTGCATCACCATGAATCAGGATGGGAACAACGCGATCACCGTTTGCGTCATCCCTTCGGTCTTGCCTAGCCCTTACCGAGCCTTCAACAACCGGTGAAACAATCTCCAAATGTGACGGATTAAACGCTAGCGCCAAATGCATTTCACCGCCTGGTGTCATAACATTTGACGAGAAACCCTGATGATATTTAACATCACCAGAGCCATCGGTATTAAGTTGATGCGTGCCTTCAAACTCATCAAATAGCGTCGCAGGGTTTTTACCCAAGGTGTTAACCAATACATTCAATCGACCACGGTGAGCCATACCTATAACAATTTCTTTTACACCATAGCTACCGGAACGCTGAATCAATTCGTCAACACAAGGTATAAGACTATCGCCACCTTCAAGACCAAATCGCTTGGTACCTGGGTATTTGGTGGCAAGCATCCTCTCTAGACCTTCAGCAGCAGTAACACGCTCCAAAAGGTGGTTCTTTACTTCGATACTATAATTTGGTTTAGAACGAACGCTTTCCATTCGCTGCTGCACCCAACGCTTTTCTGCAGTATCAACGATGTGCATATACTCCACACCAATACTTGCACAATAGGTCTTTTTTAGGGCCTCAACAATTTCTTTTAGAGACGCTTCATCTTTACCGATAAACAGGCTTCCTGTTTGGAAAACCGTATCGATATCAGCTGCAGATAGACCGTGATGGGATAACTCTAGATCGGGAACATGCTCTCTTTCCATAAGCTCTAACGGATCAAGGACCGCATTCTGATGCCCCCTAACACGATAAGCCGTAATAAGTTGCAATACTTGAACCTGCTTTCTCTCATGCTCAGTACTAACACTACTAACAGCAACTGGCTGGGCGCGGTTCTTGTTTTTTGCAAGAAAAAGGAAATGTTCTCGGACGGTTGAGTGAGGAATATCCTGCTCAGCACCATCGACCCGCGGCAACTTATCAAAGTTTTCACGCCACTCTTCAGGAACAGAATTGGGGTCTTTTAGATAGGATTCGAATAGTTCTTCGACATAAACAGCATTGCCCCCCGATAAATGGGACGTACTCCACTGCCGATACATCAAACTGTCTTCCATTGCAGATCACCGTAGTAATAGGAACTCTACCTGCCAACGCTGACAACACAGCAATAGACACTTCTGCAAGGAGTTAGCTCACTTTGGCCTTGTAAGCCCGTAAGCGACAACAGATAGCTCGGTTTTTCCGAGAGTCCTAGTTTTAATTTCTATGCTTCGTACCACCTTGTAAGTGGCCGAGCGAATTACAACACCATCTCGTGATAATAAGATGTTTTGTTATTCACAACATCAAGTGTAGCGGCTTTCTATAAGCTCGCTACACTTGCCCTTAAGCAATTTCCTTAGGGGCTGTAGATGTTTGAATTTTAACGATTTTACAAGAATTATCCAATCTCTATGTTGCTTGATCTAACAACATTGATCGAATATGCCCAATTGCTTGAGTTGGATTCAAACCTTTAGGGCAAACATTAACGCAGTTCATAATGCCTCGACACCTAAACAGGCTAAACGGATCGTCTAGATCTGAAAGGCGTTCTGTTGTCGCATTATCACGACTATCGATGATGAAGCGATATGCTTGCAACAAACCAGCAGGACCGATGAACTTCTCAGGGTTCCACCAAAATGAAGGGCATGAGGTTGTACAACATGCACATAAGATACACTCATAAAGGCCGTCTAACTTCTCTCGCTCCTCTGGTGTCTGCAGTCGCTCAATATCTGGCGGTGAATCTTCATTGATAAGATAGGGCTTAATTTTTTCGTATTGGTTGTAAAACATTGTCATATCAACAACCACGTCACGAATTACCGGCAACCCAGGTAAAGGTCGCAAGATAAGCTTTTTCTTACCGTTGGTCGCCTCAGATATTGAGGTAACACATGCTAATCCATTTTTGCCGTTCATGTTCATGCCATCTGAGCCACAAACACCTTCTCGACAGGAACGTCGGTATGCCAACGTTGGATCCTGGTCTTTTACTAAATTTAATACATCCAAAACCATCAAGTCTTTACCACCGGTATCGACCTCATAATCCTTCATATAAGGTTCGGCGTCTGTATCTGGATTGTATCGATAAATGCTAACTAACATCCGCGTTCTCCTTAGTAAGTACGTATTTTTGGCTGAAAAGTATCAACTAACTTAGGCGCAAAGTTTACATCACGCTTAGTTACTTCTTTCGTTACTGGCGAATACAAAGAATGTGCTAGCCAGTTCTCATCATCACGATCAGGGAAGTCATAACGAGAATGCGCTCCGCGACTCTCTTTACGAGCATCAGCCGCAATTGCTGTTGCTTCCGCAACCTCAATTAGGTTTTCAAGTTCTAACGCTTCAATACGCGCAGTGTTAAACGCATTAGACTTATCCGTAAGATGAACATCTGCAATACGTGAACGTAAGTCTGCAAGCTTAGTAACACCCTCAGCCATCATCTCGCCTTTGCGGAATACACCAAAGTCATTTTGCATAACTTTCTGCAATTCTTTACGCAATGTTGCTACATCTTCGCCTTTGGTCGACTCTTCAAGTCGAGCAAAACGGCTATCCGCTTGTTCAAGATCTGACTCAGACGTGTCGCGATGATCACCACCCTGCTTGAGTTGCTTCTCAACAAACATGCCAGCAGCTCTACCAAATACAACCAAATCAAGCAATGAGTTGCCACCGAGACGGTTAGCCCCATGCACGGATACACAAGCAACTTCACCTACCGCATACAAGCCATCAACGATTTTATCGTTTCCAGCTGCATCTTGAGTAATCGCTTGACCATGAATATTGGTCGGAATACCACCCATCATATAGTGACATGTTGGCACTACAGGAATCGGAACGTGAACTGGGTCGGAGGCTGCGAAGGTAATCGACAGCTCACAAATACCAGGAAGACGCTTATGTAGAACCTCTTTACCCAAGTGATCTAGCTTAAGGTGAACATGGTCCCCATCAGGGCCACAACCACGACCATCTAGGATTTCCTGCATGATTGAACGAGCAACAACATCACGACCCGCTAAATCTTTCGCATTAGGAGCATAACGCTCCATAAAACGCTCACCATCCTTATTGACTAAGTATCCACCTTCACCACGACAACCTTCCGTTACGAGAACACCTGCACCCGCAATACCCGTCGGGTGAAACTGCCACATTTCAATATCCTGAACTGGCAAACCTAAACGCAACGCCATGCCAACACCATCACCAGTATTTATAAGTGCATTGGTTGTTGATTGATAAATACGTCCAGAACCGCCCGTAGCAAGTATTGTTGCACGAGACTTAAAGAATACCTTCTCTCCTGTCTCCATGCATATTGCTATAACGCCGGTTACAGCACCGTCTTGGTTTTTAACCAAGTCAGTTGCATACCATTCATTAAAGAAGTTGGTTTCATGCTTAACGTTTTGCTGATAAAGAGCATGCAATAATGCGTGGCCTGTACGGTCAGCGGCAGCACAAGTTCGAGCAGCCTGGGTAGGATTATCCGGACCTTTAGATTGACCACCAAAAGGGCGCTGATAAATACGACCTTCTTCGGTTCTAGAGAAAGGCAATCCCATATGTTCTAGTTCGTAGACCACTTCTGGCCCTACGTTACACATGTATTCAATAGCGTCTTGGTCACCAATATAGTCGGAGCCTTTAACGGTATCGTACATGTGCCAGCGCCAATCATCATTTGGATCATCACTGGCAATCGCACAAGTAATACCACCTTGAGCAGATACTGTGTGTGAACGCGTCGGAAACACTTTAGTAATCAATGCGACTTTTTGACCAGATTGGGCCAACTGCAGCGCAGCACGCATTCCAGCACCACCACCACCAACAATTACCGCATCAAAGGTAAGGGTTCGAATATTCGACATTACTTAACACCCCACAAAATCTGAACACCCCAGAACAAGTAAGCAAGCAAAATAAACGCTAACCCACCCTGGAAAACCATTCTTACGGTAGTTGCTGCTTTACCTAGCTGAAGACTAGTAAGGTAATCAGTTGAAACCGTCCATAAACCAACCCACGCATGCCCCATGAAGCTAACTAGCGCTATCATGGTGAATACTTTCATATAGGTCGATGTCATATATGCATGCCAGTTTGCATAGGTTGCTTCACCGCCACATAGGAAAAAACCTAGTACAGCAAAGAAATAAACACCTAGTACTACAGCACTCGCTCTTTGAATAAGCCAATCATAAAGACCGTTTCGGCCCAGGCTTGTTGCGTTCGTTACCATATCCAAACCCCCGCAGCGATAATAAGAACAATTGACAGACCGAGAACAATTTTTGCACCCAGTTGTCCGCCTTCTAAAGTTTCACCAATACCCATATCCATGAGTAGATGCTTACAACCAGCAGCAATGTGGAAAATCAAACCCGCTAAGATTCCCCATAAGATGATTTTAACGAATACGGCATCCAAACACTCTTTAAGAGAGTTGAACGATTCTTCGCTGGCCAAGGATAAGTCCAGTCCCAACAATAACAACCCAATACCCACGAACAGGATAACCCCTGTAATTCGATGAGTGATTGAGATTAATGCTGGAAGAGGAAGCGCTATTGTGGATAAATCCAGGTTAACAGGTCTCTTGCTATTCACGTCGTTTTCACTGTGTAATGGCCCTAAAACAGGGCGTTAAGACAACGGTATTGCACCAAAATAGGAAGGGAAATTAGCAACTTAGACAGCTGACTGAATTTCGTACTTCCCACTATCTTTCGGGGCCGAAGTATAGTCTCATCAACTACTAATTACAAACATCCCACCAAGCCAGAACACTAATCAAGCTACTTCATATGAACCATACAACTCTTAATTCTTGCTCTATACTTCTGTCAATTCGTCAATATTCTATACATTAATTAAAAACCTCGAGCATATAGATCAATAAATGAACAAAATGACTGAAACAATTTGACAAACAATCGGCAAATCTTTAATTTTTGCCCGCGAAATATTGAGTTATGCCTGTCAGCACAACCTCACAAAGGTTTTTCGGTCCAAAATGGCCTAACTGGCAAGAAAGAATGTAAAAGGCCAAACCTCGCAAACGTTTGGAAATGGCAAAAAAATCAGTGAGCTAATTTCACTAAACGCCCCCTTTTAAAACAAGCTAAAATGGTGCAGTACTGGCGATTACCAGCCTCTATCCGGCCATTAATCACTACTAACCATTTCGCTCATCAATGCGAACAGGAGATTATTATGACTGAGAAAAATGCTCAGTTAACCATTGGCGATACTACCTTAGAATTGCCAATTTATTCCGGAACCATCGGGCCAGACGTTGTAGATGTAGGCCAGCTAACCGGTAACGGCATGTTCACTTACGACCCTGGCTTTGTTTCAACTGCGTCTTGTGAATCCAAAATCACCTACATTGATGGCGGCAAAGGTGTTTTATTACACCGTGGCTACCCTATCGATCAGTTGGCAAATGAATCAGAGCACTTAGAAGTATGCTACTTGCTCATATATGGCGAGCTACCAACTCCAGAGCAAAAAGAAGAATTTGTATCCTCCATTATGAATCACACAATGGTTCATGATCAGCTTTCTTCATTTTATAAAGGCTTTCGTAGAGACGCTCACCCAATGGCCATTATGTGTGGTGTTGTTGGTGCCCTCTCCGCTTTCTACCACGACTCTCTTGATATTGCTGACGAGAAGCACCGTGAAGTTGCGGCTTATCGCCTAATTGCAAAAATGCCTACCTTGGCTGCAATGTGCTACAAGTACACTCAAGGCCAGCCATTCATGTACCCTCGCAACGACCTAAACTATGCAGAGAACTTTTTGCATATGATGTTTGGTGTTCCTTGTGAAGAAACCAAAGTAAACCCAATCATTGCGAAAGCGATGGATAAGATCTTTATCCTACATGCAGATCACGAGCAGAATGCCTCAACATCTACCGTAAGATTGGCTGGCTCATCTGGTGCGAATCCGTTTGCTTGTATAGCAGCAGGAATTGCCGCACTGTGGGGACCTGCACACGGTGGAGCAAATGAAGCCGTTCTTAAAATGCTTGATGAGATTGGTGACGTTTCTAACGTTGACAGCTTTATTCTACGTGCAAAAGATAAAAACGACCCATTCCGTTTGATGGGCTTTGGTCACCGTGTTTATAAAAACTTCGACCCACGCGCTACTGTAATGCGAGAAACTTGTCACGAAGTATTAAGCGAACTCGGCATCAACGATCCTCAGCTAGAACTAGCAATGAAACTTGAAGAGATTGCCCGTAGCGATTCTTATTTCATTGAGCGCAACCTATATCCGAACGTTGACTTCTACTCAGGTATCATTCTAAAAGCGATTGGTATCCCAACAGAAATGTTTACGGTTATATTCGCACTAGGTCGCACACCAGGCTGGATTGCACATTGGCACGAAATGATCAGTAACCCATATAAAATCGGCCGTCCTCGCCAACTTTATACGGGCTCAGAAAAACGAGATTTTGTTCCAGCAGACAAACGCTAGAGCAGAGACATAAAAAAAGGCGGATTTATCCGCCTTTTTTTATGTCTGATATTTGAAGAATCACATAACAAATGGTTTAAGCCCTAAATTAACAGGATCTAACAATGAAAATAGCCTTTATTGGACTAGGAGTCATGGGTTTCCCAATGGCAGGTCACCTTGCTAATGCTAATCACGAGGTTGTTATCTACAATCGAACAGCTGAAAAGGCCTTGTTGTGGGCTAATACTTATTCCGGATCAACGGCTAACTCCCCTAAAATCGCATCAATAGAGTGCGACATCGTTTTCATTTGTGTAGGTAATGACGACGATTTACGAAGTGTTGTGTTTGGTGAAGATGGTGCTTTGAATGGAATGAAAGCCAACTCCATATTGGTAGACCATACTACCGCATCAGCAGATGTGGCAAGAGAGCTGTCTTTAGCGTGCTCTCAGCGATCGATTGGCTTTATTGATGCGCCAGTCTCAGGTGGGCAGCAAGGGGCAGAGAACGGGCAGTTGACCGTTATGTGTGGCGGTGAGGAAAGTACATTTCAACAAGCCAAGCCCATTATAGATTGTTATGCAAAACAGATAAGCCTAATGGGACCTGCTGGCAGCGGACAGTTAACCAAAATGGTTAATCAAATTTGTATTGCGGGATTAGTACAAGGGCTGGCTGAAGGCTTACAGTTCGCTGAAAATGCTGGGTTAGATGCGCATAAAGTTGTTGAAGTGATTTCTAAAGGTGCCGCGCAGTCTTGGCAAATGGATAATCGCCATGACACTATGATTAAAGACGAATATGAGCATGGCTTTGCGGTTGATTGGATGCGGAAAGATTTAGGGATTTGTTTCGATGAGGCAAGAGGAAACGGAAGTCAGTTGCCTGTAGCTGCGTTAGTGGATCAGTTTTATGCGGGGGTGCAGAGTGATGGTGGTGGGAGGTGGGATACATCTAGTTTGAAGACGAAGTTGAAACAAACCTAGTCAACTGAAAGAATTGTCAAAATGATATTTACCCATTTATATAAAGAACTCTGGACTGATTAACCGTTATGGTAGTCATTAGATTAGAGACCCTAATGACTACCATAACAGACATAATCAAAAAACAAACCGAATTCCCAATCTCGCATTATTAGATTTATAGACAAGTCTATTCAACCTGGTACGCCCTGTTCCTCCGTTAGAAAAAAACGTAACATCATCTCCATCAATTATTTCATACTCTCTATGTGTAATATCTACAAAAACATCAAGATTAAAGCCAAATTTGTAAGCATAACCCAGGGTTAACACCCTCCCCTCGCCATCACCCTCATGCTCAAATGAAACGGGGTGTTGGAAGTCGGTTCGTAAATTCCAATCCGCTTCAGCTGTAAAATCCACCTCATGCTTTTCATAACGAAGACCGATAATACCCCAAGGAAAGCTATGCTCTGTTGAAACAGCTAAATACTTAGAACTAAACTCTGAGTTATAGCTAGTGTTCAGACCTTCAATAATATAGCCATTAAGCTCTTCTGGAATAATTTGAACGCCATTAGTAACGGTGATATCAACATCATGCTGCTGGTACCCTAGCATTACACTAACATAGTGCCCGTCACTCTCCCCTTTAAACCATGGGGCTTTAACACCCAACGCTAACGAGCCACGCTCAACACCATCCGACGCTATATCAGAATAAGATCGCGAGAACTCTCCTTGCCTGTTATCTAAATAATAATCCGAATCCTGGGAGTTCCCTGAAATGATGTCGGTACTGGAATAGTCACCTTCCACATTAAAAGCCCAAACATCACTGACAACCTTTAGATAAGATAACTGAAGACCAGACCCTTCTCTTTTCATATCCTCGTAAGTCAGCTCAGATAATATATTAGGGGATGCCAAGGGAGATGTTCCTGCAGCAATACTCCAAATCAACTCAGTTTCAGCGCGTTCGGCATAGGGGGCTATCACAAATGAATCGATAAATATTCCGGTAAACATACAAATCCCTGTAAATAAAAACAATAATTTTAGCTTTTCCGAGAGATCGCACCTGGCGTATCAGCGCCAGGTGCGATCATACGTTATCGTAACTCTTTTACCAAAATCCTGGCAGTTGTTACAACATCGTTAGGCGTTCTTACCGTTAATACTGCATGTGAATTATCTTGATTAATGGAGGACACGTCTTTAGCAATTGCAAAAGAACATTTAGTTATGCCTATTGCATTGGAACTATTCACCGTACATGAATTAGGCCCTTTTATTGTACCATTTCCAGACAATGTGATTGTTGTTCCGCTAGGCATACGGCCATTATGAATATCAGAAACATACGCCACTATGATTTTACCATCACCGCTCAAATCAACATCTTGAAAATAGTTACCCTTCACAGAAGCATTTAGCCCCTCCTCAATAAGCCCAATTTTAGCAAATGATCCTGATTGCAAAATAACAGTCTCACGCCAAATCAACGCAAGGTCAGTCGTACATTCTTCACCTTCAATTGCACACAAGCTACCATTATATATTCCATTTCCAACATCAAATTCATTGATTGCACCACTAAGCCCATCAACAAATTCATCGTTATCACCACCGGCTTGGAAACAAGCATCCCCTGAACCATCGTAGCAGTCGTCATTACTATCATCATCCGCATCTGCTGGATCATTATATGTTGACGCATTTGTTGCAGGTAAGCCGTTACCTAATGTATTACCATATACCTGATCTTCATTATGATCCAAAAACGGTTCAGTTAAATCTTCAAACGATTCTCCTATATTAAACAACCCATCATCATTTGAATCGGTGAAAGATTCCTCCCCTGCAACAAACCCCATTATCGTTACTCGATTTCCATAGACCTGCCCCAGCCCACTATAAGATTCTGCATTTGCAGCATCCTTAGGATGAAAAGCATTAAAAATACATGGCACAAAACCTGGTGTTGAATCATTATTAAGGTCTGTAGTATTACCCAGATCATCCAAACACGGAGTAATGCCATCGCCTAATTGGCGGGTTATCGCACCGGGGTCTCGAAACGGTAACGGCTCACGACTACCCTGACTTCTCCAAGTTACACTACAGCGACTATTAACCGTACTGCAGCTTTCTGAGCCACCTGCTCCCACAATAACACCAAATTCCGCACGAAATCCTACTACTGTTCCATCAGGAACCCCGCTAGTAAAGCGATCACTCAGTGACGCTGTAACAGTAACTTCCTCACCGTCTGCGTTTAGTCCTTCAGGGTTAAAGTTGTCTACAGCTATGCTAAACCCCTGCTGGGTAGGCACGCCTCGTAGTATTACTAGATTTCTAGATGATGTCGCTGCCACACCCGAATTTGGTATAGATGCCAAAACAGAAACCACCCCATTTACTCTGCCTGATTGAACAAAGGCAACAACCTCTCCAAGGGAGTTAGTTTGTGCTTGGCTGTGTAATAGAGATATGTCACCCGCTATCGTATTTAATTGGAAATTTACTGTTGTATCTCGTGAAAAATTGCCTATACCATCTCGAACCACAAACTTAACCCTTGAAAGTTCTTCACCGCCCGAACCTGTTACAAACAGAATTTCAGGTGTGGCCGACAGAAATTGAATAGAACCAACATCTGCTTTTTGTACACTTAATGAAACAAGCCTTGAAAGCAGTTGAGAACCAACAACTGCTGTAACACTAATATTATCTTCTGTGCCACACCCATTGTCTTCATACGTCGCTCTCGCCACACCGTCAACCGTATCGACTACAGCATCTATCACTGCTTCACCACGTTGCACACATCCAGAATCAAACTTAACCTCAACTGATTCAGTAATTGGCGAAGTAAAGCCATTAACCGTCTGATTGATTATGACCTCAACAACAGCTGTACCACTAGCACTGAGAACCTGAGGAAAAACAGTTGGAGCTTCCATTGAAGCCGCTATAACCGAAACACTAACGGCAAAAGACAGCCTACCTGTTGTGCCGAGATTCTCAGCAGTAACCGTAACCGTTCCAGCACCTTCCTCAGCCCCTGCATTAAGAACTATTGAAGCAGCGCCATTTGGGCCGGTCAATGCAGTACCAGCCACCGGCAACAATTCCCCAATATCACCATTCAAAGAGAAAGTCATAAGTTCAGATGAAACGGGTACACCATTATTTCTCAATATCGCTGTAAGTGTCCCCGGCTTTGCTGAACTAACATTAGTTGTCGCTTCACCATCTGGATCAACTAGGCTCACGGATATAGAGAAGGGGGAACCTGGATTCGTTGGTGTAGTAGGCGCTGCACCTGCATCATCAGAACTCCCGCTATCCGTACCACTACAACCAGCAAGAACAACTACTGTCAACACACTTATCAAAAAAAACCTAATAAGTGATGATATTTTTAGCAAACCATCCATCTCAAACAACTCCTAATTGTTATTATCTTTGTACAACCTTTATAAGGTTTATTATTTTATAATTTATTTTAATAAAAATTTGCTTCTTCACCGGGCACTAACCTCGCGGGGGTTTGCATTCGTACCGTTGACACTGCCCTCAACCTCATACCTGGTGTATTCGTTGCTCTATTCCTTTCACTTTCAGGCAAATACCCCATTGCGTCTGTTAATTCAACACCCTGTCCATCAACCCCCATTGATATAACCTCTGTTGACGTTGGGTCATCACTTAACATTCGCCCTAAAAAAGGCACTCCTGAATCAAATTTGTACGTTACTTCTAACTGTAGAATATTAGCATCTTGAATATTAATATTTTCATCTCCAGAAGGGAACGTGACAGTCTTTACATCCAATGGATCTCGATATAACAAATTATCATTTGCTATGACGCAGTTAACTCCCAAACAATCATCACCCCATTCTTCAAACGTATTGATATTCGGGCGTATAACCCTTACTTCAACTTTAGCCAATTCCAAAGGGTCATCACAGTTCGCGCCATCAAGAGGGTCTGAAGCTTGCATTCTACAACGCACCTCCACTTGAAAATCATTAAAGCGCCCGACTCCAAGGTCTACATTAAAAAAGCCCTGAGTTGACGCCATACGGGCAGCCATTAGCGCTGCATACTCCAAATTTGATTTAGCCTGGTAGATCAACCCCAAATGCAATATCCCAAAACCCAAAAACATAACAACGGGAAATACAAATATTGTTTCAATCATTGCTGCTCCACTCATGGTAGAGCGATGTCTTATTATTTTTTTCACCACACACCTCAAATAATTTGAGCTTCGCTAAAAAGCAAGTACTAGGGTTTTATCGTCTAAAGATCCATTATTGACGCTTGCCTCAATTAACGCGTTAGCTTTATCTAACATAGATAAACCAGGGCGCGAGACAAGCTGGTACATTTCATCATCGGAAACTACATCGGAGATGCCATCGCTCATTAACATCAACAAGTCTCCTTCCTCCCAATCCCAACTAGAAATTTCAGCAGTGACGCCTTGCTTTATACCAATCGCATTGGTCACCAATGCTTTAATTTTATTATTCCGTTTAACTTTTTTAATTTGATCCGTTGTTAGCTGAGAAATCAGTTTGCCACGAACTCTATAGATTCGACTATCACCGACATTAAAACAATGCAGTTGCTTCTCAACCTTCCAAAGTAACGCAAGTGTACACGCCATACCTTTATGTTTGCTATTTTGGGCACTATCAAACACACTGTTATTTGCGGCAAGGATACTCTCGATAATTTTACTTTCTGATACCTCAACACCTGAAAGTTCATCGTACAACTTTTCTACGGTTTGCCGTGAAGCTTCGTCCCCCGACGGCCCACCTCCCACACCATCAGATACCAAGAAAATACCCTGAGCAGGTAATACTAAAGATGCATCCTCGTTAAATTCCGAGCGAGTCCCTTTTTTGCTAATTGTAATTGCCTTCAAAACCAACGCTACCTATATTTTTCCGCTCAACTGCTCTGCTAAACGTTCCAGTCTCGTCGGTTTCGCCTTATTTTGAGCCGCTTTAAAACGACTAATTTCTCCTAAGATTTCGGTTACATTCCCAAGATCTGTTGTAGGATCAGTAGTGGCGCTGTAAAACTGGAAATGTTGACCTGCAAGCACTAGGTTAATTACAGCCAAATTATAATGAGCCTTGGCATAACGAGGGCTAATCTCGACTGTCTGCTCGTAATAATCGCGTGCCTGCTCTACATCCCCTAAACGAAAATTGGTATTACCTAAGCGATACAATGCCCTCACGTTTGTAGGATCAAGTTCAATGATTTGTTCCCACATCTTTTTCGATTTTTGATATTGGCCCGCCTGATACGTCATCTCGGCTTTGCCACTCATCCGTTCCACTTCTTCAATTTTTACAATTTCTGCTTTAGCCGTATCGAACTCTCGCGTAGTAGCGCAGCCTTGTATAGATACGAAACCCACAATAACAAATAAGCCAATCATTTGGCGCCTAAAATCCAACATTACCCACCCCACCTCTCATACCAAGCGAGCTTTGAGCTTGCCTTGGTGTAATACTCAGTACCTGGTGGCACTAAAGAAACCACCTCTTGCCATAAAGCTTTTGCTTTTGATGCATTGACATACTCAAGCCTCAACGCTTTACGATACATTTGTTTTGACTTTGCATTTACAGAATCAAGCGCAATTTTTGCTGCTACGCTATCACCCAGCTTCACAGCTTTCTGCCACATCTTATATGCTTTATGACTCTCACCGTTTTGGGAAGCTGTGTTTCCTCTGGTAACATACTCATCGACAACACGAATAACAACTTGATCGGCATATAAGCTACGCGAACTCTTGAATATGCGTGCTTCTTTCTCCAAAAAACGTGTCCAATAGTTAAACGCTCCTTCTGAATTCTTCTTGGCGTACGCTTTTTGGCCTTTAATATAATCAGAATAAACCGTCGCCAAGGTTTCATGCTTCTTGCGAAGCTTCCCTCTTAAAGCAGAAGACAGTTTTGAATCATTCTCAAAGCGATCCATTTCTCTGAATAAATCGTTAGCATCACCGTCCAAGTAACGCTGATTGGCTTGAGCTAGTATTGTCTTAGCTTTACCGGCGTTTTTACTGACTTTAGGTTTTGGGGCTTGCTTTGCGATAACAGGTGCTTGCACAATTGGCTTGGGCTTGCTTATAGGAAGTGCCGGTTTTAAAGAAATGCTAGGAGGTGGGGCTGATATTGGTTTCGGTGGAGAAGCAGATATTGTGGATTGTACAACAGGAGAGGTCGTTTTTGGTATCGGTGGTTCTACAGCGGAACGCGGTTGAGTTTGAACAATTTGCCCCGCTGGCTGAGAAGATTTCATAGACTGATAACCGAAAAGTCCTCCTCCAACAATAAGCGCCAGACTGATGACACCACCAACTAGCTTTATGATTTTTTTGGAACTATCCGCCTTAAAAGGGTCAGCATCTGCGTTAACGCCTTCCACGGAGCCATGATCTATCTCAGTGTCTGCTTCGCCAGAGGTGAAGGTCAAATGAACCTCGCCCAACTTGATAGAATCGCCCTCTTCAAGTATAACTCGCGACACCTTATAGCCATTCACCTTAAAACCATTAAGGCTATCCAAATCACTAATAACAAACCGGCCGGACTGGAACACTATCTCTACATGTTTACGGGATAACCCTTTACCATTGAGGACTAAATCACATTCTGTGCCGCGCCCTAAAACGTAAGGAAAAGCAGTAATAGGATGCACATCACCTTCAGCATCAACTAGTGATGCTGCGGCCTCATCCTCATCTGAATCCATATAAACTTCAGTTTTATCATTATCCCAATTTTGAGACGGATCATTAGCGCTGGAATCAATAGAGGACGGCAACCCGTTCTTCCTCAAGTCGATAACAGGGGTAGCTTCCGGTACAAAATTATCTGAGCCTTGCGTCATGCTGTTTTCCCGCGCCCATATATTGGGCAGACTTTAGTTATTTTTTTTCTGAGTCTCTATTCAATCAAACTCTAAGGTCTGATCCAAGTAAATTCCTACTCGTTTTGCGTTACCGGATGAAAGCTCCAACACCGCTTTGGTTCCTTTAGGCGCAAAAGAGAAACGCCAAGGCTCCATATCTATTACTATACCAAGCACTCTATTGTCCCCATCTAAATAGACAACGTCAATTGAAAAGCGCATACCGACAGTATGTATACCTCCTCCAGGCTCAAATAACATGGCATTTGTGTCTGACAAAGCAGAATGTCCTAGTAGGCCAACTAATCTTTTTAGCCACGTATTGGCTCGTATTACATGAATATCGCCTAACATAAGCCCTCCCACCTTCCCACCACACTGCTAAGTTGCTAACAACCGCAACATACTCACAGGCAGCATATCTATCTCAGCTAATTTAACCATGACAACAAAGGTCAGAAGCATAAAAATTATCGGAAAAAGAAACGCCATCATAGGTATAAGCATCTTTACGGGTGCTTTATTTGCTGTTTCTTCTGCACTATTAAAGCGCTCTGACCTTTTCTGTTCCGCCTGGGCGGTTAACACATCAACTATTTCACCGCCAGTTTCTTCTGCCTGGTTAACAGCCGCAACAAACTGATTAACCGAATCAATATTCATTCTCTCAGCTAAATCAAGCAACGCTTCTCTGCGGGACTTCCCTGCCCTTGTTTCTCTAAGAAGCTTAGCAAACTCCTCCCGAACAGGGCCGTTAGGCAAACTAGTGATAGCTTGCCCTAGCGATGTCGAATAGTTCAAGCCCGCTCTCATCGATAACACAAGCAAATCCAACAAAAAAGGAAACTCTTTTGCAACAGCTCGCCTTCTCACTCCAACCTTATCGGCTAGCCATATATCGGGATAAAAGAATCCAACAGGAACCACTGAAAAAAGGAAAATAAAAGCTTCTGGCCCTAAATCTTGGTCTATTTTGTACACAGAAAAAGAGGCGACAGCACAAACTACGGTGGCTGTCAGCTTAAGGGTGACAAATTCATGAGGTAAAATGGCGTAATTTTGGCCCGCAGCACTTAATTTTTGATGGAGCGACTTATAATAATTATCACTCATTAAAGAACGAACATCTGTTGCAAACAGACGAACGACAGGTTTAAAGATTTTAAAGAGTAGCGGTGGTGCGTCTCTCCACTCCATACTGACTACAGGTTGTTTGGTTCGAATAAATAGCTTTGCAAAGGAAAATGTCCCAATGCCAATAGCTAACCCAGCCACTAGTGCAGGCACGTAGGAGCCCAAATTAAGACCAACTAACCACGCTAACGCATCATCAAATATCAATGGTCACAACCTTCTTAATTAACACGGCACCCATAACCGCCATCCCCCCCATAATCCCCAGCCAAATCCAACCCAGCTTTGAAGTAAACAGCAAATTCATCGCCTGAGGTTCAAGCTTAAAGAACACATACCCCATAAACACAGGAAACCCCATCGCCAGGTTTCCTTGTGCCTTACCCATAGACGTTAACGCTCTGACCTTACCTTCAACCTTTGATTTCTCTCTCAAGGTTTTAGACAATATAGTTAAGGTTTCACCTAGGTTCCCACCTACCGCCCTCGATATCTTTATAGCAGAGTTCATCAATACCACGTCGGAACGACCAATACGCTCAGCCAAATCATCGAGTGAATCATCCAAGTCATGCCCTACTCTATTTTCGGTCATTACCTGGGCAAATTCTTGTGCAATAGGCTGCGGCTGGTTTTTAACAACCTGTTGTAACGCTTTAATAAGATTCAAACCTGAACTCATCGATGATGCGATGGCTGATAATGCGTCTGGCAGTTGTGCGACAAATTTATCAGAGCGTTTTTCCTTCATTATATTCAAGATAATGGGAGGCGCAAAAAGAACAATACCGACTACCGTCAGCGCAACAACAAGATTGGTTACCAAAAAGATCAATGGGCCCAAAAAAACCGCCAATATCATTGTAATAGTAAACACTTGCGAAGGCTCAATAAGAACAACAACATCCCTCAGGCCTTTATCAACTTTAAAATAAAAGCGCCGCTTATAAAGCCCAAATATATCTCGCCCGACACTATTCACCAAGAAAAATGCACAGATACAAAACATTGTAGTAAGTAAAAAAATAAAAATTTCAATATTGCCATATAAAAAATCTAGTAACGGCGCAAGGTATTTATCTAGTTCCATGATTGATCCAGCCCAGCAACATCCACCTCTTGATCTTCAAAAATCGAAGTATCAAGCTTCTGGCCTTGAGCAATCATATCCCGATAAAATTGAGGCACATACCCTGTTGCAGCATAATATCCAACAACCTTCCCCTCCTCATCGATACCTTTCTTTATATATTCAAAAACTGACTTTAACTGGATATTTTCGCCATCAAATCCAACAACTTCCATTACGTGAGTTACTTTTCGTGTGCCATCTGCTAGGCGGTTTTGTTGCACTAACACATTAACAGCCGATGCTATCTGTTCACGAATAGCGCGCGATGGCAAATCAACACCTGCCATCATCACCATAACCTCCAATCTAGATAAAAAGTCCGCTGGAGAATTGGCATGGCCGGTCGTAAGCGATCCATCGTGACCCGTATTCATTGCCTGAAGCATGTCCAATGCCTCACCACCACGGCACTCCCCTACAACGATTCTGTCAGGCCTCATACGCAAAGAATTCGTAACAAGGTCTCGAATACTCACGCGCCCCTTTCCCTCTGCATTTGAAGGCCGACTCTCCAATGAAATCACATGAGGCTGGTTGAGTCGCAACTCAGCAGCATCCTCTATAGTAAGAATCCGCTCTGTTGGCGATATAAAGTTCGACAATATATTTAACAGCGTTGTTTTACCTGAGCCTGTACCTCCAGAAATCATGATATTTTGATGATGAATAACAGATGCACGAAGAAACAGTGCCATTTCCTTGCTAATAGAACCGTACTTTAGCAGGTCATTCATGTACAAATTTTTCTTGGAAAACTTACGTATCGTAATGGTTGGTCCATTCAACGCTAGCGGTGGAATAATGGCATTTACCCGTGATCCATCAGCTAATCGAGCATCAACCATTGGAGAGCTTTCATCAATACGTCGACCCAAAGGAGAGACGATACGGTCTATAACAGAGAGTAAAGAGCTTGTACTCGTAAATCGGCTTTCAGCTAGCTCTATTTCACCATTCTTTTCAACATAAATCTGGTCTGGGCCATTTACCATTACCTCAGTAACAGCATCATCATCCAGTAGAGGTTCTAGCGCACCAAGCCCTACAGCCTCAGCAACAACTTGACGTTGCAATTCTTTTGATGTAATCCCTTCAGGTATCGTTGAAACACGCTCCTTGATGATTTCTTGGGTTGCCTTAACTGCCTCCGTGCGCAAATCATCAGCACTCATTTCTTGAAGGTTTCCGCGTTTACGGAGGTCAAGGTACTCAAGAATCATCGAATGCACGCGCCTTTTTAATTCAACAATTTCTTCACTTTGTTGAATTACCGTAGAACGAACATTTGTTCGGTCTACGCCGCCAAAAAAATCAACCAACTCATCTTTAGGGACCGATTTAACGCGAAAGGATAGCTCTCCAAACTTTATCGTTTGTCCAGGTTTAAGAGGCAAGGTTCCAATACGCTCACCCTCAAACCAAGTCCCGTTTGTGCTATTTTTGTCAACTAACTGTGCTGACGCCTTTTCGACAACTAACTCAGCATGAACTCGGGAAATATGGCCGTCATTTAAAATCACATCACATTGATCCCCTTTACCAACGAGGTAAACTCCGGGACCAAATTGATAGCTGGCAATATTCTGACTTGAGTCTTGAATTTCGAAATCTAACATACATCAATCCTCACAAAGTTAGTCGAAAATACTCCAACTCTTAGTATCCTCTCCTGCAGTATTGCCTAACGCACGGCCATACTGCATAAGATCTGTGTTTAGCTTTCCCTCTGGGTCCATCAAGTGTGGTGTAACAAAAATCATCAGCTCTGTTGTTTGATCTTGAAAATCACGAGATTTAAATAATTCTCCAATGACGGGTATACTGCCAAGCCCAGGCAGGCGCGTAATTGACTTAGAATCCTCTGATTGCAGCATGCCAGAAACCACCATGGTTTGCCCTGACAACACGTTCATTTCCATCTTTGTAGACCGGGTGGTAAAACCTGGAATACCCAATACAGAAACACTTTCATCAACAGCACTGACCTCTATCTCCAACGCCGTTGCAATAAAACCATCAGGGTCAGCGACAGGCTGCATATTCAAAATAACACCAACTTGTTTAAAGGTCACTGTTATCGACCCATCTTGGTTTGTCACGGGGATAGGTATCTCTCCGCCAGCAAGGAACTCCGCCCTTGAGCCGCTTCGAGTTACTAATTTAGGTTGGGCCAATACACGAGCAACACCTTCGTTTTGAAGTAATTGAATGGTCGAGCCTAATGAAGTTGTGATACCAACTTTACCGCTACCAATACCATCGTTCAAAGAAAATAACGGGCCGTCTGCAGTAGCGCCCCATTGGATACCGATCTTTTTAGCATCGTTTCGACGGACTTCAACAACCTGAACATCTAGCATAATCATCGCAGCCAGATTCACCGTAGGTTTCACCACATTAAAAACAACGCTGCCTTTGCTAATTTCAGTTGATAGCTTCTTTTTCATATCTTCAATAATTGTCAAGTCTTGCTGTCGTAATACGCGACCTTCAATAAACACGATGCCATTTTCCTCACGGGCATTCACACCTTCCACATCCGCAAGTACAATGTTGGAGATTTCTAATATCTGAACCCATGAATTATCAACAACACGCAACAAGAATCGTTTTTGTGAGCCTTCTGCTGTCCATACGCGTAAATCCGTTACGCCTGCTTTTAGCCCTGTAAGCAATATTTCATCAGGACCTGTAGCCTGGGCATTAGCTATATCTGGATGTCCGATAGATACGCGAGAAACACCTACATACGGTAGTAAGGTTGTCTGCCCCTCCACGATAGATACTGTTCGTGAATAACCTTCGCCAGCAACAGATGAGGGTACTTGAATCGACAAAACGATAAAAAACAACAAAGACGAGAATACACCGCGCCTACAACGAGTAAATAACATAATGCTCTATTTTCCTTAATTTTTATTTTTTATGGATATAAGAGAAAAATACCACCGCTTAGGATCGAGTTCCACCTTTAATCAACTCAAACCCCCATCCTGTCGCTCTTTGTGGTGCAGGAGCAGCATCCTGTGGGTTATCAATTAGGTTATCTATGGTAACGTAATCATCATAAGTTGATTCTGAATCCTCTGATTTACGTAACAATACAGCGATATCCCCCACGGTCTGAGCATGAATAACACGCGTAGCATCAATTGGCTTAACCCCTAAGGTAATTTCACTAAATTTCTTTCCTTTTCCAGGAATGCCATCATCTATATCCTTCCCGGTAGCCAATACTCTGACACGTTCTACGAGAGGCACAGTTCGATCCCGCTCTCCATCTTTTAATGTTATATACAAGTCAACCCAATCCCCTGGACTCAGAAAACCCGATAGAGTGTCTAATGTATCTACAGGAATGGTTATTGCCCGCTCCCCAATCTCTAACAGGCTGGCCAAGCCATCCAGCTTAACTGTATTGACATGAATAGACAGAATCGGCTCACCTTGTTTTACATTGTGGATGATTTTTCTACCTTCAATCTTACCGAATTGTCCTGGTGCAATAGAATCTTTATGTATGTACGCTTTAGGTATTTGACGTATTTGTGCAGTTTGCGCAGAGATAACATCACCAACTTTGAGATCAATAGAAGCGACGACAACCGGAACCGCATGACGCTCACCGTCGAAGTTCGATTTATAATCAACGACTTGGGTATCAATATAGTTCTGAGTTAAATACCAACCTGCACCACCGGTTAATACGGCAGCGACCAGAAGAATTATTGTTATTTTATTATTAGATTTCATATATTTCTGCCAAGCCTTTATTTAGGGCTGATAAATCGAATCTGTAAATGTTTCTTGTTTACTATGAATTGCCTGAATTAACCCAGGCATAGGAGCATCACCAGGGCGGTATTCATCATACTTATTACCCGTTCCTAGTACATCTGCCTGCGTTTCCATCCAGCCACCCTCTGTCCCTGTCGGTCCCGTTGCAGTGACACTGCCACCTACTATGGCATACCACACAAACAAACCGAAAAACACGCTGACCACTATGTATTCCGCCATTACCTGCCCCTGACTACTGCTATGGGTTACAGGTACTTTAGAATTTTGGTGCTTTTTCATCGTTTATTTAATCCAGTGCACAACAATATGGGTTCTATTTTTATCTGAGCCAGTTAACCGCTTTACAGTAACCTGTATTAGTTCACGGCCTTTTTGAAAATGCCTAATTGAAACATCTTGGGAGGGGTCTCTCACTAGAATACGAGCCCAACCTCTGTTCTCATACTGATTCTCGTAGTATCTCATGTTAAAATCAACGCCTTTATTGCTATCAAACGTAACTGTCTCCGCTCGCTTTCCTGCGTCAATACTATCAAGCTTACTAATCAACCGAGCTGAACGCGGTTTTGGGATCGATGTTTTCGAAGCTCGGCGGTAATTCCCCCCTACCTCGGTGACAACAATTTTGCCCTTAACGAACATACCTTCTTTATGATATTGGACCGAAGCATAAAACCCGTCCAACTCGTGGCCGATCAATTTCTCACGTCCCCAATTTTTCGCCTTATACTGCCCATGCCCAGACGACTTCCACAATCTTACATAAAATTTCTCGATATCCGCTTCAGGCCCCGCATACTCAAACATTTTAACGGACATTGGAGTACCATCAATAGCCATTTGTCTTCCAACCCACTGCCAAGATGCGCCCGGTATAACGGGCAGATCTGGCAACACCACCATTAATGGGTCTTGTGCCTGGGCATACGTAAACGAACTAGCAACGGCCAAAAGCACGACCAAAGAAAAACTGCAAAAAAATCGTCTCAACATTCCGTGTCCAGCTTACTCATTATAATCGGGTAAAATTGTCGACTGAGCTGCTGATGTTGTACTCGTATTCCCGTCCCCCATACCCGATGACATCTCTTCAAACCCAAGAAAATCTATCAACGGCGCTCCAACACCAATATCCGTGCCACCAACACTAAACCCTACTCGCTCGAAGTTTTTTAATGCCGATCCATCATGGGAGGCCTCTGCAACCACCGCACTAAAGCTTTGCTCATCCATCGCAACACCGCCACCACTAACCATCGGTGCCACCGCCTCAACATGAAATTGCATCTCTCCAGCCAATTCATCAGCGGGAGCATCTAAATCTGTATAAGTTGCTGTACGGTATCCCGTCATCTTAACTATTTTGAATAATGCCGAATCCGCATTCAACGGAATACTTATCGGCGTTGCTTTAAGAAGGTCTTGCCCCAAACCGGCAGCTCTACCCAAGATACTGCCTTGATTGTTGGTAAACCCAGCACCCACGTTATCACAACCTCCATCACATAGACCGGTGAACGCAACCCCTTTTACTTTATTCACAACACTAGGAAATTGGCCGGAAGATGCTGTTTGATTGGGGCCAAAATCACTCCACTGGCGAGACTTTAACAATAAATTATTGATTCGATCCTGCGTATCCTGCGCAGAAACAGCTTGGTATACGGTTCCTTCCCAAGCAGCAAAACGAGCAGCTTTTGTCGCTGTCACCTGCACGTCAAGTAAATTGGCAAATGATGCAATCATTAATATCATAGGAACTAAAACTGAACTAACCACCAAAAATTCCGCGATAGATTGACCTGA
>CAJXZM010000027.1 GCA_913063125.1 uncultured Gammaproteobacteria bacterium | reverse complement strand
CGATTCAAGGCAAACATTGTTGCAAAAGATATAAACGCCAACACCATTACTCATTATCTTTCTACCAATCTAAAAACAATTAAACGCATTCGCCTTGCCCTTGAGGAATCCTTTCCAGATGCCGAAATCAATCAACAAAAAGTTGCTATCGTCTCTGCGATCGGAAGTGACATGCAAGTCCCCGGCATCTTGGCAAAAGCAGTTAGCTCACTAGCTGATAAAAATATTTCTGTATTGGCGATGCATCAATCCATGCGGCAAGTCGATATGCAATTTGTGATTGATGAGGATAGCTATGACCTCGCTATTCAGGGCCTACATCGTTGCCTAGTAGAAATCCATGATCATGGAAGAGCAATATGCCTCGCATCGTAGCATTCTATCTCATGACTTTATTGCACTCTCTATAAAAATATCCATAACCACTCGAACATATCTACCCCTCAAAAGAATCTATCGTATCACTTGGGGGTAGAGTGTTCGAAATATCAATGGAGACCGATTGCAACTATAAATCAATCTTTTCTCTCAGAATTGCTTTCTTAAATAACTCCTTAATATAGTCATTCATACCTGCCGTTAAACAACGATCACTATGGCTTTGTTTAACTTCGACCTCAAGGCACTAAACTCACCTAAACAGCTATCAACATCCTTACTACCTAACAGCTTGATAACACCCTCATTGGTATGCGCAAGAACAGCAGGAAAGTCTCCTGCTATCACATGGATTTCCTCTTGTGTCAGCTGGTTTCTACAAGGCTCTCGAACATCAGCCTTTAATGACGTTCTAAGCTCTTTTTTATAAGCTTTCCATTCACCCGTTTGCGTTACTCGATGATAAGCAATTTCACAGAGCGTGCAGCTATGATGCCCCTCTACAGCTTCTTTTAATGCCCGTACTCCGCTGGCAAAACTAAAGTCCGCATTCCACACAAATGTAATACGTTTTATATCCATCATAGCTTTTCACCTATTATTGCTTAGTCCCTTAATCGGCGTACACGAAATGACTTACCTTTTAACTTGCCTCGTGCAATTTTTGTCAGCGCTACATTAGCGACATCACGGTTCACCGCAACATAAGCCCAGTTATCAAACATCTGAATTTTGCCCACCTGCGTGCCCTCAATGCCATCCTCACCGGTCAGCGCGCCGACAATATCACCAGGCCGTACTTTCTGTTTTTTACCACCATCTATTTGCAACGTCGCCATTGATGGCTCATACGCCATCTGGTTTAACAGTTTTTCAGGTGGTAATGCATCAGGAACAATTCGCTGATCCAAGTACTCTTCTAACTGGGTGACTTTGTAATGTTCTTTGTCACTGTACAATGAAAGCGCCAGCCCTTTACTACCTGCTCGGCCCGTTCTACCAATACGATGTACGTGTATTTCCGTATCCCTTGCAATGTGGTAGTTAATCACCGCATCCAGCGCATCAATATCCAAGCCACGAGCGGCAACATCCGTTGCCACCATCACCGACACACTTTTATTGGAAAAGCGCACCAACGCTTGGTCTCGCTCTCTTTGCTCAAGGTCTCCATGCAGTGACAAGGCACTAAAACCATTATCGCGTAAATACTCAGCAAGCTCATCAGTCTCACGCTTCGTATTACAAAATACCACCGTAGACTCAGGAAGGTAGCGTAATAACAGCAACTGCACCGCTTCAGGGCGCTGCTCGTTGTCCTTTACCTTGAAAAAGTGTTGTTTAATGGTGCTATCGTCATGAGTGGACTCCACCTTTACCATTTCTGGCTCGTTCATCACTCGTTTAGCGATAGATTGTATTCTTTGAGGGAATGTCGCGCTAAAAAGCATCGTCTGGCGTTCACGAGGCATAAACTCAATAATATCATCCAATGCATCCTGAAAACCCATATCCATCATACGGTCTGCTTCATCCAGCACAAATGTCGTCAAATCCATCAATGACAGGTATTCTTTACGCAGGTGCTCCTCTACGCGACCCGGTGTACCAACGATAATATGAGCACCATGCTCTAAAGAACCAATCTGCGGTCCGAAAGGCATTCCGCCACACAAGGTTAGTACCTTAACGTTATGTGTCGCTCGGGCAAGGCGCCGAATCTCTTTCGCAACTTGATCAGCCAACTCTCGTGTAGGACACAGCACCAATGTCTGCACCCGAAAACGTTTCACATTTAGCTTATTCAGTAACCCAAGACCAAAGGCTGCGGTTTTACCGGAACCTGTTTTGCCTTGTCCAATCACATCCTTACCCGCCAATATGAGGGGGAGACTTTGAGCCTGTATGGCTGTCATTTCGTGATAACCTAAGGAGGATAGGTTCTCTAACACCTCAGGGGCTAATTTCAGACTTGAAAAGCTAGTATCTGACAACGTGAATGTATCCTGTATAAGAGTATTGACGTCAAATACAGACGTCACTAAAATTGATGCGTTATAATAACAGATTATCGCCTTTCTTTTTGCACAGGAAGGGACTACCACAAGGAAAGCTCGCAATCTTGTTGCCTATATTTACAAAGAAGTCCCACTCGGTGTTCCATCCCGCGCCCAAGTACGGTATAAGGTCGCTATGAAAACACCAAAACGAATCATACCCCTAATTGAAGACGGTCTTGTAGACGAAGTGCTGCGCCCATTAATGAACGGTAAAGAAGCCGCCGTTTATGTTGTACGCTGCGGTACAGAGATCCGTTGTGCAAAAGTCTACAAAGAAGCTACCAAACGTAGTTTCAAACAGGCCGTTCAGTATCAAGAAGGCCGTAAAGGGCGCAATAGCCGTCGCCAACGCGCGATGGAAAAAGGCTCAAAATTTGGCCGCAAAGAACAAGAAGATGCCTGGCATAACGCCGAAGTTGATGCGCTTTATCGCCTTGCAGATGCCGGCGTACGAGTCCCAACGCCCTATGGGTGCTTTGACGGTGTTTTGCTCATGGAGCTTGTTACTGATGATCATGGCCAAGTAGCACCTCGACTTAACGACGTCTCAATGTCTGCAGAGCAGGCACGAGAAGATCACGCAGTTGTCATGAAGTACGTTATGTTAATGCTATGCAGCGGCCTTGTGCACGGTGATTTATCCGAATTTAACGTGCTGGTGGATGATTACGGCCCCGTCATTATCGATTTACCCCAGGCAGTTGACGCCTCCGCGAACAATCATGCTCATTGGATGCTTGAGCGTGATGTGAAAAACATGACCGAGTATTACGGCATTTACGCTCCTGATTTGTTAGAAACGCGTTATGCACAGGAAATGTGGGCGATATACGAAGCAGGCGACCTTACCACTGACACCGTGTTAACCGGTGAATTCGAAGATGATAATGAAGAGGCTGATGTCGATTCTGTATTGTTAGAAATCAAAGCCGCCATCGAAGAAGAACGGGAACGCCAAGAACGAATGCAAGATGCTGAAAACGAAGACTAGGAAAGTCTTCGTTTTCCATTGCATCTAATCAAAGCTTGTATGCTTTTGCTGTAAATTCGCAAAAGCATCATTCACGCCCACGTACACTAGATCTCCATCTGCCCCCCGGCTAAGCTCTGCAGCGTTAGCTTCATCTGTGTCTATATGCATTTCCAACCGATAACCAGAGCTCACTCTTACCAATACGTCACCAAACACTAAGTCTCTAGGACCTCCTGTAATAGCCACCTCCACTTCATCCTTATTCTTCACACCAAATGCCTTCGCATCATCAGGATGCATATGGATATGGCGATGAGCACAAATCAACCCTTCCGTTAATTGCACCTTACCTTTTGGACCTTCTACGATAATAGGGGCGGAGTCTTTTACCTGCCCAGAGTTTCTAACGGGTGCGTCAACACCTAAAAAATACTCATCAGTACGAGAGACTTCCACTTGGTTTTTGGAACGTAATGGACCCAACAACCGTACGCCATCGATACGATTTCTAGGGCCGATGAGGCTGACTCTTTCTTCACAGGCATATTGTCCCGGCTGGGATAAGTCTTTGTATCGTGTTGGCTCCACATCGTCACCAAACAGAATGGCAAAGGTTTCCTTATCCAGATGAAGGTGACGAGCACTTACCGCAATCGGTATCGATTTAACTCGGATAACATCTTTCTGCTTTCTAACAATATCGGCTGTTTGCTTTGCGATCATCAACTCTTCATTGGTTTGAACTGCAAGGACCTGCACACGAGAAGAATCACTACTGATACGTACCACTGGCGTATCGGCACTTAACGTCGCATCATGGTTTCTATCTTCATCAAATAATACTCCCAAGAAGCCAAAGCGCTGGAGAATTCTTCTGCGCATTGAAGCACTATTTTCTCCGATGCCCCCCGTAATCACAATAGCGTCAACACCTCCCATAACTGCAGCATAGGCACCAATGTATTTACGCACACGATGGACAAAGACATTAATGGCTAACCGCGCATGATCATTGCCATCGCCAGCTTGCTTTTCAATTTCACGAAGGTCATTTGATAACCCCGACAAACCTTTAAGACCACTTTGCATATTTAGCAACTGATCAAGGCTTTCACTATCAAACCCTTCTTGGCGCAACAAATGCAGCAACACACCAGCATCGACATCACCCGCCCGAGTTCCCATTACCAAGCCTTCCAACGGGGTCATACCCATGCTGGTATCGGTCGAATGCCCTAACTCGATAGCGCAAGCACTTGCGCCATTGCCCAAATGCAAAGAGATAATTCTTAACTCATCCAATGGACGCTTGAGAAACTGCGCGGCTTTATTCGCGACATATTGATGAGAAGTACCATGAAAACCGTAACGACGAATCCGATGCTTCGCCGCAATCTCTGTATCAATGGCATAGCAGTGAGCCCGCCTCGGCATGCGAGCATGAAATGCGGTATCAAAAACGGCGACCTGAGGCACACCAGGTAACGCCGTTGTTGCACCTCGGATACCGGACAGGTTATGAGGATTATGCAAAGGGGCCAAGGGAACCCACTCTTCAATTGTGGCAAGCACAGCATCATCAATAAGCGTGGCGTCGTGAAAGCTGTCTCCACCATGCACTACCCGATGCCCTACCGCTGCAATATCAAACTGCCTAACGTCCTCTAACAGCTGCTCAATCGCTTGCTGATGCCCTCCTTCCTGTAAACGCTCCTTTTTCCCAACCAATAGAACGACACCCGTCACTGGGTCTATTAATTGGTACTTCACACTTGAAGAGCCGCTATTGATGACGAGTATGTTCATAAAATCCCTTATAAGCTTATAACGACGATAATGAGGTTATGCTATTAACTAAAAACGAGTTAGCCAAAAAAAAGGGAAAGCTTTCGCTTTCCCGTTTCTTTAATCTGCATTGTATCTTTTTATCAGAATAGCCATCGTCAAACAAGACTCAATGTTGCAATCTACATCAACTACCTAAATTCTTATCCACTGCGTCAAGGAAACCTTGCATATCAACAATAGTTTCTTTGCTTGGATCCGTTGTTTTTCCCTTCAAGTCGCCCGTAACATACCCTTGTGCAACAGTATCGATCAATGCACATTTAAGTCTGTCAGAATAATCAATCAATGGCTGATTATCCTCTCGCAGCCCTAAGGTTTCTAAGGCGTTAGCAACAGCAAAAATTAATGCTGAAGAGTTAAACAACTTCGTCTTGCCATCACTTTCCAAATACATCAAATACAAGTCATGAGCTGTACCGTGAGGAGCCTCATACAACATGGTGCCATCTTTACTTTCAATAATGGAACTCGCTGTTGCCAAACTGCCGCCCAATGCAGCAGAAATATCAGAGAATATGTCACCATCCAAGTTTAACGCAGGGTAAATACCTTTACGCGGTGGATCAGTTATCATCTTCTTAAGCTGGCTTGATGGACGCATGATCATGAAGGAAGGTGGGCGAATATTATCTGCCACCAATTCCTGTCGAATTTCATTGATCACCGTGCTGAATACATCGTCATATTCCATGTATTCGCGCTTAAGCCCAAAATAGATTTCTTTATCGTTGCGGGCTGCATCTCTAAACACTTGACTAACCCAATCTTTAATGGCCTCACGATCGTTGGCCATAAATAAAACAGGGTCACCTTTTTTAATTTCTCTGGCGTACTTTTCTTCACCATCCAATGTCACTTTAATAATACCGTCTTCATCTAACGGCGTATTAAAACTTCCGTATTGATCACCACCACCAGCACTCATTCGAGATATAGACACACTGAATTTACGATCAGGAATTCCGTATTTCTTAAGCGTATTGACTAATTTAAATAACTTTCGACCTGAGGTGTTTTCTGGAACACCCCACAATGCTCGCTCCGGCGGATTAGCAATTACACGAGCGGCTTGGGCATCAATAAGTTCGTAATGGTACTTTAACCCTAAGCCTTCAAATTCTACTTTATAATCGGTTTCGAAAATATTTTCGATGGTTTCGCGCATAACCCCATCGTAGCCAGGAATAACCGTATCTTTTAAACCCAGGTACACGTCACGTTTTTCGTCTATCGCTTGCTTAAAGAATTCGTGAGCCCACACTTTGACTTTTTCTGTGTCATTCGATGCCAACAACCATGGGTCGCCCTTTTTGATTTTTCGGCGATGCAACTCTATCGGGTCACCACTAGCGCCAACAAACATGACTTTAATCACACCCGTCACTTTAGACAGTTCGTTGTGACTGTGTTTGTTACCACCATCAGTCATGGTAGAAACCGTAATATCACGACCAATCCATTCTGGAGTGAGACGTTTGATATTGACAAAAGGGATGTCTTCACGGGTAATGTTGCCACCGATACCTTTGCGGATGGCACCATTTGGAGATTTTGTTGATAATGGGTTTAACGTATCTTGATCTATTGATGGATGCTTGGCGAGGAGCCCCTGTAACTGATCGCGGTTAACGGTCATACCCGCGTTCTTAATACCTACACCGTGTTCCTTTAGCGCCTCGATGGATTCCAATACCACCTTACCATTGGTCAGTAGCCTGTTTTCCGCAGAAAGGTCAATTTCGATAAGGTCAATATTCAACCGGTTAGAAACAAACTGCTCAACAACTCTTTCAAATGCGACTTGCGCCATCTCGTCTCCGTGTAACAGGACTAGAGGCTTCTCAACATTAATCTTATTTCCCATGGGTATTCCTACACTCTTCATCTATTCACATGTTTTATCAGGCCGGATTCTACTCTTTTTTGTGACATTCCCATAGCTTAGTCAAGATTTGAGGACTTTTAAAATCACCACCCTGCCTCATTTGGGCATTGACAACAGCTTTCTACTGACCAAGATCAATAACTGCTAAAAAGGCGCACCAGAAGACGGCTAAAACACTACGTCTATGCGCCATATTGTGGCATATAGAGAGCATTCAGATTTTAAGTGAGCCCTAACTCAACTCTTCCAAATGATGAATGGATACCACCCCAAAGTCTTCTAGAATAGTATACAAACAAGGCACAACAAACAGCACCAAAACGGTAGAAGTGGCAATACCGAATACAATACTGGTGGTTAACGGGATCAATATTTGAGCCTGCAAGCTGGTCTCAAAAAGCAAAGGTGCCATACCTGCAATTGTGGTTAACGACGTCAGTATCACTGCTCGAAAACGATCGTGACTCGCCTTCGCCGCCGCATCATGCACGCTAAACCCTTCGGCAACCCGGTTTTTAGCAAATATCACCAACAAGATTGAGTCATTCACCACAATACCCGCCAGCGAGACAAACCCCAGCATAGATGGCATCGTAATATCCAACCCCATTAACCAATGCCCCCAAATTACCCCAATAAGCGCTAAAGGGATATTCACCATAACAATGATGGGTTCAATATAAGAATGAAACTGCACACTCAGCAAAATGAAGATTACAAACAGCCCCATAATAAATGCTCTCATCATAGAGTCCTGTGTAACCTTTGCGTTCTTTGCTTCCCCTTGCATCTCGACACGAACATTTGGAAATTGCATTTCAAATGCCGGTAAATACTGTTGTTGATAATCCGTAAGAATAGCATTGGTGTTATTTAATTCTTTATCAACATCACCGTATATCGTCACTGTGCGCTGGTTGTTCACCCTGTGAATTCTTGACACACTTCGCGTCATAGAAATATCAGCCACCGTTGATAACGGAATCACCTTCCCTGTACTGGGGTGTATTACCGGAAAGTGATCAAAATCAGCCAAACTATCACGCGATTCCGGCGTCAGAATCACATTAACTTCAATGCTTTCCAAACCAATATTGCTCTCCAAAACTTTGCTACCCTGATAGGCTGCCCGTAATTGAGAAGCAATGATTTTTGAGTCCAATCCCAATGCAAATGCCCCCGGTTTTAACCGCAAGGTAAATTCAGGTTTTCCTGGGCGCAAATCATCCATAACATTATTCACACCAGGGTATCCAGAAAACCAATTTTGCAATGCATAGGATGCTTCAGAAAGCTCATCAAGATCATCACCAAACAACCGGATATAAATGGCACGACCTGCCGGACCAATGGCTGGTTCCTTGATAGATATAGTTTTGGCACTGGGCACAACGCCATTTTCTACTCGCCATAATGACATAAATTCATTTAATCGCACCGGTCGCAGTTCCGCTCCCAATAAATCAACACTGATAGTGGCCAAATGTGGACCCGTTTCAAAGGCATCAGCATTTTCATTAAAATTCACTGTTATGGATTTAATCAACGGCTGATCGTCCAGCATAGGGTAACGTTGACGCAACACCCCCTCCACGTCTTTTACGGACGCCACCAAATGATCCACAACGGTTTGCGTTTTATGTAATGACGTACCTGCTGGCATCAACACTCTTGCTTGCACCAAATCGCCTTCCAAATCAGGAAAGGCTGCAAACTTAACAACACCAGAAATCAACAGGCTCACAGACAACACAAACACACCAATAACCGACCCCACAAACAAATAGCGATAACCGATAAGCCAGGACACAGTCACGTCCATTTTAAGTCGAAGGTTTTCAAACCAATCTTCGAATTTCTGTCTGACAATAGGGATTTGGGTGTTTTTTTGGTGCTCTAACGAATGATAGAGGTGATGAGGAAGAATAAAAAATGCTTCCACCAAAGACACCACGATAACGGATATCAATACGATAGGAATGACTCGCAATACCTGCCCGATATCTCCTTGAATAAAAAGCAGCCCAACAAAAATGGACACTGTTGTAAGGAACGATGAGAATACACCGTTAGCCACTTTTTTAGTGCCATCAATAGCAGCCTCCATAGGGCTCTTACCAAGACGTAATTGGCTAGCAATACTTTCACTAATAACAATGGCATCATCCATCAAAATACCCAGGGCAAGCAACAACGCAACCATAGATAACATGTTGATGCTAATACCCAGGTTACCAAGGACAAACGCGCTGGCCAAAAAGGATACCGGCAGTCCCATCACCACCCAAAATGCATAACGAGAACCAAAAAACAGCCACATCACTAAAAACACAAGGATCAAACCCTGCAACGCATTGCTACTCAACAGGCTGATTCGGTCGCTAACAATACTAGTATAATCTTGAGTAAGATAAAACGACACACCATCCGGCAAACGTTTTTCCTCCTCCTGAACAAACTGTTTAACGCGATTTAATACTCGCAAACTATCATCAATAGTATTTTTCTTGATTTTCAAAAATGCTGCAGGTTGATTATTTAACGTTGATTTCTGAGACTCAGTTTCAAATTCATCAACTATAGTCGCTATATCACCTAGCAGCACCTCATTACCTTGAGAACCGCGTAACACAACCAACGATGATAATTCTACGATAGAACGACGCTCATCACTTAAGCGAATTTGATAATCCCTAAACTGTGTTTTGACATCTCCTACCGGTAGATCGACATCCTGACTGGAAATAACTTGTGCAATATCTTGTAAACTTAACCCTAACTCTCGCAACTTGTGCTGTGACACCTGCACTTGAAATTGCCGATTAGAAAAGCCCTGGATTTCAACTAACGGAATCCCCGAAAACTGCAACATGCGCTGCTTAACTTCTTCCGCCAAACGTTTTAATTCTGGCCGCTTCAAATCGGCAGTCAATGCCAGCGTAATAACTTCTTGTGTTCTACCAAGTTCTTTTACTGTGGGTACTTCTGATTCATCAGGAAAATTATCAACCGCATCAACTTCAGATTTAACATCATCCAGAAATTTTGAAAAATCACCAGCCTCTAACATTTTTACCGTCATAATCGCGATTGATGTACGCGCCTGACAGCGTTTCTCTTCTATAAAGCTGATACCATCCAGCGCATCCTCTAACGGTTTGCAAATTCCCGTTTCAACATCTTTGGGGGCTGCACCGGGGTACGGCACACGAATTTCCACCTCAAATGATTTTACTTCAGGGAAGGTTTCTCGCTTTATCGATGGCAACGTTAACATACCCGCTAACAGGAACATCACCATCATTAAGTTGGCTGCGGTTGGGTGTTTTGCAAAAAATTGAATCATATTATTGACCCTCCACCCACTGCTGAATACTTTGTTCCATAACCTCATCTGATGTCACATGCAATGCCATGCCATTCACTGCGGGAAATAAATCTGACACAATAATCTGCTGCCCTTCACTCAATCCATTTTTAAACAAAGCAATAGACCCAAATTGATAGTCTGGCGTCATTTCCTTTTTAAGCAGCACCTTCTTATCTGTTGTTTTTTCGCCTTCTAATGTTTGCTCATTAGAAAGCGTATAAATACTACCTTCATGTAATGCATCTCGTGGGATGACATAAAAAAGCTGCGGACGAGCGCGAATTACGACTTCGGTATACATTTGTGCGATAAGTGGCGGGCGCACCCCAGGCTCAACATCTTTATAGGGGTTTTCAACACTCACCATGATTCCCAAGGTTCGCGTTAAAGGGTCCAAATCATCACTAATACGTTCAACTTTTGCAGGCCAACGGATATTGGGGGCGCCAGGTAGGCGAACTTCTGCCTCAATACCCAACATTTCAAACATGGCGCTGGTTTTTATCATCAGCACCGCCTTCTCAAAGGAAAGTCCACCAGCACTTTCTCCGGGTGCCCTCATCGACTTCGCTAAGGAGTGAAAGCGTTCTACGGGAAACTGTACATTAATAAGCACCTTATCAATGGTTTGTGTTGAAAATAGAGAGGTACCCTGAGCAACAAATTGGTTTTCTTCTACCGAAAGCTGAGTGATACGTCCATTAAACGGCATCACTATTTTTGTTCGTTGCAAGTTACGCCGCTGTGTTTCTACCGATGCTTCTGCAATCTCAATTTTGGCAACCAAGACATCACGTTGCGCGGGTAAGGTGTCCAGTTGGTTCTTAAGGCTTTGTACTTCTTGTTTGAGTTGAATCACGGCGCTTTTCTGGCTATCCACATTGGATTGAGCAATAGATCTTTTTAACAACAGTTTTTGTTTTCTTATCAATTCATTATTGGACAGCGTCAGCTTCTGTCGCACTAAATCAAGATTAATTTTCACATCATCCACGTTAGCATCTAACTCTCGAAGATTTGCTTGTGTCACTGCAACATCCGCTTTGGCTTGCTGAAGCGCCAATTGATAATCTCGATCATCTACGGTTAAAACTAGAGTATCTTGGGGTATTAATTCCCCTTTACGTAACTTAGGGTGAACGTAAGTCACCATGCCACTGACTTCTAGCTTTACATTAAGCAACACATTCGGTTCAACCACACCATAACCGGTAATAGTTGGCGCAATCATATGCGGTTTTAACGTAATCACACTGACAGGAACCGGTTTCTTAGCAAGATCATCATGCTCCATTGTCGGCTGTAATTTCACTAGAACAACAGAAATACCGACAAACACCATTAGCGCCAATAAAAAGGCTCGTTTTTTTGTTAATACCAACATCACTTTTCCTCAACACCCTGAATAAACATCTGATAAATATGATCCGCCCACTGAGGGCTATTAACATCCTGTTTTGATATGTCCCATGCTCGCTCCCTTACTGGCTCTGCAAAAAAAGGCATCAATAACATATTCATTAACGAGAATGCTGCCCAGCGCGGATTTAGATCTTTCCGTATCCGCCCTAGGTTTTGTTCTTGAGTAATCAGCTTTGGTAGAAAGGCCTTCATACGCTTAGGAAACAACTCCATAAAGCGTTCCCCTAATGGCCCAGGCTGACCCACAACATCGTCAATCAAAAAACGTCCCATGATGCGGCTTCCCCTAAGGTACTCTAACGTCGCAAAGATAAAACCTTTTAACGGCTCATCACTATCGGCTAGGTGCTCCAAGGAGGAGAAGTGTTGCGTTGACAAGTCTTCTAATAGGGCAATAAACAACCCTTCTTTGCTACCAAAGTAATAGCTGATCATCGCTGATTGCATACCAGCTTCACTAGCAAGCTCACGAATAGTAATATTTCGGAAACTTTTCTCGGCCAACAGGTTGTGAGCGGCCTCAATCAGCCGCGTTTTGCGTTCTTGCTGTACCCCAGGGTCCGATGGTCGACCGCGGTTTGCTTTCACATAACACCTCATTAGGCCATTTATTTGATCAATTGATTAATTAAATAGTCTAATGAGGTGAAAAACAAGTAACAAATTGCAATTTTTTACAATAAATCCGCTAGGCATAGCCCTACGCCAAATTAGGAGCGCTGCCAGCGGCATTGATAACCAATACCGTATACCTTCAATGAGAATCAGTTGATTTTTACCTAACGCATTGGATGCTATTAGCTTGCGAATGGCTTCACTGGATGCGACGCAACCATTGAATACCCTGATGTTGCGACAACTCTATCTATCAAATGGGGGGCTCAATGCCCCCCTCGTTTCACACCTCTACTAGATTAGCTACTAGCAGCCACTGTTGCCGATATCAATACTGCCCCCGATTCCTTCTGAGTTTTGAACCTGAATCTGCAAGGGCTCTACACTGGAATCACATAAGGAGCGGTTATAAAGGAACTCGAAATCCCCCGAAACACGTTGTAGACTAATTAATTCTGTTACCGATATTAGGTTTTGATTATTAACCACCCTAAAAAATCCGCCAATTTCTCGAAGATTTTCAAGGCCGGAGAATGATGAAAATATTCCGTGTGACACCGAAAAAGAACCACCAATAGTTTCGAGGTTTCCTAGCCCCGATAATTGTGTTAATTGATAGTTGCTTGAGAAACTAAAATCATCACCAATGGAGGTAAGGTTATCTAATCCCAGTTCTGTAAGGCTAGTCAGCTCCGATGCCCATAAGTGACCTTTTATCGATTCGAGATTTCTTAATGTTTCTAATGACGTTAACGCGTTGTTTCGTAAAAAAATAGCAGATTCGAGCGATTGAACATTCTCCAATCCTGTCAATGATTCGAGCTTTGGGTTATCACCTATAGACAGATGACCGGAAAACTCCTGAAGGTTTTTCCAAGCCGATATTGTTTTAAGATTTTCATTATATCTTATTGATAAGTTTATACCTATGGAGCGCAGATTATCTAAACCTGCTATAGATTCTAGGCCCTTGTTAAAGCTTATATTTAACTGTTGAACTGATTGCAGGTTGTCTAAACCAGAAAGCGAAGTCAGAGAATCATTCCCGAAAACCACTAAGCTTTTTGATACTCTTGTAATGTTTCCAGTACCTAAATCTGACAATGATTTCAAATTTGGATTATTAATAAAGCTCAACATGCCGTCAACTACAGTGATAGATGATAAAAAATCAAATGTATCGAAGCTTATATCATCGATAATAAGATCACCTTCAATTGTGGTCATTCCCTCTAGAGCAGCTACATCATTTAAATTTCGAACAAAGGCATGGCCTTTCCAAATAGGTGCAGTCTGTTCAGTGAATAATTTAAACTCCCAGATTACAGAGTCCTCTTTCACCCAGTCAGTAGCGGATATTTCTTTAACCTGAATTTCACAAACGATTTCATAATTTGGGTGCGTATTGAGACTTACATCAACGGCAAAATCAAGCGTGTTACTTGGCCCGGTGTACAATGCTCTATATTTTCTAGATGATCCATAACCAATACCACGCATAAGAGTCCACACGTATCGAGTATCGTACTTTTCTGGATCTATTATTGGGGCTTTTGCATAAAATGATAGCAGCTCGGATTCTAATGTAGAAATAGTAACATTGGGGTCGGGGAAGTTTATTAGCTCACATGTAATGATTATGTGAGCTATATCTGATTGACCTACCGTTCCGGTATTGTTCTTTGTAATACACGCTTGATTCTCAGGGCTTTCGACAACTTCAACATTGTACAATTCACCTTCTGTCAAAGATGTCGAAAATAGGAAGGTAAGATCAGAATCATCTAAGTCTACAAAGTCTTCACCATTATTGGATAGCCGTAAAGAACCTTCTAGGCCTATAATTTTCCCTCCAATACCATAAGCAGCCTTTGAAAACTGTGCAGTAACCAATCGATCTTGAGAAGCTGCCCCCATACTCACAACACACTCGTCTAACTCTGCACATTCCCCTCCCCAACCCGTAAATTGATACCCAGCATCGGGCACGGCTGTTAGGGTGATAAGTTCATTGTTCGTATTGCTATAAGCTGCCGTACAAACCTCGCCACAATTGATTCGTACATCACTGGAGCTAACCACTCCCCCGCCTGAATTTTCAACGGTGAGGTTACACCCGCATAAAACAGCAACGAGAGTAAATAAACTGAAGAGTTTTGCGTTGGCCATAAATCATTTCCCTGATTATTTTTATTTCCGTGACTAGACAGACACATGGGCGGCGTATTCTATTCTGTTACCCAGAGGAAAGAAACTGAAATTGACTATAGCTCGTGTAGGAAATATCTCACAGTAGGCAACGCTTCATTCGAAAGGATAGGCAGAGACATATCGCTGCACCTGAGTCACCGATTCTAGAGCGGTTTGGTGTAGATGAAGAGCTATGAATATGGTCTCATCGCAAATAGCAAATAACCAATATTTCAATTTCCCACATTAATACAGTGTGTTAGATTCACTCCTCGTAATAATTACCGACACGTTTACCATACAATAGTCATCATTTCCGAGGAGCGCGCTCAGCATGTCATTGGATGAAGAATTCTGCGATTCCCCTTATCAATTTATGAAGACGCATGTAGTACGTGTAGTTCTAAGTAATCAGTTTCAAAAACCTATAACTAACGAAGTTACTGCGTTTGTGGTTGAAAGCCCCTACGCGCCTGCAATTGATAACGCTCCTCGCCCTAATAGCAAAGTGTGTCATTTACATCTGGTTGAAGACCCAGGTGCTCCACCTGCACCAAAATACACTCGCAAGGTATATTGGTGCCACTACGATAAGAACGATAGTCACAGCACCATCTTAGGCAGAAAGCACGCGTACATGTTTACGCCTCAAATGGATGGATGTTCATTTGGTGCTGGGGCTTTGTCCAGCGACGGTGCTGCCACTGTGGTACATTCCAATGCAGTAGATTTCGGATCGCAGCATCTTAACGACGTAAACGGAGTAGTGGGCGCACTGAAAATGCAAGCGCACAAGCAAACTGAAATGCTGGATCAAACTTTTAGTCAAGCAAACAAATCACTCGGTCGAATTATCTCACCATTTTCCTATATGTCGGAAAATGGTGGTATCGAATTTCGAATGAAGGCAACCATCTTTGGTCGCCGAAATACAGATAACCAATGGAAATTTTATTCTCACGTTTATCGTACCCTTGGAATGAAATATATCCATTGTGGAGTGAATAAATACGCGCGTACCCTAACCTAAAAAGAGCCATTACCCGCCCAAAATAGGCAATGCAATACCATCCCCCTCCTGACGAAATCACTACCTACATAGATTATTTCGATCATCTTTTATGGCCCATTCATCCTCCTCACCCATGATTTTTGGACGCACTTTTTGCAGCTGGGATTCTAGCGAGAAACCTACGCTACAAGCGTCTACGAATCCAATAATCAAGGTCAATGCACTGTTGATAACCTTGGGCTATTCCAAAATAATTGATCCATCCTCGTAAATGCGTGGTTAGTTCTTTGGTATGCGTTATCCCCGCCAAGTAGTCACTAACAGTTTTTAAGTGGCGGATGGCAAGTCCCGCCCTTTACCGGTCAAAACCTGACATTTGCAAATCTGTGGGTTTTCCTACAAAGCGGAAAAAGTCGTGTGAGATATTTCCTAAAAGAATTCAAGCATGCCTCCTATACCGTTTTGTTTACTGATTAGATAGAATGCATGAAAAAAGGTACGTCGCGTCCTAAATCAGCCAAGCAAAATCTCTCCTATCTGCATTACAAAAGAAATGAAAGTGTACATAATAATTTACCTATACGTAGGGGCTAACCACAAACAGAACCGAATAACTAAGAAGGCCTCCGCATTGACATAATATGTCGATCAAAGTTAATATTGCCGCAACATTGCTTTATTCGACAAAGGAAAGGTCGTTATGCCATTTATTCGAGAATTTATGTTCCACCCTTCATTTGCATTCATGCTTATGCTAGTTACTGCGCTGACAACGCTCGCTATCATATTGTGGAACAACAGAGGCCAACAAGAGGGGCTATCCAAAAATAACGTATTTACTGGTCGAACACTAATTATTGCCGTAACGCTAATCGAATGGTGCACTTTTCTTTATCAAGAATCTCAACCCGATAAATCATCCTGGAATATTGTTTTTGTTGTCGTCACTATACTGGCGACAACCACTTTATACTTGAAAATTGGTATAGTCGCCGACACAACGAAAGAATATTTATCCCGTATACTAATATTATTAATAGGCACTACAAGTCTCTACTCGCTAACTTCCATGTTCAGCCAACCCCCCCTCCCCAATCCTGATTTGTTAGAAACTTTAATAGGCATTCTACTGGTAGTCAGTCTCGGAAAAACATTCCAGCCAAAGAAGCATTCTTCAACCCCAGAAACTACAAAAAACGTATCTGCCGGCAGCCAAAGGTTACCAAACAGATTGTTGGCTATAAACATCCTATTATTATTCTCTATTTGTGCACTGGACATATCTAGGTTATCTTTGTGGAGTGGCCCATATATGTTCACAATAGGTATATTGCTGACTATATTTATCGGGTGGTCATCACACTCAGCAAAAGCTTTGGCATTTCAAGCAAGTGTTTTACTACTGAGTGTACTTTTATCAGCATTATTATTAGATATTTATCGTCCTGGTACAGACATTTATCACGATCTGTATTTACACATCAATATGGGAATAACATTTTTTGTTTTTCCCCTGTGTATTGGTAAAGCCATCCGATTTTTTAGTCAGAGGCAAACAAGTAGTCAGGACTATTCCACACCCAACTTGAAAACTATAGGCTACGTATTATTTATAGCTACAACAATCATGGCATTAACGATTTGGCCTATCAACATCATTTATCCGGGCAGTGTATACTCTGGCGCTCTATATATATTTTGTATCCTTTTACATTTTATCATTGCTACAACACCAGCAAATGGAAAAGTATTTCTTATTCGTATTGCCATATTATCGTCTACAGCGGCATATGGAATTGGTTCAAGTGGTGATTTTGATAATATTATAGGGTTTACAGCTGTTTCATTAATACCGACAGCAATGTTAATGGGGGTAGCGAGATTAATTGCGGCTATTTTGGCGCACGTTAGAATAGAAAAGTTTACTTTAGAGAATATTCCAACCCGCAAAAACCGCACAGCAAAAGTATAAGCACCTTGGCATCAACACTTCAGCCAGAATCGTTTGTTTGACTGAAATCGCAGATCAAGGTAGGGAAACCGGTCGCTGAAAGCTGGGGCACGTCTTGAAGACTTATGGCAGCTTTAGTGAGATTTTGCCTAACTGGCGTAAATCCAGCTTGGCTGCATAGTGGAATAACTTGCCACTGGTGCTAATGCTTCAATAGAGCGAACCGAAAAGCTTTCTTCTTTCTGTCCCACAAATTGGAATATTCGTGGGTATAGAATAAAACTATAATCAGTATTTTGAATCGAAGTATACAGAAGGACAGTATGGAGATAACACAACCTTTACCACCTCAAGATGGCGATTTTGATGCTTTGAAGTCTGGTCTAACCAAATATAATGAGTCTTTTACTGGAGCAGTACACAAAGAAAGTATTTCGTCTTTTGTGAAAAATGATTCCGGCTTCATAGTTGGGGGGATTCTGGCGGAAATCAACTGGAATTGGATGCATGTCCAAGGACTTTGGATTGATGACAGTATTCGTAAAAGTGGCTGGGGAACAAAACTCTTATCTGAAATGGAAGAATATGCTTTATCAAAAGACACAAACAATATTCGTCTCGAGACAACTACTTTTCAGGCTCTGGGGTTTTACGTAAAAGCTGGATATTCAATTTTTGGTGAGCTATCTGATATGCCCAAGGGGCATACTAGCTATTTTCTACAGAAACAACTGCATATATAACAAATACGGCCAACTTGAAATTTTGTGCCCTACGTTTTCATTGACACGGGGCGATGGCCCCTCGATTGCAATAGCCACAAATAAATTATTTCTACTATTTTTCTGAGTGTACTACCCACAAGCTGCAACAAGAGTCAGCTTTTGATTACTTTGTTTTTTTGTAAATAACATAAATTATAATTGGCAAAACAAACTCCAAAACCATAGCCCCTATTAAAAAATTTCCAGGACTTCCAACCATTATCATCGAAAATAACCTTCCGATACCGCCTAAGAAGAAGACTGCCGCGATAAATGGAATATAGTTAATACGTTCACCAATGTTCCTTGCAACCCAGAAACAAAAGCCTCCATACGCAACCCAAAACATTGAAAAGAATCGTAATTCATTGTCGATTTGAGCTTGAGCACCAATTGTGGCACCCGGTACGGATAAAGAACCTCCAATAAGAATATTCAACCCTGTGATAAGAGATACTAAGAATATTGTGTACAAAATATATTTAAGTGTTGATTCCATTCTATTCTCACTTTATTTGTTAAATTGCCCGATATAACGCTGTGATATTATTATCACTTAAGCTGCTGAAATGCATAAACGGGAAATACCTTGAGATGTCTCTGTGTGAATTTTCTGTTCAGCAATAACATGATCCATCCATCCCATTCGCCATAGTTTGTAATCTGACGAGAAGGTATGATAGGGATTCGATGCAATAGCTCGGCCTTTAAAGGCAGCCGCTGCTCCGAATGTAAAGGCATTATCTTTAATTAAATCTTTATCTTGCTCCATGCGAATGACTTCTCCTTGAACCTCGTAACAATTTCTATTCCTATAGTGGACATAATTATCCTGCTTCCTTCATGTAACAGCAAGATCGATATCGTTGCAGTTTTGTAATCACTCCCCTATTTTGGAGAGTTCAGGTATCTCCCATCCATGACTGCAATTGGAAAAACAGCCCCTGCTGCCAATACCGCAAAAGACAAGCCCTACAGATAAAATTCAATGGATCGGTTAATATCCGCCAATCACCATTAAACACAAGTAGTCAGGAGATGCAGCTTTCTTGCCTACAATCGTTAGCTAAGGAAAGGTATGCTCACTTATCAACAGCTTGATGTAATTGCTGATTCTTATATTCCAACGCTATTTGTTATTTCCATGGTTATCTTAGCGATGGATATATTTAAGCTTGGATTCAGGAGAAAATCCGTTGAGTTTAGCTCAGTTATTATTTCAATTATAATCGTCTACTTCGTCATGATGTTGGATAATAGCCTTAGGATATGGCCAGCATTTGATCTGGATTACTCAACTCATACCGCGTTGTCTCTAGTGTTTGTAGTGTATCTGTCATCAAAAAACAAAGCTCTTTTGATATTATCTGTGCTGTCATTCTGGCTGTATGCTTTATTAATGATCTATCAGGAATACCACACAGCTACAGACATTGTGTCTACCTCTGTTGTTCTATTGCCTATATTTTGGGCCCTGATCCACAGAAAAACACTAACAAAAACAGCATTAAGTTAGCCGCCATACAGCACGGTTAGGCGAATTTAACAAATCACTCTTCTCCATATACCTTTATCCATTTTTCTATCTAAAAACCAAGTAAAAATCACACCCTACACTTTAGATTAGCTTCATCTTGCACTAACAAAACCACTACAAATTTAATCCACGAAATACTTTCGCGCCTATATACAATGCCTGAATAATCCATTTTTTTACGAGGCGAATTTGTTTTGCGCAAGCTAGAGAGTTTACAGATCATGAATTGTGACGAACATCACAAAGCGGTATTGGAGGCGATGAGATTCCCAAGCAGTTACGCGTTAATGAAGCACTTAGAAAATGAACTCGTAGACCGCCTGATAGCAAAGGTTGGACTTACAAGGGAAAAATTACAAGTAACTAACGGCACAGTGTCGGGCCTTGCATTTAGGCTATTGCTGGATTTCAATATGGCAATTCACGACTCCCCCATACCCTATAGCTTAAACGTGGCCAACGAGTTCAATATCGCGACACATGGAATGCTGGGTTTAGCCATTGCATCTGCAAAAAATCTAGAAGAGGCACTTGGCATGGCCACAAAATTCACACCTCTTATTAATCCCGCCATCAACGCTACGTTACAACAAGGCAATACCAATGCCTTTTGCATTATGACTTGCAACAGTGCGTTCGGTAGCTCAAGAGGCGTGTTACTCGAAATATCTATGATGGTGCTTCAACAATTTCTACTTCAAACGCAAAACAATGTAAGGCCTGAGTTCTTGCAATTTAGTCACCAAACCGAATTTTCATCTCATTACTATGAACAATACTTCGAGTGCCCCGTTTATTTCAATAGCGAAGACACCTGTATGGCAATTTCAACTAAAAATTTGAATAGTCACATGCTTTTTCATGACAAGTCTACCGCCAACGTAATGCAGGCACATCTTGAAAAAGAAATGGATAGATACAAACAAACAACAGTTCCCTGGACGACAGAAGTAGAAAAATATATATCCATGAATCTTAACGATGCGCAACTAACATCAAAAGTTATGGTTTCACAATACTTAAACATAACCCCTCGTACGCTTACGAGAAAGCTCTCACAAGAAAACACAAACTACCTGCGTCTATTGGAAGAACAAAAGCTCAAAGTAGCAAAAGAGTTTTTGAAATTAACCACGAAGCCCATATCTCACATAGCATACGAGATTGGATTTAATGACCATCAAACTTTTTCTCGGGCGTTCAAACGCTGGACGGGGATTTCTGCCCGTGAATATCGCGAAACATCTAACCAATGACCATTCGCATTTCCATACAATTATGAAGACTCCGCGTCCCAAATTGCTACCTTTTCGTCCCAAATTACCTAATTGTCGCAGAGCACGTTCGTTAAAGTTCTTACCGGTCATTGCCGACCTACAATGCAATTGGTTAGGAATAAATAATGAAAATAATAAAAGGTATGAACAACCGACTGATAAAAGTGCCTCAAATATTGATGATAGTGACTTTTCTAGGCTCAGCGATAGGTTTGACCGGATGCGGAGCGGAAATTGACCTTGAAGCTCCTCCCCTGCTCAGCGAAGGAGATCTTTCTCAAGGACGTAGCGCCTATTTTGATGCTCTGTGGGATGGTAACTATAACAATCTAGATGAAATCATAATTACCCTGAAGAAAGAGGCTGACGCCGGTGATCCCCAAAGTCTTGCTGTACTAGGCTTTGCTCACTCTTGGAAGTTAGCGGAATACCGTCGCGACCCAGTTAATAGCAGCATTACTGACCATGCCAAATTGGCTGCCGATGCTTTTAGTGGAGCAATCAAGGAACTCCCTCATGACGCTCGCCTTTTGGGTTTTCGCGGCAGTTTTAGACAAGCCCGCGGGAGGATTGAAAACAACAGTCTGTTGACCGCACTTGGCTGGTTTGATGAAGTTAATGCTGCAAATCGATGGCCTGCATGGGGGCTATTCACCAAGGCTTATGGCCTGATAACTTTCGGCCCTGATGAGTCCCTTTATCAACAAGGCATCGACTCCCTATGGGACAATCTTGATATCTGTGCTGGAGAGGAAGTTAATAGAGAAGCGTTTAATCTCCAAGATTACCCACAACTTACACAATCCAATGATGACCCTAGGATAGAACGTCCATGTACAAACACTCCGGTCGCTCCTCATAACCTGGAAGGCTTCTTCCTCTATTTTGGGGACATGTATTCCAAAGCATCAAATATCAACAAAGCAGAAACAATGTATCGTACCGCTTTGGAGGTAAATACAGGTAGCTGGCCTTATGTAAATGTTGCAACAAAACGCATAGAGCGCCTACAGGATTTGCCTGCATTGTTTAATCTAGAGAGAGGTAGCAGTGAACCCGTTTCGGTAGACGATATTAATTTGTTTCAAAGCCAGATAAGTTGCGTTGTTTGTCATCAAGGACCTTCGAACTAAGCACACAGGGGGACTTAGTGGATCTAGGCCCCCGACATAACTCCTTTAGGATATCCAACTTCTCCGACATACATAACTATTGCTTGAGTTAACCTTACGCTGTACGAAGCAAAGTGCAGCGTGGCGTATAAACAACTATTGAACTAGATCGCCATGATAAGTTTCATGCGCATCTCTTTAGGGGGAGTTGTATGAAATATGACACCTCTGTGACAAGCAGTATCATTACTGTGGATTCATTCCTGGTGGCTAATCATTGTACTTTACCGCCAAGCCCGAACAAACTATAGTGACAGGGAAATTATTTTCGTGTTCTTCTACACAATTTCAGTTTATTAGTTTTTGTATTCTAATTCATACCCATATAATGCGCCTTGCAGACTTGCCTCGTTAAGTGCAGGTCATTTTTTATACCGTTCACATTTTCAATAGGAATAACTTCATATGGGCAAATTACTTGCAGCACAACAAAAAATCCAAGAAACCATTGAGTCAACTATCGGTAAAGCAGAAGAGCAATACCTTTCACTCTCTGAGAAATCAGCAGAGTTAACGGGTAACCTTCATACCCAGAACAAAGATGTGGCTAAAAAAGCAGGTAGCAAGTTACGCGAGCTTAACGAAAAAGCAGGCGATGCATTAGCAGAATTAATCGCCAAGCTAGAAAAAGAACCTACTACTGAAGAGAAAGTGATAGAAGCAGTTGATAAAGCTGCCGATGCCACTAAATCTGTTGTAGAAAAAACAGCAACTAAAGTAAAAAAAGCAACCAAGAAAGTTGAAAAAGTTGCGAAGGAAGCAAAAGAAGCTATTGCATAAGCGTAGATAGCGATGCTATTCGCAGAGTATTTCTCAAGTAATTCAACCCGACTTTTTTAGACGGCAACGAGTTTAAAAAATACTCTGCGTAAAGCATTAACGTATATTTTATTTATAGCGTCATTGTTACCTCATTAAATATCATCCTATTTTATAACAACTTCCTCACCCAGAATCATACCGAATTAAGGTAACTGAATTATTTATCCAGCCTCTTTAAGCTTTTACATAGTCTTTTCTAATATTTATTTATAATTTTATGTCCTACCTTATCATTCTCGTTCGTCTTTAACGTATCTGTAGATATTAATACCCTAAAGTCTTTGTTTACAGATAACGTCTCCCTAAAAGGGAAATATTAAAAACAATAAGCAATTTATATTACTCATTAGAACATTAGGATGTTATTTTATGATATTTGGAAAGAAATTGGGCCTTACGGTAGCTGCGTTTGGTTTAGCTGCAATGTCAGCAAACGCGACTGCTAAACCCTTCGCTACAATGTGGACTGAAACCTTAGATACAGCGGGATCAAGTCAATACAACGGCCGTTATACCTATGACTGTAATGATGCGACTATAACGTTCAGTGGGGAGACTGGGTTGTCGATAAATGGGATGAAAAATGCAATTATCATTCCTTTAATTGCGGCCCCAATTCCTGCTACGTGTGTTCCACGAGAGCTTATCACTGCAGATACCCCTTATTTTAACTCTGGAAAAACTGGGGATTTTAATGCGCTTGCAGAAGAACCGGAGTATTTAGCAGGTGGTTTAGTCCCAGAGGACGTGAATTTTTTTGACGATATATACGACAACCTTAAAACTAAGTGCCAAACGCTTCTTACCTTGCTTCCAGGACTTTATTTTACCGGTGTAGGTGAGAATAACGACATAGAGAACGATCCAAATAATTGTGCGGGTCTTGCTTCTCTAGGTACTAGAGAATTTATCCGAAGCTTCCGAGAAATCGTACCAGCACCGATGATGTCCGCCAACTTGGACTATAAACAAACGGTTGATCATCATACTGCATTTTGGGGTGGCATGAAATGGGATGTCTATCACCGGTATAGCAAAATCCCGAACATGAGTTATGAGACTTATAATTATGGCGCAACAAACCCTTCTGCCTTTGCTTCTGTTTATACGTCTGGCGCTAATGATACGCCCGACCCTTTAGCGGGTGGTTTGGTTAAGCATGGTTTTAACTATCGATACTTTTTTTTGGAAGCTGGCGACACGACAACAACACCACTTGTTGATGGTCAAGTTGACATGACCTGCACCCAGAACCCATTAAGAAGCTATTACTCAAAAGGCGAATATGACACGATTGATTATAATATCACGACCGAAGCAACAGGCTTTACCTCAGCGTTTTGTGCGCTAACGCTGCCAGAAGAAACTCAAAACGTCGGCATTGAAGGTTTTCAAGCTGTTGGTTGGGGGATAAATGTGGCTTCTTCTGTCGATCAGGTCGGTACTGAATACTACTGCGACGATCGTGATAGTGGGGTTTCATTAGCTGCAGCCATTGACACTATTGGAGCTGACCCAGACGACCATCATCTCTGTGACTAACCGCTTTTTGTCATAAAGCATGATGATATGACTCATCCGTCTGACTGAATAAAGCTAGATGGGTGAGACTATCTTTTTATGAAAGGCTTTTCCATTCGATGAGATGGCTTCGCTGGATAGTTTAACGATGCTCTCGCCGAGCCGCTAAGGTGTTATACAGCCCAGGAAAAAAGCGTTTAATCGTAGGTGCTAAGCCACTAATTCCCTTACCGACAACAATCTCATCCTTACCTTGCTCAATTGCCGCGATAATCTGCTGACAACACTCTCCAGCAGTTAACCCTTCCTCAATAGACGCTTCGTTAATCTGCTGAGCATTGCCATTGGCATCCAATGCATTTTTCGCAATATCGGTGTTGATAAAACCAGGGCAGACAGTCAGGCATTGAACCCCCTGGGAGCTCACTTCTGCTCGCAAACAATCCATAAATCCCACCACTGCGAATTTGGAGCCTGAATACCCTGTACGTAACTTTGACCCCACCTTACCAGCAACACTACTGATACAAACAACTGAACCCGTCCCCCGCTCTACCATGTCTGGTAACACCACTTTGGTTAACGCCACAGTTCCCAAATAGTTCACGTCCATAATACGTCGATAAACAGAGAAATCGGTTTCTAAAAACAAGCCTCGCTGAGAAATACCGCCGTTATTAACCAAAATATCTACAGGACCGATATCCAACAGAGCCTTGGTTGCACTTTCCATCAATCTATCAGCGTCCTCAAGATCCAGCGGTACCACCCAATGGCGTTCAACGCCGCCAGCCAAGGAAGCCCGAACAGTTTCCAACACATCTGCACGACGAGCGGAAAGTACAACCCTGGCCCCCTGAGCTGCAAACTGATGCGCAAGTTCTTTACCGATTCCTGAACTAGCCCCCGTTATCCAAACCGTTTTATTGGTAAAACCTGCGTTATTTCCCATGTTGTATCTCTTATCAGTAATTTTTTCAGCAACTATCTTTACGTGATTCACGGGGAAGTATCAACCCATAGCACAACACTGCACAACAGCCTGTCCCAAAAATCACTAATGCCATGGGTAAGGGCGAGTCTTGTAGAAACACCCCTACCAACCATCCACTAATAGCAGCGGCTCCCATTTGAATAAATCCCATCAACGCGGATGCTGTTGCTGCCATATGAGAAAATGGTCGCAATGCTTCTGCCGTGGCATTAGGCATAACGAGCCCTACCGCCATTGCGACAAACGCCACCGGCACGACAATAAACAACGCTGAAAACCATTGCATCAAACAAAAAACAACCATCAAAAAGGACGCACCACAAGATATAAATATACCTAACCGAAACACTCGGCGTGACTGCCAGCGATAACCAATGCGTGCAGTGAATAGATTTCCGCTAATATAACCCACGACAATAAACACAAAATAAAATCCAAAGTGTTCGGCCTTTACGCCCATAAAGGTAATTAGAACAAAACTAGCTCCCGACAAAAACGCAAAAATACTGGCATACATACATGCCGCGGTAAGCACATTCCCCATATAGTCGGCATTTTTAAGTAATGTTAGATAATTTCTAGCAATTATTTTGGGGTGTAATGATTGTTTTTCCGGCAATGATTCTGGCAAGAAACAAATAACCAATCCTATTGCAAGAACACCACACAATGCTAACGCCCAAAACATTAATGTCCAATCACCGTATAACAGCAATAACCCACCAATACTCGGAGCCGCAACCGGTGCCAATGCCATTAAACTCGAAACATACGCTAATGCTTTTACTGCTTGATCTGGCGGAAATACATCACGAACCACTGCCCGCCCCAACGTCGGAGCACAACAAGCACCCATAGCTTGAAAAAAACGGAATATAATAAGCTCCTCGATAGAATCCGATAAAGCACACAACACACTCATCAGCACATAAATGCTTAAACCTGTAAGTAAGATGGGTTTACGTCCATAACGATCAGACAACGGGCCGCAAACGAGGTGAAAAAATGCAAAACCCAATAGGTAACTGGAAAGGGTTAACTGCACTCGATCCACACTAGTACCAAACACCGTCACCAATGATGGCATCGCAGGTAGATATAAATCGATAGATAGCGGTCCTAACGATACAATTGCCGATATGATAAAAATCAGTCTAGAGGTTGCCCGTGTCATACAACAAGTCTCAAAAAATAACCATTGTACACGAGGCAGCCTAACTGGCTATCATTTCCCTGGTTCCACCAATCCAAAAAATCTTTTATAATCTACCTCATATGCCAACTAGACAGGGCTTCAAGGCTGAAACCTACGTTTATCGCGCTCGTAAGGAACATGGAACGTGTCATCTTCTAAATACCATCAAACTCCTACTGCCAACATTGAACAAGAGCTGCTTCGTATGCTTGCTCATCAAGGCTGGATGGGGCTAATCCCTACATTTCTATTACTCTCCGTTATTGCCAGTTTTGCAGCTGAATATGTTTCAGCTCAATACTGGGTTACCTGGATAACACTAGCGACATGCTTCTTGCTCTTTCGCTCTGCAATACTTATCAAGCTGCCTTCGTTAGTTCAATACTCTGATCAAGCCCGATTAAGGCTCGCTATCAGCCTCAGTGCAATAAATGGAACCATTCATGCATTATCGTTAGCATTTTTCCCAGACTTTAATGAACATCAGCGCATGATTCAAACAATGATTCTCATGGGTATAGGCTCCATCACTATCATGACAACAGCAGGTTTTTTACCTATTTCACTCGCCTATATTGCGCCCACCATACTATCTACAGCTTCTATGTGGGCGGTAGTAGCCATTACACAAGAGAGTAACTTGATTAACTATGTTATTGCTATCATGTTAATTTGTTCAAGCCTTGTTATGCTAAATTTATCGAAAGAAAGTTTTGAACTCATCAAAGGTTTTTTTCTAATTCGCGGGCAACAAGAAAGTCTCAACGCTCAATTACAACGCGCACTTCAAGAAGCAGAAAATGCAAGCCGAGCAAAAACACGCTTCCTCGCTTCCGCAAGCCACGACTTAAGACAACCCATCCATGCCTTATCGCTGTTTAGTGGTGCCCTTTCTCGACGTACATTGGACAAAGAAAGTCGAGAAATTGCTTCACACATGGATACAGCACTTCAGTCATTAGTGTCTCACCTCGACTCATTATTGGATATCTCTAAGCTTGATGCTGGCATAGTTCAAGCAAACAACACACTCTTCAATTTACGCCTAATGGGTGAGCGTTTACAAACGGAATTCATTCCTACTGCAGGTGAGAAGAAGCTAAAAATATGGTTTGACTGTATTGATGATGCACTTGTTGAAACTGATGAATTCCTACTTGACCGAATTTTAAGAAACCTACTTTCAAACGGTATAAAATATACAAAAAACGGCAGCGTTCTTCTTAGCATTGAAACACAAAAAGACACTCACACCATTACAATTTCAGACACGGGGCAAGGTATCCCAGAAAACGAACAACAACATATATTTGAAGAGTTTTACCAACTGGACAATCCTGAACGAGACAATACAAAAGGCTTAGGGTTAGGACTTGCAATCGTCAGGCGCCTCGTAAACCTACTGAATGTTAAAATAACAATGAAGTCAACCGTAGGTAAGGGTACTCATTTTACGATAACAATAAAGCGTTCATTCAAAAAGCCAGTAATTACTACTTCTGCTACAAGAAAAAAAATATCATGGAACATCATTAATGCTCTTGTCATTGATGACGAAGAAGAAGTTGGGCTGGGTATGCAGGCCCTATTAGAAGGTTTAGGCTGCAAAGTAGCCATTGCTGATAGCACGGAATCCGCCTTGATTCTGGCGCAATCCAATAAACCCAATATCATTCTCGCGGATTTACGATTGCGAGGCACCGATAACGGTATTTTATCGATACAAGCTATACGCAAAATATACCCACAATTGCCTGCTATTTTAATCAGTGGGGACACCGCTCCCGAACGATTACAAGAAGCAGAGAAAGCCACCATTTCCATACTACACAAACCTGTTCTTGTTTATGAACTCGAACAAGCAATTGCTGAAGTATTTCAATATATAGAAGAGCCTCAAGAAAGCTGTCTTGAGACCTAATACTTACGGTTGACATTTTTTATGCACGATCGATCGCCCCTCGGGATATCTCTAAGTTTTGAAACGCTAATTGCAAAACAGGTAACACAGCAGGCCTCCGCTTCTGACGACAGTAATTCCGATAGTTTGAGTTACGATTATGACATCATCATCATCGGTAGTGGTTACGGAGGTTCGATCGCGGCATCAGAACTTTCCGGTCTAAGCGATAATAACGAACCCCTCCGTATATGCCTTTTGGAACGAGGTAGTGAATATCTACCCGGCATGTTCCCATCTCGTATGGCAGAAATCCCTGCTCACATTCGAATAAATTCAACCGAAAAAACACTAAACAATACAAACTATAAAAAGAAGCATGAAGGGTTATTCGACCTTCATATCAGCCCCAGTCTTAACACCCTCGTCGCAAATGGGTTAGGAGGAGGCTCTCTTATCAACGCCGGCGTTATGGTAGAAGCAAAAGCTTCAGTATTTGATAATCGATGGCCATCCTCACTGCAAAACAACAGCCCAAACAATCTTTCTAGTGGTTATTACGAGGAAGCAAAGCAAAAACTTGGGGCAAAAAATGCACATCTCGACAACACTATCGAACGTCACTCACAACATCAACAACAACCACTATTAAAACATCAGGCATTAAAAAATTTAGCCATAGATATAGGCAACCCTCAACAATCAAAATCTTTTTCAGCAGCCCCTCTCACCATTGCGATGGAAGACAAAACGAATGACTCCGGGGTAATGCTAAATGCCTGTAACCTTTGCGGGGACTGTACAACGGGGTGTAATCACAACGCCAAAGAATCCTTAGACACCAATTTACTTGTAAATGCTTGGCGCAAAGGGGTTGAAATTTATACAGGAGCAACCGTTCTTTGCATCTCACCTGGTAAAAATAATAGTAAGAAGAAGTGGCTCCTATCGATTATTCCCACAAAAAAAAACCGGCAAACACAAGAAGGCGATGTGACAACGTTATCTGCAAAAAAAGTCATTATTGCGGCTGGGACGTTAGGGTCAGCTGAAATACTTATGCGATCTCAAAGCCCTACGTTAAAATTTTCGAAACAGCTAGGAAAACAATTTTCTTCAAATGGTGACATGTTATCGGCAGTCTATAATCAAAAAAAACCTGTAAATGCTGTTGCCAATGAACATATACAACCAGACGAACGCAAAATAGGCCCTGCCATTACAAGCCTAATTGATCTACGTGACGAGACAAGCCAGTCCATTTTAATTGAAGAAATAGCGGTGCCTGGCCCTTTACAGCGTTTGTTTGAAGAAATCACGACCTCTATTCAAAGCATCTCTATGCTGACAACAACGGACAAAGAAACACATCATTCAGGAAATCCAAAAAAAGACCCCTTTGCCATTAATACAAAGGAAATCAACAACACCTCCGTCTTTGTATTAATGGGTAACGATGATGCAAAGGGGTCATTAAGGTGGTCATCAAACAATCGAGAGCATCGCAATAAAAGTGACGGTAACATTCACGTACATTGGCCAAAATTATCTGAAAACCCTGTCTTTCCCACTCAAATTAATGCATTAGAAAAACTTATAAGAAAATCAAATACAGGCGGAGATATATTAAGAAACCCAATATGGAATTTACCGTTCAACTTTTCACCAGAAAATAAAAGATCAAAAAATGGAACACTAATAACTGTTCACCCTCTTGGTGGTTGCACAATGGCCGACACATCCGAATTAGGCGTTGTTGATAACATAGGTAGGGTATACGATGCCTCAGAAAATGAAAAAGGAAATATAACTCATGAAGGCCTTGTTATTCTAGATGGTTCAATTATACCAAGTGCATTAGAAGCAAACCCAGCATTAACCATTGCTGCGATAGCCTTTCGATCCATTAGTATTCTTAAAAAAGAGTGGGGATTAGATGTTAATAAAGCGCCAAAATACGATATTACCCCACAAACAAAACGTCCAGTATATAAAAATAGCAACCCAATTAAAGAAACAAAAGAAACCCGCATAGAGATCAATGAACGTCTAAAAGGTCAAATCACCCTCACTGACAACAATAACGCCCCCATACATTGCGTTATTGACCTTACATTACGCTTTAATGAATTTGCTATAAGAGACTTCACCCATAACAACTTCCGAAAACTCACCGTTAACAATCAAGATAGCCAATTACGTATATTTTGTCGCGATACTTGGCAACAATTAATCGACAAAGGTGTTGATGACAAAGCGTTTGACGAGCATTCACTATTAACCAGCTCCGTTTCAGGTTCACTACATTTAATGCCTAGAAAACCATCAACAGCATTAACAAGAGTCCTTCGAACACTTTGGCCCTGGTTAAGGAACAGGGGGTTTAGAGACTTATGGAAAACCGCCAAAAACAAAATAAAAGAGAATAACCACCAAAAAACAGATATCCCTAAATCGCTTAAAACGTTTTACTCCCTAAGCTCTCGAGGAGGAGAATCGAGATCATTTGATTATCATCTATCTCTGAAAAAACCAGAAAGTGGCTGGCCTAAAAACATCGATGGATTTGACAGAAATGCCCTTCGAATACCCATATTGGGATCAAAAATAATCCAATATACTCGACGAAGCAATCCCATTCGCCAGCTGGAAGAATTACATCTTATAAAATTCCCAGGAATTCAGCCCTCAAAATTTTTCATCAGAAAAGGAACCGAGATATTACGATACGATCCAAATTTCTCCAGTCATTATGATAAACCCTTAGTAAGCATTGTTGATCAAGAGGATCAACCTACGGCGTTAATGGATACTGCAAGTTTCTTTAGCTATTTTTTACGAGCAATTTTCAACATTCATTTTCGCAGTTTCCGAAAAGCAGACGCTCATCAAGAATCAATTATCAACCGACTCCCTCGGAACATTGCTGGTGTCTCAGCGCCAGTCATAACCACACTAGAGATAAAAAGCGCCTCTCATGCCTCGACAGTTTCGCCGGTTGCAGTTCGATTAACACGCTATAAAAACTCAGCGTCCTCCCGACCACCTGTCATCATGATCCACGGCTATAGCGCTAGCGGAACTACGTTTACACACCCAACACTTAAGCCAAGTCTAGCTCAGTATTTTTGGAACAAAGGCCGGGATGTTTGGGTGGTAGACTTACGTACAAGTAGCGCGTTACCAAGTGCAAGCCTGCCCTGGTCGTTTGAAGACGTTGCATTTGAAGACATCCCTCTCGCTTTCGAACATATTTGTAGGGAAACTCAGAAAGATAAAGTCGACGTCATCGCTCATTGCATGGGAAGCACAATGTTAAGCATGGCCATTTTATCAACGCCAGAGAAAAAACATCCGTATTACGAACAACGAGTTCGACTACACCAAAGAATCAATAAAGTCGTACTGTCCCAAATAGGTCCTAAAGTTGTATTTAGTCCTGAAAATATATTTAGAGCGTATGTCCTTAATTACTTACAACAAATAATACCATCGGAGGCCTACACATTTAGGCGTACCGAAAATGCACCTAACGTAGAAAACATCATTGATTTTCTATGTTCAGTACTGCCTTATCCGGACGAAGAATTTGACCTTGAAAATCCAGCGCTACCATGGAAGGAAACGAATTTCACAACGACAAGACACCGCATAGATGTCCTATTCGGCCGTTCATTTTCACTCGCTAACCTATCAAATGAAACACTAGAAAATATTAACGACTTTTTTGGCCCACTCAACTTAGCTACGTTAACGCGAGTGATTGACTTCGCGACCCACGGCAAGATAACCAACAAATATGGTGAAAACGAATACGTAACCAATGAAAATTTACAAGATTTCTGGAAATTCCCAACATTAAGTATTCATGGAAGCGAAAACGGCCTTTCAAATGTCTCAACTCTCAATCGAATGCAACAAACCATGACAGCCGCTGGCTGTGATTATCATACAGAGACACTACAAGGGTTTGGTCATCAGGATTCGTTGATAGGTAAAAAATCCATAATAAATTTTCATAAAATATCTGATTTTCTTGATAAAAAACATGAGGCCAAGTGTGATTCAACAGAAAACCATCCGCGTTTCCATTGTGAAACGCCTTATTCAGGACCAGTAATTGGATCACTGTCAACATCAAATAAAATTGCCGTTAGCTTAGGTATAAACCCCCAGAGAATGCGACCAGATTTCATTATTTTTATCGCAGTCAATGTTAATGGCAGTAAGGTGGAGCTAGCAGATTCTGAGGGCCCATTTCACCAAAATCTATTCATGAAATTTGCATCTCCCATACAACAGAACTGGATAAAAACTGAACTCGTCGTCACGACTATTTTTGAAAATGCAGATGGCGCATTAGCTCTACTGATCGATGATCCGCACATTAATTGGGACGAAATATCATGCCCACTATGCTTACCCGAGAATTTATTGGATCTCCTGTATAGAAACTTCGAAGCTATGCCGGAAACCCAACAAATCTACCAATACCTAATATCACACATATTAGGCAATGATTTTATTCAATCCATTAACAACATCCTAAAACAACCCAAAGACAATCTTGAATCCGCTATTATACAATGGACCAAGCGGCCAAACTCACAACATAACCAACAAACACAATTCGCTCTCGCGGCTTGCCAATACCCCGCTGGACTTCTTGACAAAAAACTCGCCTATGCATCGTATGAACGACTTGCAAAACATTTAGATAAAAAGGCCACCTCTACACCAAAATATTTGGTGCCTCAATTTATTGTGCTCATGGGCGATCAAGTTTATACCGATGCCAGTGCGGGACTGTTTGACCCAACCGATAGTCATGACCGATACACTCGGCCCTATCACAAATGGTTGTCTCAACCTGCTGTCAAGTCCGTTTTCCGGCGCCTTCCAAGCTTTATGATGTTGGATGACCATGAAATTGTGGATAACTGGGACCGATCAGAGTTAACAATGGGCAACGCTAATCTGTTTGAATATGGGAAAAAATCCTATCTGAATTTCCAACGAAACTTGCATCAAACACCACACCCAAACAGTACGGACGTCAACGGCATTCCACTTTGGTATTCTTTTGAACAGCAGGATTTTGATTTTTTTATGCTAGACACCCGCACTGAACGCGAAGGACGTAGCATTAAGAATAATGATGATTTGCATCAGATAAAACCACTTATAGAGGCTACGTTAATTTCTGACAATCAATTTCAGGCGTTTATACACTGGTTAGAAAAAACCAAATCTGATAACGATAAGCCTCGCTTTATCTCATCTGCTTCCATGCTATTACCCCGGCGATTACACAGCGCAGCCACTTACAGCGCAATTCATTCTGATGCCTGGGATGGTTACCCCAGAACAATGTACAGATTACTCGAATATATAGCCCTAAATGACATTAAAAACCTGATATTTTTGTCCGGGGATGAACACGTATCAAACGTAACGACTATTGACTTAACCACTAATCTTACCATTAGCTCAACATCGAAGACTAAAGCCCAACCCACTAAGACACGTATCTATTCCATTCACAGCTCCGGACTGTATTCTCCCTACCCTTTTGCGAATTCAAATCCAAACGACTTCGCAAGTAAGGAGGCTTTTAGCATAGGAAAAAACAACCTTCAATGTCAGGTGTCCTCAATATTTTACCCGGGTGATGGTTTCGCTCTCATCAGCGCATATCAATATAACGGCGATTGGCACATTAGCAGTGACTTTAGCCGGGCGGGTAAAACGCTTGAAACCTCCGAAGAAGTTATCTCTTGGACGACTAAATTATAGAAAAACATATCTAAAAATGGTTTAGTGAACTTGATAGCCATCTTCATTCATCAGTTTCTTCGCTTTTTCAATATCAAGCTCTTCAAGCGGGGATGCCAAATAGTACGGAAGCTCGACCTTTTCATCCGTTAACCGAACAATTTCACCCTCTATCAACCTTTCAAGAACAGAATGAAGCGTTTTTTCTAGGTTTTCCGGTGGCATTGGGTAATGTTTCTTCAGATAGCTAACAAGCTCCTCAATGGTGTGATTACCATCCGCCAGCGATACAACAATCCCCATCCAGTCATCCAAAGGGCTAATATTTGTAGGTTGATGAATATCAGCCAAGGCCACCTGATTATCCTTTCGCGTAAAAACGGCTGAGCGATAAAAATATTGGCTATTCTTCATAAACTGAATCACTTTTCTACTGTTATTTAGGTAAATGCTTGGTTGGGAGTATAGCCTTGATCTGATTTCCCTTAAACCAACGTTAATTGACAAGCATCAAGCCTATCGCAAATAACACCCTAAACCGCGACGTCTTTACCCTATACCTAGTCAACTAATTCGATTTCTAGACTTTCAAGTAAACTGACTGCTTCGAAACGACAAAATTTCGCGCCTTTGATACGGTTGTTATAGACATCAATACTGTAATTTGTTGATTCAGAAAAATTAGCCAATGCTAGATTTGTCTTTCCAAACACACTATGCAAGAAATCTGAGCCAGAAAAATCGGCTTCATTAAAATTGCCTTCCCTAAAATCTACATCGTGAACCTTACAATCCTCCAAAACCAACTCCCCCATTTCAAGACCATAGAATGAAGAATCATTAAGAATTGATTTATGAAATTTCACTTGTGCAAATGTAGTTAGGTTTGGCCACGTTGCTTTTGTCCAGTCAACCCCAATCACTTTACACTCGTCAAATACGACATCTGAGAATTTACTGTAAGAAAGCTTAGCAACACTTAGATTACATTTGACAAAATGACAATCAATAAAGGTACACTTATCAAATAACACGTCACTAAAATCGCACTCCGTAAAGGTACAATCTTCAAATTCTTTATCCGTAATGCTATTCCCTGACGCATCTATATTGTTAAATCGCTTAGATAGATACTCATCATCATTATCAAAATTTTCCATTACGTTTTCCACTGCCTTATTAGTATAAAAATACGTTTCTATTTTACACGCCTTCTACCATATTACATTCCACATTATTCATTTTAAACAACCTACCCTCCAGATCTTCATATATTTCATAAACTTAGTCACAATCCAATTAAACGCGGCTATAGACATCAAAGCATTGTTTCTTTTCTAGCAACAGTTTATCCCCGAATGCGTTATTGCTGGCCCATATACAACATGGCACACTTTTGTAAGCTTTTCCTTACCGGAAGAGGTAACCGTAGTAGATATAATGACAACCACCCTAAACGATGCGATCACACTCCCCTGTGGCGTCACATTAAACAATCGCATCCTTAAATCAGCCATGACAGAAGGTATGGCTGATTATAACGATCAAGCCACACAGCGCCATGCTACATTATATCAACGCTGGGCAGAGGGAGATGCAGGATTACTTATTACCGGTAACGTGATGGTAGATGCCCGTTACCTTGAGCGACCTGGAAATGTTTGCGTAGAAAGCTCCGCTGACCAACCACACCTTAGACATTGGGCGACGGCTGGCCAAAGTAATGGCAACCCGATGTGGATGCAAATCAGTCACCCCGGTAGACAAGTTGCCAAAATTGTATCCAAAACACCGTTGGCACCTTCTCCCGTGCAATTAAAACTTGGGGGGTATTTTGCTGAGCCTCGTGCACTAACAGAAAATGATATTCAAGATATCATTCGTCGTTTCGGCGTTACTGCCCTAGGGGCAAAAAATTCTGGATTCGCCGGTGTACAGATACATGGAGCTCATGGCTATCTGATAAGTGAATTTCTCTCTCCAGTAGTCAACCAACGTAACGACCGCTGGGGCGGCAGTCTTGAGAATCGAGCACGTTTATTGCTAGACGTTGTTAGAGCGGTTCGAAACAATGTTGGTAGTGAATTTCCAATATCCGTAAAACTTAATTCAGCGGATTTCCAGAAAGGTGGTTTTACATTAGTTGAATGTGTTGAAGTAGCGAAGATGCTTGAACATGAAAAAATTGATCTATTGGAGATTTCTGGCGGCACCTACGAACAAACCAATATGTTTGGTACCACTGATACGCCAAACGACACCAACCAAACAAAACGAGAAAGCACCAAGCAGCGTGAGGCATATTTTTTAGATTATGCTAAAACCATTCGCGCTGCAATAAAAACGCCCTTTGCCGTCACTGGAGGGTTTCGATCAGCAGACACCATGCGAGAAGCTCTGTTGAATAGTGAAGTGGACATCATCGGATTAGCCCGCCCATTCTGTGTAGAACCCGATTTACCAAGAAAATTAATTCAAGGAAATATTCAGCACTTACACCCTTATGAAAACACATTACAATTTGGAAATGGGAAAATGGGCATTAATAGCCCCTACAAACTGATCTCGATGATGAATGTGCAAGCACAGGTATCATGGTTCTCCCATCAAATATACCGGCTTGCAGTACACCAAGATCCAGACACCAGCGCTGGACTAAAGCGAAGCTACCTTAAACAGATGTATAACGAAATTCGCATTGCTGCAGTTAGAAAAAGGAGCCCTACGGAAGAGCGTTGAAGTCACGTAGGGGGAATGACACATAGAGTCGACAAGGTGCTGAATTAATGAGCAATCTCTCGGTATAAATATTATTTGTACCCAAACAGCAGTATACTGGCCGCCATTCCCGCTGAACACTTTTTAGGACAACTATGAGCATTCAAGACATTACTACGACTAACAACCAAAAAAAACGCCTATTACGTGCGATAAACGACGAATCCATACTGGTTCAAAGCGAAGACGGCGAGCTATTGGTTAACGTAGCGGCCTATGTATCCTTTAAAAACGGCCTACCTGCTGAGAAATCAAACCCTGCTCCTATTGAAGCTATCATAGGTGATGACATACTAAATTTCGATGCTGAGTACTTTGCCTTTAGTTAACAAGCCTCTTCGAGCGGATAAGGTATCAGTCCCCACCTTTAGCAGGTGTCATTCGACACCTGCAGTCCACCTAAGCATTATATTTCTCCAGTACCTTGCTCTTCGCCCTCTATAAAACACATTTCATCGTTAAATTTGATTCACCACTACGTCCGGCAATACCCGCAACTGCTGAGTGAATAGACGTGGATCTCCATCGTATCCATTACTAAAGAAAAAGCTAAAGACGAATCCAAAGAACCCTTCTTCAGGAAATCCATCAATACTATAACCCACATTAGGTAACTGGCCCGGGAAACGTTCTGGTAAATTCTCGATGAATTTATCGTCATCATATACCAAACTTAATGGCTCATTAGTTCCACCAAGAAAGTCAAAATACGTCAATATATCCAAATTTTTATTCGTTGATATCCATATCCAACGACCTTCTTTCTCATCAACACCCGCCTCCATCATACTTCTTTCAATAGCACCGATCTCACCGTCAACGATACCGGCCTGAAGTGGTCCTGATGCAGTGCGTACAGTAGCCCCCAGCAAATTATTAGCATCGATTGAAATCGCTACAGAGGTCTTCGCCATCATAGAACGTCGAGTCTCAGGCATCATTACACGAGCGTCATAAATCACTGATTGAGGATAGTGATGCACCTGCATGCTTATTAGCATCATTGGTAAACCAAACATCCATACCGTTAACTCCATTTGTGTTGTTGTGCGTATTGGCCCGGCTCTCTCTCCCGCTGGCTTGGCGACAATATGTTTATTATTTAGACTTATAGACGTCAAATTCATCACAACATCCGTTTCCATACGAAACTTTAAACCATCAATCGGGTTATCTTTACCTTCATAACCTGCAATCGACAAATCTTGCCAATTAATATGATTATCTTGATTGTAAGACAATGAATAAAAATCCGTCTCAACAAGCGCTTCTTCTGAACTGTAACGTACATACTGCTCATCGGACCGTAATCGAGAATTTTCCATTAAGTAAACGTAACGTGTCACACCATCACGCCCCGTTACAGATAGCTCTGCCAAGGGAACACCATCAAAACGTTGTTCATTGGTTTTTCTTTCCCCTGCATCTTTATAAAGAAACAGCAGCTTATCCTGGTCATCCATAACACCCTGGGTTCCTAAAATAGGAACATCCCAACCCTCAAAAAATATCGCCCCTCCTTCATTATACTCATCAAATTGATATGGGATTGGCTCTAATTCGTCATCAACAATAGCAGCAAGAGACAATGTACTAATTGATTTTCCTAATGCTGCGGCAATATCCTGCCCATCGACCATGATCGATTTAAACGCTTCGATATCTGCCAACGGTTGCATTGCACTTACCGGAAGAGAAGCGCCTAGAAAAATGGCCGATAAAGAAAGGTTGATAAGGGCTCTTTTGAAATTATTATTATTCATTATTATTTACCTGGATAATCGAAAACATTGCCTTAGTGATGAAACGTTGTAATGTCGCTAATATCAGCGCGACCAACACGAGCATTATTAATGGGGTTGTCTACATCAGGATAACCAAAAGAAATTCCGAATAATAAATTCAATGAATCCTCAACACCCAATATTTCTTTAACAATATCCGTATGAAAACCTAAAGAAGTTTGCGGGCAACTTCCTAATCCATGTGCAGCTAACGTTAACATTAGCGTTTGTGCATACATGCCAACATCAACAGCTTCTCGTAAGTCAAAATGTGATGGCAAGAATAAAAATGCTGCATGGGGAGCACCAAAAAATTGATAGTTCTGCATAAACACGTCTTGGCGGCGTGACTTCTCCTCTCGTTTAATACCTAATGACGCGTACAACTGGTTCGCTGCATCGTATTGACGATCTTGATAGACACCCGGGTATTTTATGTTGTACGGAAAATCCAAATGTGTTTTCCCCGTCTTAACTTGTTCAGGAAGCGCCTCTCGCATTGCATCAAGTGTTTCGCCGCTGGCTACATGCACAATCCATGGCTGAGTATTACAATTTGACGGTGACTGCTGCGCCAATGTAAATATTTTTTCCAACAGAGGCTGAGCAATGGCATTTTCCTTATAGGCACGTACAGACCGTCGTTCTGTCAGTATGGTTTCCATGCTACCGGCTAACGTGTCAATTTCACTCATATTTCCCTCTCTACGTAATATCTCAGCTTAACTTTAGGTTAACTCTTAACTCTCAATTCTTAGTTTTTAATATTCAACTAGTATATAGATAAACATCACTTTCCAACGTTCTGGTAATCTTTCCCTGTTCCATTAAGCGGTGCAGGTGTGCCAAACACTCACCAACTGCCAGATAATTTTGAAATGAATCAAATTCTTTTTCAAATAGCAAGTTGGTAATTACTTGTGCATTTTTTGATGTACCACATATAGCTATAACTTTTTCTAGTCGCTCTTCATGGTGATCGATCACATCACGCAACCGCTGCTGGACACCATAAAATGGCAATTCATGAGCAGGTAATACTAATACCGAGTCTGGAACTCGTTGTGCAACAATATCATGAGCCTCATACCAATCCGTTAATGGACTGGACTCCGGCGCAGATGAAATCACGCTGACATTAGATGTTATTCTTGGTAAAACTTGATCACCCGATATATATAGATCCAACGCTTGGCAATATAACGAAACATGCGCCTGTGCATGCCCCCGAGTAATAATTACTTCCCATTCATTATCACCAATCGTAAGTATTTGCGTATCATTTAATTGGTGATAACTACCTGGAAGTGCAGAAACGCTATCATAAAAGCTATTACTGGTCGTAAGGCCATCCAACGTATGTTGTGACATCGCCGAGCGTTTAAAAAACTCCTCAACTTCCCAAGAAGAATCAGCTTGACCATAGTTCAAATATACCCGAGAACACAAATACTCTTGTTCACTCATTAATAAACGTGCACGAAATGATTCACACAACCAGCCCGCCAAACCAACATGGTCCGGATGTTGGTGGGTAACAATGACCCTTTTAATGGGAAGATTGTCGCAATGCTGTTCAACAATAGCTAACCAATTGTCCCGAGCAGACTTGGTATTCATACCGGTATCCACGACACACCAACCATCACCATCTTTTAGTAGGTAGCAATTAATATGATCAAGCGATAAAGGCAACGGAGATCGCAACCACTTTACACCCGGAGCTATATCAACAACTTCATTGTCACCTGGTGGGTTTTTTAATGGAAACACTTTCTCTGGATAAAGGGTAACTGAATCTTTCAACGTCATAAATTTCGCCTACATTGTTTCTATATTGTTTTTAAATAGCTTCTACATTACCTCTACTACCGAGGCAAATATTCACCACCATTAACATCCAAACAAGCACCTGTCATGGCACTCGCAAGATCTGATGCTAAAAAGAAAACAGCATTGGCGCATTCCTCACTGGTAGGAATTTTTCCTAATGGAATATTTTTCTCAACTTCTTTCTTTAACGCATCAACGGAGACATTTTCAGCCTTACTTCGTTGTTTAAAATAATATTCGACCGGAGCTCCCCACATCCACCCCATAAAGGTTGAATTAACACGGATGTTATATTTCCCCAACTCTAACGCTAGATGTGACGTAACACTGCTTAAAGCCGCTTTTGATGCCGCATACCCCGCCTGTGTTGCCATGGGCTTACGTGTCACCATTGTGTTTACATTCACAATTGACCCGCTTCGCTGTGATTTCATGTGGGGTATAACGGACTGAATAAGGTTCATCGTCCCAAATACATTCACATCCATTACAGCACGCCAAGCATCCATGTTTGCTGTCTCGGCTAACGCCATCACACCAGGGTTATAAGCGCTATTAACTAAGCAGTCGACCCGACCAAATACTTCAATTGTACGTGCAACCAGGCGCTCGCACTGGCTTTTGTCACATATATCCGTCGGTATTTTTAGGACATCAATGTTTTCGCCATTTGGCAGCTGTCGAATTTCTTCCTCCGCAGCATCTAACTTACTTACCGTACGAGCGGCTATTACAAGTTTTGCACCGTGTTTCGCTGCACCCAGCGCTAATTCAATTCCTAATCCAGAACCGATGCCAGAGATAATCACAACTTTATTTACAAGCAATATACTATCCTTATTAATGGTCTTGAACTAAACGCCAAATACAATGTTCTTTGCCCCGTACTCTTCAGGCTACACGACAGTCAGGACTTTCGTCAGCACTACATCCGTTTTGCCACTTCACCATACATTACTTCAGTTGCCCCACCACCAATAGTAAGCACTCGTGCGTCACGATACATGCGCTCGATAGGGCTTTCTGACATAAACCCCATGCCGCCATGTAACTGCAAGCAGTCATACATAACTTCATTGGTAATATCACAGGCATAGGCTTTAAGCATGGATACTTCTTTAATGCAGTCTGCACCTTGCGCGTCTAACCACGCTACATAATAGGTATAATTTTGTGCCAATGAGACTTTAGTCTGTGCGCGAGCCAACTTATCTCTTACCACATCTTTATCAAATAACGCACCACCAAAAGCTTGTCGTTGTTTAACATTCTCTAGGGTTATATCTAACGCTTTCTGTGCTTCACCAACACCCATTGCTGATAACATAATTCGTTCATGCTGAAAGTTTTTCATTACCGCGTAAAAACCTTTATTCTCTTCGCCTAACAGGTTTTTCGCTGGCACACGAACATCATCAAAAAATAATTCAGCGGTATCAGAACTACGCCATCCGTGTTTTTTAAGTGACCGACCTATTTCAAACCCTGGCGTGCCTTTTTCTACGATAAACATAGAAATACCACGTGAACCTTTTGCATCAGGGTCTGTCTTTGCAGCAACAAAAAAGATGTCCCCATGAACACCATTGGTGATAAACATTTTGCTGCCATTAATAACCCAATCGTCACCATCACGCACTGCACGGGCTTTTATGCCAGCCACGTCCGATCCTGCAGCAGGCTCAGTCACACAAACAGCAGTTATTTTTTTCCCTGCGATAATATCAGGTAAGTACTGTTGTTTTTGCTCATCATTTCCCGCAAGCGCTAAATGCGGCGATGCCATATTGGTGTGAACCAAGGTTGTAATGGTAACTCCAGCAAAACTAGAACGTCCAAGTTCCTCCGCCAAGACCGCCGCGGCCCTAACATCCAATTGGCTACCACCGTATTTTTCTTCATGAGTTAAGCCCAAAAATCCCAACTCCCCCATTTTTTGCAGTAATTCTCTCGGCACATAGCCTTGTTCTTCCCACGCTTCGCCATGAGGTACAATTTCTTTTTCAACAAACTTCTTTACCTGATCACGCAACAAACGGTGTTCTTCTTCAAAATACGGGTTTATCATTTCTTTCTCCAACAATTCTTTAAATTCTATTCTTTACGGCTAACAAGTAGAAACTATCTATACCTAAGCCAAACATTAAAAACTAGTCATCTGTCTCATCAGGATCAATATCAATAAGTAATGCGCCATCGGCAACACTATCTCCTGCCGCACATAAGATATCTTTCACTACCCCAGAACAAGGCGCAGATAAGTTATGAATCAGTTTCATTGCTTCCATTACCAACAACGTCTCGCCTTCTTCAACTTTATCACCTGTTTTAACAAGCACGTCCGTAACGATACCCGGCATCACCGCCCGGATAGACGTAGAGTTATCTTTTAACTCTGCGGCGGGACCTAACAAACTGTCTTCTAATGTAACAAATGAGTAACTTCGATTTAACCTTGGCGAACTAAGTGATACTTTTTGATTTTCGGAAAACAAAATATCCAGCGACACCCGGGTATTGTTTATTTCCACCTGCCAGTAGGTTACTTCGCTTTGCGACTCGTTGGGTCGCGTTAACATTACATGGAATTGCTCAGCATTTTTTTCGTCGAGATCACTACCAATACGAACGCGATAATCTCCCGCTCTACCTTGCACCGACATTTCAATTAGCTCGCCGCCATGCTCAATACAAAACCAAGCACTCGCAGGTGTTCCAGACAAGTCCGTCACACGCCAGCTACCTTTTCTCTGCCATGGATTCCCTGCCTGCATATTACTTACATCATACTGACCCTGTTCTGCATAAGCGGCAGCAGCGATAGCCATATGCATTTCTTCACCCCAAGGCTGCCAGCCTTCAGGGAATTGTTTTGCAATGTATTGTGTTGTTAACTCCTGATGAAATGCAGGGCGAGTAATTAATGCAATTAAAAATTCTTGATTCGTTTTAAAGCCACCAATAGAGAAATCATTTAGGCCTTTTAACAATCGCTGTGCTGCCAGACCTCGTGTAACCCCGTAGGCAATCACCTTAGCCACCATAGAGTCGTAAAAAGGACTGATATCAGAACCTTGTGATACGCCACTATCTACTCGCAAACCCTCTCCGGTTGGCTCACGATACAACTCAATCGTACCGGTTTCTGGCATGTAGTTATTCGCAGGATCTTCCGCATTAAGGCGTGCTTCTATTGCATGTCCAGTAACCGTGATCTGATCTTGAGAGAAAGTGAGAGCCTCACCCTTCGCAACCTTTATTTGGCATTCAACAAGATCAATTCCCGTAACAAACTCAGTAGTAGGATGCTCTACCTGTAGACGAGTATTCATCTCTAAGAAATAGGCATCTTGAGTGTCGGCATCAACAATAAATTCTATCGTTCCAGCACCGAGATAACTCAAGTGTTTTCCCAAACGCACAGCACAATCGAATAATTTCTGGCGTAGTTCATCGCCGAGATGACTTACCGGTGCTTCTTCGATTACTTTTTGGTAGTTACGCTGAATTGAACACTCTCGATCAAACAGGTGGACCACATTACCGTGACTATCACCCAGCACCTGTACTTCAATGTGCCTAGGGCGTACTAGATACTTTTCTAGCAAAACCCGATCATCACCAAAAGAGCTTAGTGACTCTTGCTTAGCCAGTGTTAACGCCTCATCAAATTCTGATGCAGAATTAACAATACGCATCCCCTTACCACCACCACCCGCACTGGCTTTTATCAATAAAGGATAACCAACTTTTTCGGACTCGGATTTTAATGTCGCACTATCTTGATTATCACCGTTATAACCAGGAACCGTTGGAATATCCAATGATTGAGCGATAGCTTTAGCTTCAATCTTTGACCCCATATCAGCGATACTTTCAACCGATGGACCAATGAAAATAACATCATTGGATTGGCACAAAGTAATCAGCTCTGTACTTTCCGATAAAAAACCATAACCAGGATGTATTGCATCGGCTTTTATTTTTAACGCTGCATCCATAATGGACTGTGCGTTAAGGTAACTTTCCTTCGCACTAGAAGCGCCAATATATACCGCCAAATCTGCCTGCTGTACATGCTGAGCATGACGATCCGCATCAGAGAATACCGCTACCGATTCAATACCGAGCTTTTTACAGGTACGAATTACTCGACAGGCGATCTCTCCTCGATTAGCAATCAGTAACCGCTTAATACTTTTTATATCAGTGATACTTTTAGCAACGTTACTCATGACTGCCTCCAACTTGGCGTTTCTTTCGCAAAGAAACAACGAATACCTTCTTGGCCTTCTTCTGATTCCCAAGTATCCGCCAACAAATTTGCAGTGTAATGTAAGTTAGTATCCGTATCATGGCTATCAACGTAGAAAATCAATTTCTTCGTGGCAGCAATGGCCCCTGGACCACATTGCAATACATACTTAAGCTCATTTTCAACGGCCGCATCCAATTCACCGTCTGCAACAACCTCATCAACAAGACAAACGTCTTTGGCTTTTTGAGCTGACAGTGGACGAGCGTTAAGAAAAGTGCGACGAGCATTCGCTCGACCCATCTTCTCAACAACAAACGTTGATATATTCGCAGGAGTTAATCCAAGACGAACTTCAGTAAGCGCAAATTTTGCCGATTCAACAGTAATAGCAATATCACATACTGAGATCATACCGGTTCCACCCCCAAAGGCTTGACCGTTAATCTTGCCAATAAGCGGTTTAGATAACTCATTCAAAGTACG
>CAJXZM010000026.1 GCA_913063125.1 uncultured Gammaproteobacteria bacterium | reverse complement strand
TAGACCAAACATTGAATATGCTAGCATTGGACGAGCCTGTAAAAGCGGTGAATGTGCAGTGGCGCCCTGACGGATCGGTTGCAAGCAGTGAGGCATTGGCAGGTCAAGATTATATTCTAGAAGGTGGAGATACATTTGCAGGCTTTGGTTTTAGGTCTGATAAAGGGCGGCTAGAAACGCTTACGTTAGGCGGTGATGGTAGTCCTGAAGTTGGGCTATATGGTGTTGTAAAATTTGATAGTGCAGGTTTAGCTACTTATTTTTGGCAGTCGCCCTCGGTGGATATCCGATTACGTAACGGCAGTAATGGTGCTGAGCCTTCGGTCGTTACGGGGGGAGGTGTTATTGATGCAGGGGATACCGTGGAAAATGCAGCGTTCAATCTTGCGGATAATTCATTCTATGACGTGTCAGCGAAGCGGCAGTGGGGCAACAGTTTTGGGTTTGATTTACCCGTTTATTATACCTCGGGTGACTCTGCTACACCGCCAACACTCATTGGGCGTTATCAAAAGTCCGATCTCGTTGTGTTAGAAGCTGGAGCAGGAATTGATTTTATTCGTCCCGATGATTCTATGTTGAGTTTTGGTTTGTCGGCGGATATAGCGAAGGTAAAAGAGCTTCCCATGAGTTTGGATTTGGGTAGTGCAGGTAGTATTGAGCGTTTAGGTTCGTATTTGCAAAGTGTAGGTATAGGGGGTGTGGATTTACAAACGTTGCTAGCGCCGCTTCAGTATCCTTTAGACACCATTAATCGGCTATCTGGGGCGGCGATAGAGTCCGCAATGAAAGATCAGGTTGAGGCGTTGATTGATCAAGTGGCAGGAGAGGATGTCGCACAACTGGCGGAATCATTGACTGCGATCAATAGTATTCCTAACCAGCTGTCAGCGGTAGTAAATGCTGATTTATTACAAGGATTTTCCAGTCATCAGCGTTGGGCGTCAGAGTTACAAGCGGGTATGGCTGGTATTCATAATGCAATGCTGTCGGTAGATAGGGAAACTGACCCTTCTCTAAAAATGGCCTATCTCAATCTTGTTATTCAGAATGTAGTGAATGTTAAAAATGTCGTCTTACCAAATTTTACGATAAGTAATGTAGAGCTATCTCGTATTCTCGTTGGTCAATCTGATCAAACAGAATTGTTGTTGAGCAGGTCGGGAGAGAATATCCAGGTTTTGAAAGACACATTAAATCGATTGACAGGTACTTCAGGTAGTTTAACCGCAATGTTAGATGTTGATGTGAACGCCTGTGTGAACGGAACGTTAACTCAGGGGCAAGGTTTACATTTGGAGCCTTTTTTAGCCTTTAGTAGCAATGTTACAGGGTTGATGGAAAAATTATCTGAATTAAATATAGCCCCAGGGTTATCGAGTTTGGCCGCGTTGGCACCGGGTAGTTTATCTCTTTTTGAGCAAGGGGAGGGGCGGATTCGATCCTTAGCTGATGGTTTATCTATTAATTGGGAAGAGGGTGTCTCTTCATTGCAGGCCTCTGTTTGCGGAGAAAGCAGTGAGAGTTTTCAGCTTGAAGTAGAGCGTTATTTGCTGACAAATGAGCAGGGTACAGGCGTCCTTGAGCAATTAGATGGACTGGATGCTCGGTTGCAGCAAATACAGCTTGTTGTTTCATACAGCGGGGGGCTTGTTGCAGGGAACCTTGATTATCTAAACGTTTATACCGGTGTTCTAGAAAGTGTATTGGGTGGCCTGGTTATAGAGTTGGTGGAGGCGTCATCTGCCGGGGGCGCAGGGGAATCATTTTCCGCTACGGCTATTATTAATGACACTAATGAAAATCTACTTCGCCTAACTCAGCAGCAGGGGTTTCCATGGGTAATTAATGCACTGTATGCAGAACCCGATAGTGGGGATTTAGATTTTGCTACTTCGGCCTACGCTCCGCTAGAAAACATCATTCAGCAATATAGTGCAACGCTAACGTCCAGTGTAGAAAGTCAAATGCAAGTGGGGTTAGTTGCTGGGCAATTTACATCACAGCAATTGCAACGTTTTTTGACAGATAAAATTATGGAAACGGCCGCTATGCAAGCTATTGCTAGCAACGTACAGCAGTTTACCCGGCCATATGTAGATGAGCTATCCCAGCTAAGTTTACGTTTGACTGACCAAATCAATGGGGTGGTAAAAAAAGCGCTAACAGCAGCGTTGCCAGAAGCGGCTGACCTACTTAATGCAGCCAATGGTGTTATGCCAAATATACCCTTGGCGACAGGAGGTATTGATGGCTTTGCTCGCTTTAATAATTCTGGAATGAGCCAAATTCACCTGGATGCGAATTGGCAAATGCAGGCAGCGGTGTCTGATATAGAAGGGCCAAGTTTTAATGCAGCGCTGGATGTTTTGGCTTTTCAGGGAGGTGGTGATGATGCTCCATGTAATGCGGGAGAAGGGGATAATGGATTCGACGTGAATATTACCGCTTTTGATGTGGAAGCGAATATTTTAGGAACCAGTACCGTATTTGATGAGATTGGATTGCACTTTGTCTTGTCTGAAGATGATGGCCCTACCGCCTATTTGCCGACAGGAATTGGAGGTGGTATCAGTTTAAGTAAGCCTACAGAATATCAGTCGTTTACGTTATATCAATTTAATTTTGATGCTTCTATCGGCGCTTCGGAAATTTACCTCGGTGTGGGTGGTTTGGGAGCTTTTGATGGTGCGTCGATGGGGTTAAATATGTTTGTGGGTCGTACTTGTAACGACACGAATATCACACGCATTGATCCGGCCTCAGCAAATATTTTACCATTTAGCGGAGACCCGTTCCTTGGCTTGTATTTACGCGGTGAATTAACAGCACCATTTTTAAGTGGGGGTTGTGCTTTGGATGTTTCCTTTAGAGGAAGTGCAGGAGCTTGGGTTACTGCTGAACCAACAGTGGGTGTAGGGGGGATTATTGGAGGTGGAGCTTTGGGTACGATTGCTTGCTTAGGCTCGGTGCGTGGGCAAGTTGATACTACCGCTTCTTTTAATACGAATAAGGAATTGTTTTATGCAGGACAGGCGTTTGTCGTGGGTGGTGCGGGGTTTGATTGTGATCGTGGTACCTGGACCAGCGCGGGGCGTTCTCGTGGAGATGATTGGTGTGGAACGGCGGATGTGTCCGCTAACGTAAGATACCAAAATAATAAATGGCATGCTGATGTCGATACGCCTTCAGGCATTCACTAGGGATTGGTAGCATGAATAGATTAACGTTAATTATATCTTTTGTTGTATTTTTCTTTTCGTCGTTGGCATCAGCAAGCGGCCAGTTTTATTTTATTGCTAAGTCTGGGCCGGAAGGTGGTGCTTCAGTTCAGGGACAAAACCAACGGGTGGTGTATCTTCGATGGGATATCTTAGAAGGCAAATTCCCTGAAGATGTTCAGTCCATTCGTTTAGAGCGTGACGGGGCTGTGTTGGGGCAGTGGTTAGTAGAGGGTAGCCGTTCTGAAGCTGAAATTTATCAGTTGTTTTCAGAGCCTGGTCAGCAGCAGCGTCTGTTGCAGTTGGTTACAATGTTAAAAGAGTTATCATTGTCGGAGCTGCAGCAAGCAGAATTAGGAGAAGACAATGATGCACAAGATTTTGACGTCAACCTCTATGCGCCAGAGTTATTGAAACGGCTTGAAGGTGATGTGTTTTGGCCACACTTTGCGTCACGACAAAATTTTGATATCGCACGGGTTCGTAATCGAGCTTATCTGGATCGGGATGTTGAGTTGGGGAAAAAATATACTTACTCCCTATACGCTGTTTCACTCACTGACAAGTCAGCATTAATTGGCAGGACATTGGTGGACACCAGTATGCAACACGGAGTCTTACCCGTACGAGATTTGCGACAACTCCCGATAGCGGATAGTTGCGATTCTACAAAGGATCACTATACAGTTGCATTGGACTGGCTAGCAGCAGGGGAAACGGTAACGGATAGAGCTTCAAACAATATTCAGCTCGCGGGTTACGAAATTTACCGTACAATTGTTGATTCAGGAAATAACCCGGTTGCACGTGATTTTGCAATGGAGGCAAAAATCTCTCCGCATGGTGGGCGAGGTGAGGTTGTTTTCGATGGGCTGGAGCGTGTCAACAGTACATTATTAATGTTAGACGGTGATGGTACGGATAACCCCGAATTTGTTGAGGCCCGGGATAAGCTGTCTTTGGCAGGGTTAAAACCTGGTGATCGTAGAACCTATTACGTTGTGGGCAGGGATTTTTCTGGCCACTATGGCCCGTCAGTACATGTGGTTGTGCAGGTACCGCATGCTTTACCGCCAGTAACTCCTTGGAATATAGATAGTGGTTATTTGCCATTGCCGGATGGAGGTGTTCGTTTGGCGTGGGATAGTGTGAATGTAGAGAATTACATTGCAAGCAAACCGGATTTGACCATTTGTAATGCAACAGAAGCGGTACAGACGGGGATTATCGAGTACATTTCCACTGATGGCGATCTACAATGTGATCAGGCATTTACGGCTCGTGCTGATGTTATTAATTACCAATTATATCGTTTTAATTCTTTTGCAGAAGCTAGAGGTTTTAAGGACCGTGACGGTGACGGCGTATCTGATGCGGTTGAATATGCAGAGCAAAGTCAATGTGATGCATTAGCTCAACCTGACGGCGCAGTCAGTTATGCTATAGATAATGCAGATATCCATGTGCAGCAGGGACTACGTTCCAGGCAGGTGTTTTCCGATCAAAGTCCTGTGCTGGAAACAGGTTCTTATTATTGGTATCGCATTTCCAGTTATACGGCGGATGGGAAATACAGCCTTCCGAGTCGCCCTATTCGAGTTCTTGTTCCAGATCTAACTGCACCAGCATCCCCTACCGTCGAGGTAACTCGTACGGTAAGTACTCAATGTTGTCAGGTCGAAGCCTTGGATAAGTCACAAGAAAGCTGGCAGTTTACCGATACCATTGGTGGGCATAGCATTGTCTTGGTTGAGGGTGATCAGCAATCAGGTGCAATGACTCCAATTAATTTTGGATCTGATGTTTCAAGTTTGTGTTTGCAGCCGGGGCAAATTGATGGTTTCTGGGGTGCACGTGATGCCCAGTCACAGCTCAGACAGTTAGTTTATACAAAGGATAAAAAGAATGGCAGTTATAAAAACGCATACTGTGTTGCTGATATTCCGGCAGATATGGATTTGTGTAAATCGGGATCTTGGCAATTATCAGAAACAACCTGTAGTGAAAACCTACCATTAGGAGAGGGGGAGGTAACGGACGGCCCAGTAACGGTAGGCATTAGCACAGGAGAAATTGGTGCTTGTTTAGAGTACCACGACACGATTGCGGGCCAACGAACGTTAACGCACACTTCATGTGGTACGGACACACCGGGATATTTAGAAATTGTTGTTGAGAATGGGTTTGCGTGTGGAACGGCAGTAGCGCGCGACGAGAGTAGTAATATCTCTTCTTCAGTAGCGTTACCGTGTACGGTAGTGGGTGTTGATGACCCGATTAGCCCGCCACAAATGTTATCGTTAAGTACTGCATTAGAAAGCCTTACCTTTAGTTGGAGAACGCCATTACAGCTAACCGCTTCAACTCTAATTGAAATAAGCTCTGATATTGATAGCACTGATACACAGATCCTGACTTTTGCAAATGAAGGGTTAGAGTCAGGACGTGTTTTTAATGACAAAACGGCGGTGATCAATGAATTGCTGACGAGCCGTGATCAGTGGTGTGTTCGTGGCCTTTCCGTTGGGGCACAAATAGAAGGGCAGTCCGCTCGATTTTCAGGATGGAGTGGCAGTTTATGTAAAACCCGTCGCGCCTCTGGTCCTGATGAGGTTTCTTATTTACCCTGGCCAAAAATATCGCCGTTGCCAGCCGGTGCCCCCCTCAAAGTAGAGTTAGCCAGAGATTACGTGTCCGACCAGCAAGGTCAAGAGCAGGATAAACTCGCAGTGCTAATTCATTTTGCCGCACGTCAGGGGCTGTTTAATGCAGATGATGGTATGTGCCAATATGTATCGGATGGAGCGACTGGGGCAGTTGTGTTTAGCGGGTTGTTTTTATCGGAATTCCACTGTAGCCTTGCGGGAAAAGCCCGTATAGAGAACCCGTTAGCATTGCCATTTATTCTCTATCGACAAGGTAGAAGTCCAGATGGAAGCAAAGGTACTTGGGTTCAAGTGAGCCCATTAAAAACTGAAATTAAGTGGACCGCATCTGCAAAGCTTGGTAGTTCATTGCGGTATTACTTATCGGACGATAATTTTGTACTTTATCGCCATAGTTATAGTGAAGATATTTACGGTAGTGAATGGCAGTTGGCTTATCGCGATTATTACCCTTATATCAGAGGTTATGATTATCGGTATCAGATGGTGACGTTCACGGATAAGCATGCAATTGAATCATGGCGTTTGTCTGATTGGGTAAGCCCAGGCCCCATAGGAGGAGAGTAAAATGAAGCAAGGAATTTTGTTGTATAGCCTGATGTTACTCACGCAACTGTTATTCCCGCAGCTGTTACTCTCGCAAGAAAGCGTTGCTAGTGCTGTTTTTGAAGGCGATAACGCCAACCTCTGGCTGTTAGATGAACACAGTAATGTGAGCTCCTACAGTCACGGTAAATGGTTAGATACATTTACCGATGCAAATTACGTGTTAGATCAAGGCCAGCATGCGTTAATTAACAATGTCATCAACAGCTCAACACCAGGGAGCGTCTCTTTAGCACCAGTAAGTCTTGCCGGATTTAAAAAAGCACAGTTAGTTTTGGGGGAGGATAGTGGCTTAGTGGCTTTGTCCGTTTTCCCTGGTGGCGGTGAGTACAAAGAAACGATTCGAGTCAGTATGTCTGTGGACGCAGCTTTATTGACTAAATATAAGGTAATAACCTTAAGCACAACGGTTGAAGGTGAAGATAAGCGGGTTGTTCAGTTTGCTGAAACCTCTATTAGCGAGAATGGCCGTTTGACAGATTCGTTCTACGTTTATAAACAGGGTGATACAGCGGTTGAATCGACTCTCACCGGGTTAAAAGTGGGAGGGGAAGAAACCTTAGGCCAATTAAATGAAACATATACATTAACAATAGAGCACCCAGATGGAGAACGAAGGGATACGGACAATGATGGCCTTCCCGATGTAGTAGAGTTGGCGGTTGGTTTAGACCCGCTAGAAAGTAATTGGCAACAAGATAGCAATGGGGATGGTTGGGCTGATTTTGATCAATGGTTACGGTCTGAGAGTGGCGACACTGAAGAGATCCCCTTAGATACGGACATGGACGGTTGGAGTGATATTGATGAGACGTGGCGCGGCACCAATCCAGAAGATAAAGTCACTGCTCTTGCGACCAACGGTTCTGCTGAACCTGCGCCTCAAATGGATACAGAGCAATACCGAAATCGATTACAATCGTTTAAGGATCACCCAGTTGCAGCTCGGCTTTATTCAGTGGAATATATACTCGATCTCACAAGAGAGGGGGCTGTAGACAGTCATGTTTGGAATGGCACAGTTGATAGCCATAATATTTTCGGAGATTCATTGTATGACTCTGATGCTTTACTGAAAGATAGCCAGTTGGTTTGGGCAAATGTAGAGAGTAGTGATATACCTTCCCGACTAAAGTACAACGCATTTGTTTCGCTTCGAGATGCTGAGCAAAAAATCCGATTCAGAACTTCAGCTTCAACAATGCAGATAGTGGATATTACAGCTGATGTTGAATTACTGATTGATGGTGAGATTGCGTTGCAACGGCACCATTACCGTCATCTGTATGCAGGGGCGTCTGATGTAACACCGATCTCGTTTACACCGTTTGAGAGTTGGGAGTCAGCAAAGGAATGGAAGCAGCTATATATCGAACACCTAAAAGGGAACCTTGTTGTTTCAAAGAATGACACGCTTACATTAGAGGGAGGCTTGTATGTAGATGTATTGCAGTCACTAATTCAGCAAGAATTGAGTTTACAGGGTGTTGATGGTGTCGTTGACTTTCGTGTACTCAGTACGGATCAGCAACAGTCCATTCGCCAATTCACAGACACATTGTCGTTACGTGAGAATCGTTCACTTGCAGATGTGGCGCAAGATATTGTTATGCTTATATCGGCAGGTGATTTACTGAATTTAAAGACATTAATTTCCGATAAAATTGAGAGCTTAGTAGACCAGCCTGGTGATATGACACACCAGATCCAGCAATATTTATCAACTCTAGTTAATGAACGTTACTTGCCCCGACTCATGTTGTTTTTCGAAGGCCTAGCACAGGTGCAAGCTACACCAGGTTTATCACAAGCAGATGCAGACAGTGATGGCGATACGCTGTTAAATGTGGATGAAATTAACACTCCGCTGGAAAGTGCAACTTATCCATGGCTTCAAGATAGTGACAACGATTCGTTAGCAGATAATGTCGATACCTGTCCGTTAACCAGTCAGCCAGCGGGAGACACCGTTGCATGCGATAAATTACCACAATTGACTGTTAGTCTGGGAGATGCTGAAGAGGCAGAGGCTGGTGATTCATTTTTATTAGTGAGTTTTCAGTTAGACAGTACCGCTGTAGAAGACGTGTCCTTTGATTATCAACTACTTGCTCTTGAAGGTGATCTAGCAAAGGCTGGTTTGGATTTTGGTGCGTTACAGGGGAGTTTGGTTATCCGAGCGGGGGAACTAGTAGTTACGATTGTTGTGCCAATTTATAGCGATACCCTAGAGGAAGGTGAAGAGAGCTTTCATTTGATTTTGTCGGATGTAAATAATGCAACGTCAACGCAGGAAAGTACAGAAATCGTATTAAATGACGTTGGTTATGATGCAAAGATTTCTTCTCCTATCAATGTTATTGCGACAGGGGGGGATGGTGAAGTGAGTCTGACTTGGGATCCTGTCACCACTGCCGATGGCTATAGGGTTTATCGTGGAGTAGGGCTGCACTTTAAGAAGGAAGGGGCTCTGTTAATTGGAGATGTGTCGCAACCGAACAGTAATATTACCAATCTCTATAATAACCGCATGTACTTTTACGCTGTCGAAGCATACAAATCAAGTGTATCTTCGGCGCTATCAGATATTGCATATGCTTACCCCTATCGACAAGGAAATTCAGGGTTGGAAGTGGAGCAGTCTTTGGATTTTGGCGATGTGCTAACGTCGAGCACACAGAGCATGACCTTTACCATTAAAAATCCAGGGGATAGTGTTGTGAGCCTTGAGAATATCATTCTTCCGGATAGCTTCAGCGTACCTGATTTTAATGCGGGAGATGTAATTGGGCCTGCTTCAGAGAAAAACTATCAGTTACAGTTTTCTCCACCGGCTGATGGTGGTTATTCAGGTAGGCTAATAGTTAAGACTGCAAGCGATGTAGCTCAGGGTTGGTTTGATGTTCGCGGTTATGCCAAATCAGTCATAACGTATCCGCGATTGGTTTCTCACGTTACTGACGGGCAAAATGGTATTCGAGTGCCTGATTCGGCTTATGATATAGCAATAAGCCCCGCTGGAGAGCAAATAGTGATTGCTGATACTCAAGAGCTTCAGGTATATCGCAGAAATCCGGTCACTGGTGATGTCCAGTTTGATAAGAGTATCTCAATTGAAAAAGGATATTCACGTATCGCAAGGTATAATTCAACAGGAGATAGACTTTATTTGGGGTCTTTAGATTTGTTGGAATACGTGCGTGATGTGGAAACGGGAGAGTTAAGTTTTAATAAAGATATAGGGATAACATCCTGCGATAAAATGATAGTGTCAATTTCCGGTGAAAAGATTCTGTGTGCGTCAATAAATGGTTTTTCCGCCACCTTGTATACCCGTAGTAGTTCGGCGTTGAATGATGAGGTTTGGCAAGCGAATACAGTGTCTGCTGGGGCTGGAGATAGAATTTGGGGTATTGAATTCTCGGACGAGGATTCGCATGTCGTACTGTCAAAAACATCGGGCCTTGAAAGCTATTCGGTTAACAGTACGACTCAAGAGCTCGCTTTTGTCGATAAGATTGATACTGTAAATCAGTTACAATCTATAAGTCACTTAGGGAATAATAGGTTTGTTGTTGCAAATGGGTACGACACATTAGAAGTATACGAGCTGGCTTCTGATGGAACCCTTTCCTTGCAACAAACGATTAATAAAAATGAAAATGATGTGCCTAACTTTACCGCCTTCTGGATGACGGCGATGTCCGAAACAAATAGTTTTGTTGTAGGCCCAAATATGTTGCGTTTTACCTTGGATGAACAAAGTAACGAATATATTTATAAAGATATCGTACCAGGTGCTTTACAGGTATCTGAGCCTGCTGTTTCCAAGGCAGTATGGCATGAACCAAGCCAACAGTTGTTGGTCATGCGTTCAGACTCCATATACGCGACGACATTTTATACTGTTAATTGGAAAGATGGTGAAGCTGTCGTCAAAGGGCGAATACGAGGTGGTGAAGGTGGTTTTGAGCATGTTCGATATGTCGCTAGTGGTAAAAATGGTGTGCAATTGCTTAATGGGAATCAATTAGCACTCAGAAACCGTACATCTTCAGCGTTGAAACAATACAGTGTTGAGGTGTCAACGGACAAGCCAATAACGCAAGGCTCTTGGCAACAGGAGAAACCCCCGTATACGTCTCAATATGTAGCGCTTGCAGTAGATAAAAATGACTATTACCAGTTGCATCACGAATACCTGTCACAGGTTCATTCTATTCATCATTATCGTTGGTCTGAAGCGCTTCAGCAGTACTTATTTATAGGCGAATACAGTGAAGCGCTAGATAATCTTGAGGGGATTTTTAGTGGAGGGTTAGTAAATGCGAGTGAAATAGCGATGTCACCAGATGGTCAGTTTGTTGTGGTTAGCATTGGGACTTGGGAAACCGCACGAATATTTTTACGAGATGAGGAGAATGGTTCGCTTTCTTATCTTGGGTCTATTAGTGATTCGGCATTTGCAATTAAAGGGAATAATTGGGGGGCGGCGTCGTTTAGTCCTGATTCTAAGCAAATGTTTATGCCAGCGTTTGGGGCTGTTTACGCAATGGACTTAAATACTACATCGGGAGCGACTCCGGCTTATATGATTAGCAATAATGATAACGGCGTAAGTATTATGAATTTCCCTAGGCAGGTAGTAATCAATGATGCCGGTACCTTATTGGTGATACCTAGTACAAAAGGATTTGTTCTTTTTGATAGGGATAGTGTGAGTGGGAATCTTGCATTACGACAAGAAATCCCTTCTTCCGATCCCATGTTCCAAGGAGTATATTTTGGGTCAGTTTCAGCCCTACACTTTGTGGAGAATGACACTCGTATACTGTTTACTGTCGGACAAGGGGTTTTTTGGTTGAAAGAGAGTGCGGATACAGGGCTGTGGTCGGTAGATAGGTCAATTATACCTAGTTCGCTTGGTGGAGACTTTCAGGGGGATTATTATTCATTCAATGGTATAGTCTTTTCCGAAACATTTGCTGAAGATACACATTTAGTTATATATGGAGAAAAATCTGAAACCGGCGTTTATGTATTTGAGGTGGCAGCACCCTAATGTTATATGAGGTTGATGTAATAATTTGGTATAAGGAGAGGGGCGATGCGGCATGTTTGGGATGACATAATTGATCGCCCCTGGTTTGTCTTAATCATTTCAATCGTTGTTGGTATGGTGCTATTTTTAGGTGCCAACTTGATGATAGAAAAGGTAGAACGGCAAAGGTTAAAAAATCAAAGTGATATGGTTGCGAGTGATCTACGCAGCTTGCGCAGTGAATTGGAGGGGCTCATAAATCGATCCATATACTTGACTTATGGCATCCAGGCTCATATTGCAGTTGAAGGCGATATTGAGCCTAGTACGTTCTCTTCGTTATCTGAAGAGCTAGTAAAGCATTCAAGTTATTTGCGTAATATCAGTCTAATTAAAGGTCATGAATTAGTGATGGTGTACCCATTACTAGGGAATGAGAGTGCCTTAGGGTTACGTTTCGACAGGCGTCAAGTAACGGGTTTCCAAAAAGCGATTCATTATGGAGGGACGGTGTTGTTGGGCCCTATTAACTTGGTTCAGGGAGGTAGTGGATTAATAGCAAGAACACCGGTATATGTTCAAGGTGAACAGTACTGGGGGCAGACTGCTGTGGTGCTTGATTGGGATTCTATTAAACAGCATATTGGTTTGACAGATTTTACGGGTAAGTACCAGTTATCTATTGAGAATATCGATACTGATAGCAAGCATTCGAATCAAATATTGGGGGATGGGATATCTCGCTATAGCACCCGAATACAAATGGAGCGCATTCATTTTCCTTTTTCCGTTTGGACTCTTTCAGCGGCTCCCAAGGTGAAATATGTTCTCCCTTGGCGAGGAGGGTGGATGATTTTAGTTTCTCTATTAAGTATGGGTTGCAGTTTTTTGTTTTTTCACTACTTGTCCCAAGTGGGAGATCTTCGCGAAAGGAAAAATATGGCTCTGCATTTAAGTAATAGTAAAAGCCGCCTTTTGTTGAGTACAGTTCATGATTTACGACAACCTATCAACGCATTGTCGATTACCGTTAAACAACTTAAAAATCAGTATGATCCGTTACAGTTGGAACATGCAGAGCGATGCTTGCAATCCATTAATGAATTTTTTGAGCAGCTAGTGAGTTATGAGCAGCTTGAAACAGGCAAGCAGATTGCAGCAAAGGAGTCATTTTTGTTGATCGTTTTGTTGAGGGAACTTGTTGAAGAGCTGTTACCCGTTGCTCAGGCCAAGGGGCTTCGCTTGATCATGTTTTCATTTAAAAATGTCGTGGTATTTAGTGATAGGGTCTTGTTGCGTAGAGTGGTTAGAAATCTTGTTATGAACGCAATTGATAACACCGACACCGGTACGATCAAAGTATCTGCGATAATTAATAATCAGTATGTTGACGTCTCGGTGGTTGATACGGGAAGGGGTATTGCACATCACGAAATCTCAAGTGTCACTGAGCCTTTTTATCAGGTGGATGTTCCGTTGGCGAGTGGTGGTATGGGGCTTGGTTTGGATATTGTGACGCGTTTATGTGTACTGCTTGATGTGGGGTTTACTTTAAATAGTGAGCTTGCTGAAGGCACAAGAGCAGGGTTGAGAATACCGATTAGCACACATCAAAATAAAGACGAAAGTATGGCTGGAACTATAATGGTAAGGCTTCTAGAGGAGGTTTCATTGCCCGCAGTGCTTAGGGAAAAATTTCACTCGTGGGGTGTGAATTGGAGTTCTGATCCTGGAGCAGCCGTTAACTTGCTAATTACGGAGTCGTCAATTGATGAGCTGAAATCAAATCGTAAACTTCAAGATTGGCAGCAGCCAACATTGGTATTAAGTAACGCAATAAATGAAAGTCAGCGTTTAGGTGAGCAAGTATGGGTTGTCCCTATTTCACATCCAGTCTCAATTATTCGTAGGACATTGATCAGAATTATTGATGATGTATACGAAGTCGAGCTGCTAGAGTAACCCTTGTTTATTGGCTTGCATTAGGCACTCGGTTCGGTTTTTTGCACCCAGCTGACGATAGAGATTGGATAGATGATACTTTATTGTATGTTCGCTGATATTTAGTCGTCGACCTATCTCTTTGTTTCCTAGGCCTTGCTGCAAATGCCAAAGAATACGTTTGTGTTGTTCTGATAATGTGTTTTTACATAAAGAATGTGACAGTCGAAATTCTTTTAGTCTTTGGCGAGTATCGCCGGAAAAATATATACCATCATTTATAATGCTGTTTACTGCATGAATTAGTATATTTACATCTTCATTTTTACTGACAAATCCACTGGCACCATTGTCAACATAGGTTGTTATTTTTCTCGGGTCATTGTCAGATGAAATAATAAGCACCGGTGGAGGGAAATCCATGTGTTTTATTTTTCTAAGGAAGAGTAAGCCGGATTCTGTACCCATATGGATGTCCAGTACAACCAAGGTGGGAGTGGTGTTACTTTTAACCCATTTAATGGCGCCTTCAATATTTTGAAAATCATGCACTTTTACAGAGTTCAAACTGTTCGAAAGCAGGTGTGAAAGGCTTTGAGCAAATAATGCATGATCGTCAATGACAAGGAGTGTATCCATATGTTTTATTTTTGTTTTGTTGTGTATAAATTGTTTTGCACACAGGTGTTGAATGTACGTGCTTGTATTGCTAGTGAAGTTCACGTTTTCGGTATAAGTCTACCAGTTCATGTTTTCCCGCTACGCCTAGTTTTGCATAAATCTTTTTGGAGTGGCTTGAGGCTGTTGAAACCGCAATGTTGAGCGTGTTCGCGACTTGCTTAATGGAGCAACCTTGCCGAAGTAAATCTACGACTTTCGTTTCCATTGTTGTGAGAGATAGATCACCTTTTTCTTTGGCTTTATTTTTTTGAACTTTTACGAGCAGGAAGCCCTTTTTACCTATGATTTCGACATCGATTGTTAGGCCTCTCCAGGCTTTTTTTCGTGTGCAAATAGCGTCAATCAACCCTTGTGGTATGTGCTGAGCTTTGAAAGATGAGTCAATATGTTGCAGCCAGTTTTTGATGGTGCTTTCCATGTGATAAACAAGGCCTAGAGCATCCACTAGCATAAAGTACCCGTCTGAATTATCAGAATTTAAGCGCCTGGATATATCTTGTAACAATAATCGGTGTGCTGCCATCATGTGTTGTTTGAGTATTAGCAACTGCTGATGTTCGTGCGGGCTAAAATCTTCTTCAATTTCTCGACGATAGAAGGCGATAAATACGGAAGCCTTTGTTCCACTAAACTCATCATGAAACATAATCGCATCACCAATAGCATAGTGTTTTCCCCATTGTAGGTAGGCGTCCGTAGACATTCGGATCTCTCTGTCGGGTAAAACCTCGCTTAACCGAAGGGTGTTGTTATCAGATGTCATCAGGGCCTTGATTACCAGAGGATCGCCGCTGTTACCTTCATCTTCAGTCGACATTGAAAAATAAGATGCAGCAAAATCGCTAGGCATTTTATAGAATTCTTGGTAACCCTCTCTGTATTCTTCTTGCAACCACCATTCACTGTGGCCCATCCATGCACCTCTAATAGGTATGAACTCATCAATTACTTTAAACATGGATTGCCAATGCTCCCCCGGTAAAGAGCCAGGTACGGATGAATATATTTTTTCTATCGTGCGATGCAATCCTTGCTCTATCTCTAGCACAAGCGGCGATTCCCATATGGTGTGTAATTGAGGGCAAAGTATAACCTACGAGGATTAAGCAAGGCGAGCAATAGAGCGACAGCCGTGAGGGTAAACTTATCGAAGTGTAGAAGAGGTAGGGTATGGAAAATACCCCCAATGCGGGGGTTGACAACTGAATAACGACAACCTTTCTTTTTTCTTGTGTTTGTTTTTTGAGCGTTTGTTCTGATGGGGGCTAATTGTTGATGCTCGTATTGCGTGTGAAAATGCAGAAGAATATCCTCAGGTGCTTATGGGATTTCAATCGGATTGATTAGCACCCAGTAAAACTTCGCAATGTATCGCTCGGGTTCCATGATGTAGTGAGCGAATTTGTAGGGAGCCCTGATCAATATTCAAAGCACTGGGCGCTGGATTGTCTTTAAGGATATCCAGTATCAGAACGCTGGCTAGGCGTGCCATATCTCGTCACTTTTCTTATCGTATTATTTGGATTGAGATCACTAATAATAATCTGTAGGATGGCGTCAAAAATTCATTCAATCTGGCAATCTAAGTGCATGGTAAGAGTTAGTTAATGGCAAATTTTAAGACACACATACAGGTCTCCGCAATAGGTAGTGGCGTACTCTCTACCGTATTGTTAGGCGCTAACATAGTTAACTCTATTGAAGCCGTTCTTTTGTGGGTTGTGGGTGCCCTAGGTGGAGTGTTACCTGATATTGATTCCGATAACTCAACGACGTTAAATATTCTGTTCAGAATCATTACATTGATGTCGATCACTGCGGTTCTGTCACAGTTAGGCGAGAGCGTTTCAACGTTGGAGATTTGGGTGGTTATTGCTTTGGTCTATGGGGTCACGAACTGGGTAGTGAGACCGATATTCGAATCCTATACGGTACACCGTGGAATATTTCATTCTTTATTGTCCTCGGTATTTATCGGTGCACTAAGCATTGTTATTGCTTATGAATTTACCTATCTGAATGCTGTTATGTCTTGGTTAGTGGGTTTTTTCATATTTATTGGATACATTACTCATCTTGTTTTGGATGAAGTATACAGCGTTGATTTTAGTAACGCACGGGTGAAGCGCTCGTTTGGTACTGCATGTAAATTATATGAGTACAAGAACATTCAAGCGTCACTGCTAATGCTGTTGTTGGTGTTTGGTATGTTTTTTATGGTACCTAATGCCCAGGGAGTAAAGAATACGTTGATTTCGAAGCACACTTTGGTACAAATTAAAGACAGTTTTTTGCCATTGGCGTTAAAGAGTTAACACAAAAATGAGAGTGTCCATGCAGGGCCTTCTGAGTATCGTTACGAAGAAAACCTACATTTTTCGTGAATGCTGATTTTAAATATGGTTATGAGAATCACCGGGATGCTGCTTTTGAAGGAATACGAAAAACTTTATGCACGACTATTAATGAAATGGTTGCTGAAAGCTTTCTAGGTGGTTAGTGGTTCTTCATTAGGGTGCCATTAGGTTGAATGTTATTATCTAGAAGCCACCCAATAAACATTCTTCATGTTCATCAAGCCATAATGGGTACTTGGCCATTGCCTTTGCATAGTTACGGCTTTGCAGGTGTGCTTCTAGCCACGCTCGTAGGTTTGGGTACTGTGCCTGTATAAACCAGGGACGATTGACCCGAGAAAATTGGCGTACAAAGGGTAGTAGGGCATAGTCGATAAGGCCCGGTTTTTGCCCCACAAAATATTCGCCACCTGTAGCCAGGCTTTTTGTTGTGAGACGCTGTTCGAGCTCAGCGATAAAAATCTCACATTTTTGACGCTCTTCAATTTCGTTTTTTTGGTGAAAGCGCTTAGCCTTTTTATAGATTTCTAATTGTGGTTTGAAATTTTTATCGTTGCGTTTAACCAAATCGATCATGGCGGGTAAGTCATTGGGGGCGTCTTTGTGTAATAAATCCTCAGGATCATTTTGTTGAAGTGCCCAGATCATAATGTCCAGGCTTTCATCAATGACTCTTGAGTTGGGCAAAACCAATACGGGGATTGTACCCTTGGGTGATGCTGCTAGCATTTCTTCGGGTTTGTTCTTTGTAGTAACGGCGCGCAACATCACTTGCTGCTGGGCCATTACTATGCCAAGCCGGGCGCGCATGGCATAAGGGCAATGTTGTAGTGAGTACATTATGGGTAACATTATAGTCCTTGACGATATTGGGCATTTGTCGAAACGTTGATTACCTCGTTAAGCTGCGCAGCCGCGTGTTCATTTCCTTGTAACAGGTTTTCGAAGTGCTTGATGAGCAGGGTTTTATCTTGCTCAGCTTTTGAGCCGGCCCCTATGTTTGTTAAATCAATGAAGAACTCATCGAATAAACCAGACAGATCATTAACAACCTCTAGATTTAAAAACTGCTCATCATTATAAATGCTAGGGTAACCCCCTTTTTGTTTATCAATGGCAAAAGAGATACCTTTTACATTGGTAATGGTAGTGGCTTTTTCACACTTCAGCATGCAACCATCTTCAATGCTGGGTTTTTTACAACCCACGGTTTGTTGGAAGAAACATTGGCGACTGGTCATCATCAAAATTGGGTGGTATATGCTGTAAAGCATCTTGAAATTATCTGGTCGAGCAATGTTTCTTATTTGCAGACGGTTAATTTCATTAGAAATAAATGCACCAGCACAGTTCAGCTCCTCTTTTAATGTCAGTAGCGCATAGGAGTTGGTTGTATTTAAGAAGGGACCGGCGATCCATTCAATGTCCATCTCGTAGGCTTTGTAGGCGATGCCGGTATTATTGCTGACGATACGCTTGGGTTGGACTTGTTCAAGGATTTTGACGGCCTCTAAATAATCTTTACCAATTAACACTGCTGGAAACCAAGGGATTAATCTTGGGTTGGCTTTTAGTAGTTCAATGTGTTTTGTGCAGTTCTTTTTAAGGCTTTCAGGTATTTTAAAGTATACGTCGGCATCGGTTAAATCGCAGAGATGAAAGTCTTTTTCATCAGCGATCAATATCGACATTGAGGGTTTTCCGGAAGCCCTATTTTTTTTGCTTAATGCGGGAACGTCTACATTTGGTATGACTTCCGCGGAATTATTGAGTAAAAATGCTAATTGCTTTTTAAGAGAAACTAACTCTTTAAAAGGAACGCTTAAGCCTGAGTCGAAGTCAGCGAAACTAAATTCAGTTAGGTTGAATTCTGCATTATCAAAACTTCTAAAGCGTTTTGTCAGTATTTCTTCATTAATCTCAGATTTACCTGCTAAAGCTAATAAGGTTTTTGAATGTAGGTTGATGACTTTTGCATCTTCGCTATTGCTACCTTCAGAATCATCGTTGCCTTCAATATCCGCACCTACAATTACAGTGATGTTTAATGGAGTATTGAGTGAACCAGAAAATTCAATTTTAAGGGGTAATTTAGCAGTGCTAAGATATTGTATTTTTTCTCCCAGCTCTGTGCCTAACTGAGTTCTGTCGGAGTAGAGTTCATCCGTGACCTGTTGGATCTGTACAACGGAAATGGCACCGCTGCTATCGACAGTGTGCTTAACGCTGTGATCGCGGGGGTTGTCAATAAACATGTCCTTGGTCAGGTTACCTTTCAAAAACGAGTTAGTGAAGTCGCGGTTAAATACTTTGTGCAAGTTGGAATCGTCAGGCAATAGTTCACCTGTTTCTACAAATTGATTGATTTGCTTGCGCCATGTATCAACGACAGTATAGACATAGTGCGCGCCTTTGATTCGACCTTCAATTTTGAGTGAATCAACACCGGCTTCAACCAATTCAGGCAAGTCAAAATATGCTGAGTTGTCTTTTAGGTTGAGAGGGTGTCTATTTCCCGTTGCAGTGACTTCATATTCATCTCGACAGGCTTGGCTGCAACGGCCACGGTTTCCAGAGTTGCCTACGCTAACGGAGCTTGAGTAACACTGGCCGGAAAATGCAATACAAAGGGCGCCATGAACAAAGACTTCAGTCAGTATACCCAACTCATGAGATAGCTTTGTCAGTGATGCAATCTCACCAATGTTCAGCTCTCGCGATAAGTTAACCCGAGAGGCCCCAATTTTATTTAAAAACCGTATTTGCCCTTCGTTTAGTGTGGTTAATTGTGTCGAAGCATGGATATCGAGTGTGGGGAAAAACTTTTTGACAAGGTTAAACATCCCAAGATCTTGCACAATAATGCCATCAATGCCGCTATTAACTAGTTTGTTTAATAGTTTGATAATGGACGGCAGTTCTTGTTCGAGAATCACGACGTTAAGGGTTAGGAAAACCTCACAATCGTATTTATGCGCTAAGCGTAATACGCCCGTCAAGTCATCAAAGGAAAGGTTGGTCGCTCTGTTGCGTGCGTTGAGGGTGTCTAGGCCGCAATAAACAGCGCTTGCACCTGCAACGATTGCCGCTTTAATGGCTTCAACATCACCGCCAGGTGCTAATAATTCAATCTTTCTACTCATCTGACCCACTACTTTTATGATTCGTCATTATAAGGGGGTGATTCTAGCGGTATCCTTGCTCGATTGCTATGAGCCCATTCAAAGGGCAGGGCGCGAATCTAGCCTTGTTGGTGTCTTGGCACTAGCGCGAGGGATTACAAGAGGATATAGCCCCCCATTTCAATGGAGGGAGTCAGGTGTGAGGGAGATAGTGCTCTATGGGGGCGGCGAACGAAGAAGGTAGTGTTTAAAGATAAGATCAAAAAAACAAGAATAAATAGTAACTTAACGCTGAACCCTCTGAGTATTGCTACTAAGAAGGGCTAGGTTCTTGGAAGATATTGTTTTTCTGAGGTGCTGTCGTCTATTTTTCGGTTAAGCTGCCAGCTTCAAATTCGAACGTTTTATCAGAGAATGTTAATAGCTCAATATTGTTGAGAGTCACCAGTCCATTTCTATCGCTGACTGAATCTTGAACCAAAACATTGCCACTAATGATGTTGACAGAATATTCCTCGTGTTTTCCTTGAAATACAGCTGTGTCTACTCCAGCTAATCCATCTATATTATTTGTTCCAGCATTACCTGCTAGAAAATTATCATATTCATTGCCAATGAGATTGCTATCAAAATTACCGGTTAATTGTGCGCTCACTAAATATTGGGATTTGTGGGTATATGGAGCTGTAACATCAAACGTCAACGAAAAGTACCCTTGGAATGCACTATCGATTCGAGCCATATAGGTTACTACAGGATTAAAAAATTCGTTGATAACGGACGATCCCATAGGATCAAGTGTACTCACCTCATCTCTATTTTTTGCGATATAGATCCCGCCCATACCACCTTGATTCGTTGTGTCGGCACCCCAATACCCGTAGTAACTGTCAATAACCGATGCGAGGTACTCTTGTGATAAGCTGCCTTCCTTTTCTAGTTCCGCTATCCATTGCGTAATAGATGCGTCAACGTTTTGTGTTGGCCAGAAGGAGTTTGTCATCGCATTGCTTCGTGCAGTATCAATAGACGCAGTGAATAATGGTAACGCTCCTGGTGCAGCGTCGGGGCCTGACGTACCGATACCGTAATCATGCATAAGGTGTAATATTTCTTCAAATGCAGCATCGCGATGGTTTTCGTAGTCGTTATTTATGTAGGCTGTTGATCCCTCAGTAACGAGTTCAGTATCGTAAAGGGGTTGTCCGTCGACGGTTGGGTTGTTGGTTCCGTCATCTGAACCATTCAGTAATAATAACTTCGCTTCGTTATTGGCCATTGCGTTAGCAACGTTTGTTTTATCACTGCCATACAATGACCCAGGAACATCTGTTAGGTAGAATTCGAGTATACTTCGAGCTCTAATCAGTTGGTCGTTTGAGATTTTGTCTTGCGCGAAAAACCCAATATGCTTCCCATTCTTTGCGATTACGCTGGTATATTTGCAAAATTTATTCGAATACCCTGCGCCAAACGATGTTGGGACTGCTTTTATTCCTAAGGCTTCCCCTTTCAGAATATCGTTGTCGCAACTAACTTTTTTGCATCCGGTTATTGCTACACAAGCCAATGCTATGGGGATAATTGTTGAGGTTTTTTTTGTTATCATTATTATTTTCCAATTATTATAAGTAAGTAAGGCAAAGTATCTTGCCATATATCGCCAAGATACTTTGTCTGCGAGTGTCATGGTTTGTAAGAATACGTAAGGATTTATTCGTTTACGGGCTTTGGCGACCAGCGAGGTTCATAAGCGAAGGTCGATTCGATAAGTCCACCGTCGTTATCAGCTTCTTCACTTAATCGAGCGATACCGGCTTGGCGGTTTTCATCGCCAATCTCAAACACGACAAACTTTCCATCAGGTGAAATTGCGGGAGCTGATGTTTCTTCAGTAAACCCGCTAACCTGTAATTGTTTTAACTGATCGTCTGTGAAATCGTGGTAAGAAAAATCTAAAAACGTTAAACGTTTTCCGCTAAAACCCCAGATTGGTTGATCCTTATTCTCGACGATAAGCTGTTCATCGTTACCGTCTGCGAGAATTGTGTAAACGTGTGTATAGGAAACATCGTCTTCGTCATAACGCCAAGTCTTGGTGAAGGCAAGGGTAGGTTCTTCACCATCATTGGGAAGGGCAGGGTTCCAATTTAACTCTTCGTACCAAAATTGCTCTGCTGCAGGAGAGCTGACAAAAAGTCGCATGTCACTTTTAATTAACGTATTGCCTGATGACCAGATTGTTTCGGCATCCATCATATCGATAATATAGATGTCGGTGTGAAATTGGGTTAGGTTGTCATTGTTGTTACCGATGTTTGAGTTGCCATTCATAATTGACATGGCGATGTATTTTCCATCAGGCGACACACCAAGAGACCTTACGTCTTCGCCAAATAAGGACAGCTGTGTTAACTCAAGGCTTTTCACATCAACTCTGAATGCTTCCCATGCACTATTATCTGGCCCCCGTGTACTCGCAAAATAAACATATTCTGCTTGCGGCCCCCATGATACATATCCCGCATTTGGACTACCGTTTGCTAACTCCTGAACACCGGTTCCGTCGGGGTCCATCATGTAAATTGTGAACTCATCACCAAATGCTATTTTATGACCTGAGTTTGCTGCTGCGACATCTTGTAATACGTTACTACTATCGGCATCAGTACTATCCGTAACAGTAGAGCTGTCTCCTTCTTTGGTACTATTGACAATTTCAAATGTTTTCGCACCATAGTTTCCATCGGGTAACACCGTTGCAAGAGCATATTGGGCATCCGTCAATATGGTATGTACTGCGACGTCTTGAGTGCGTACTTTGTCAGGTGTATTTAGCTTCCATTCACTTTCAATTTCAGCTAATCGCCCTGAGAAAGTTTGTGCTCCTAATACTGATGTCAAGGACCAATAGGTGTACTCCGTTACCATACAGCTATAATCACATGTTGCATCATCGTAGGTATACCAGGCTCCTGCTGGGTAGGGGCTCGGTATTGAAGTGAATTGCCCACCACGGGCAGTGTCCATTGCATCAGCGATTGCTGATCCAGTGTTTTCACCGAATACACCAGGGTATACACCTGCATAGCCAACATGCGTGATGAGATGTAAAACCTCTTCTAACGCTGCATCAAATTGACCTTTTGCAGCGCCTCCAGGAATAGTCTCTTGTGCATTTAAATCTTGGTATGCATTCCCTTCAGGTAGTTTTTCGAAGAGGGGCTCCATCTCTTGAAAATCTTTTGCCATGAGTAATGCAGCAGCCTGAGATTTTAGTCGCGCAACAATCAAAGGGTTGTCTGGGATACCATCCTCATCATTATCAAGATATTCAGCCATAACATTCGCTGCATGTAATATCTTATTTTTTGGGGTGGCAGCAGTGGCGTAGATTGGGATGTCAAATACGGTTGTACTCTGGGGAAATAGTTTTGATAAAGCGTTACTTTCACTGGTTGAATTTGAGCCATCGGCAGCGGTAACGCTTGAGGTGCTATTATTTTTGCTGCTACTGCTACCACAGGCAGTTAGTGTCATTGCAACCATTGCGGTTAGTAATGTGAATTTCATTGGTTTATTCATTGAGTAAGCTCCCAATCGTTATTAGGTAACTAGCTGGAGGTAACTAGCCCGAGTTGAGGCAATGATTATGGCCAAAAAAATGATGAGGAAGGGTAAGGCTGCGTCATGGGTTGTCAGCGTTTGTAAGCGGTATTTTTGCCCTTACATTCACTTACACCACCTGACGTAGTCTTACCCCTTTCTATCCCTAGTCCCGCAATAATACAACGCTACTTCACCAAGACTTGTAACCACACTCATCGCTGTAGACGATGATATGGATGACTTATAGGATGGAATGGCATCGCTTAACTATACTAGTCTTGAGTATACTTACCTAAAATCCTACTTATCAAAAATGAGCGTTATACCGAAATGAATATGCACCCCAAAGTGATGATCGTTGAAGACGATACGGAAATTTCACGTCTAACAACAATGTTGTTAGAAGCTGAAGGCTATGAGTGCAAGGCTATTTTTGATGGAGCAGAGGCGGTAGAAGAGGTTCGACGTATGACGCCAGATATCGTGATTCTTGACGTCATGTTGCCTGGACTAAGTGGGGTTGATGTCTGTTCTCAAATTCGAGAGTTTTATCAAGGTGCTATCTTGATGTTAACGGGGTGTGATGATGATATAACTGAACTCGCTTCCTTCAAACAGGGGGCTGATGATTACGTAACCAAACCGATAAAACCCCATCTATTACTCGCGCGTATCCAGGCTCTTTTAAAACGCACACAGCATAAAGAAGTTAAATCGAATGCAGTATTGACGTTTGGTGATCTACACGTCGACTGCCAAAATCGTAATGTTCAGATTAATGCAAACTCGCTTGATTTGACCAGTGCTGAATTTGATATATTGGAAGTGTTGGCTAAACACGCGGGGCAAGTGGTTAGTCGTGAGCAATGCTGTGAGCAGTTGCGAGGCTTCGAATATGACGGCATGGATCGTTCCATCGACATGCGTATTTCATCTTTGCGGAAAAAGATGGATGTTTTTCCCGGGTTGGAGAAGCGTATTATCACGGTTCGCGGCCGCGGCTATATGCTGGTGACTCAATAATATGCGTTTTCTAAATAGTCTTTTCTGGCAATTGTATTTAGGTATACTTGGTGCGTTAGTTTTAATTGTTGTATTGTTTTTTGCAATGATGGAATACAGCAGTTATCAAACGGATACTGATGATTTTTATCGAGATATTCACTTGGTGTCACAACCGATTTTGGTGAGTTGGAGAAAGACGCGTCAGGCTAACCCCGATCTTATGCGTAAGATCAGTGATGAAAGCATTTTTCATATCTCAGTGCTTGACAATGATGCACTACCAAATCGGTTAACGGCTTATGAACGAGTTAGAACGATTAATCGCGTTAGTATCTATCAACACGTAGAAGGGGGGCTTTCTTTAGCAGCCCAAGTTCTTCCTGATAGTGATCTCTGGTTAATTATTGAAGATATTGATGTTGACCCCGATGCTGACGGCATTAGTGATCCTATACGTCAGAACTTTGTGGACGAGTTACATGGTGAATCACAACAGGAGACAATTCTACAGCTCTCAGCGATAGGGCTGTTGATACTCATTGGAACCGTTTTGTTGGTGTTAGTGCAACGAATAAGGCGGCATATTGAAGGCCTTATCTCGGTGAGTAATGATTGGGCAAAAGGGGATCTATCAGTAAAAGCTGATGTAGACGCGCCAGCGCCTCTTGATCAACTCGCACATGGCCTCAATAAAATGGCTGACGAATTGAATCAAACCCTTTCTGAACAACAAGTAATGACCCATGCGATATCGCATGAATTACGAACACCGTTAAGCAAATTACAATTAGCCTTAACATTAATGGTGCGCAAGCATGCAGCTCTTCAAGATGAACCGTTAGCAGATGATCTTCTGCGTTATATTGATGAATTGGAAAATTTGGTCAACCAAATGCTAACGTTTGCAAAGATCAACTATCAAAAAGAACTTTCTTCTATTGACAAGATTTATGCAGCGAAGCTCATTGGTGAACGGGTTAATGAACTCAAGGTACTGAACGCTGATAAAGTAATTAGCGTGTCTTGCCTGGAGGATATTAAAATTAAAGGAGACCTTTTTAATTTACAAATTGCCTTAGATAACATTCTTAAAAATGCACTGAAATATGCCAATCAGCATGTGCAGGTATCTGTTAGTCTCGAATCAACGCAGCATTACGTTTATATTACGATTGAAGATGACGGTCCAGGAATTTCCCCTGAAAATATGAGGACCATTTTGATGCCATTTTCTCGTGTGGACGAAAGCCGAAATAGAGCGTCGGGAGGTTTTGGTTTGGGATTGGCTATCGTCGATGCCATTATCCGGAAACATGGAGGGGAGGTGGTGCTTGCTGAAAGCCCTCTGGGCGGCTTGTCGTTATCCATCAAACTGCCCGTTTATCGTTGAGGGGACAACGTTTGGCGATGGGTGCATTGGTGGTGTGGTATCTTCAGTATGTAGAAATGACTTGTTTTTGATGTATGCATCAAATTAGTGGTAATTGTATCAGAGGAAGCTTCTGGCATATTCAACTCGTACCACTCTATAGATCCTTGAGAAATCCGAAACCCTCAATTACACCGATTAAAGGAGTTTACTAATTCTTATTATGAGAAGTTTCAACTACATGTAAGTAAACCGCCGTTAATCTGCACGGTGTCACAAACAAAACGAATTTCTCCCGCTCTTCTTTCTATTGCCTGGGGAGGTGTTAATGATTTAGGTAAGGTATCGATCATTTGCTTTCTTAGACGATGAATCTGAATGTTGATATGATTTTCATTCAGTTTTAGCATCTGACTAAGTAGATCTTTATCTACCCATCCTTGCTCGCTGATATTCAAGCCGGCTGCCTTATCATTCATTCGTTGGCGGGCCAGCAACAGCAGCAAGTAATGATGATTTCGTTGCCCTAAGTCAAATTCTTGATGGTCAACTTTCAACTTTAGGAACACATGCTCTTCGTTCTGGCTGACATCAAAGTTAAATTTGATGTTAAGTAGCGGATCGAGGCGATTTTCTTCTAAAACCTGAGTTTCCAGACAAGGTTTGGCTTCAATGAATCGCCACACATTGTCATGAGTGCCCACACAATCCCCTGACTGTAAAACTGAGATACCGGCTGCGCTTTCACACAACCACTGTCCTTGAGGCGACATATAAAGTAACACTTCGGGCGTCTCCTCGGACGGTAGTGCAACAATACCCTTCAGTACGATATTGGGTAGACCAGGTGTAACAGGCTCCAACATACTTTGTGGTGGTGTAGTATCCAGTAAAAACCAGGTATTGGTTTTGTCGCTGCCAAAATGAATTCGATCACTTTTCTCGAGACGACGTCTTGACTCTTTTTGTATACGTACTCCATTGATAAAGGTGCCATTGGTACTTGTATCCAGCACTAACCAGTGTTCTCCATCCCAAATGATCACTGCATGTATACGCGAGGCGTCGAGAGTCGATAGGACCGTACTTGAACTGCTGCGATGACGACCAAAAATATGGTGGGGTTGGAGGTTTATTTTAGTGTCTGAGTACACATTTAATAACGTTGCCACATCGGTTCCTTTTTTGATGTTCGTTTATCAAAGGTAGAATAGCATTCTCCTAGGCAATATCTATTACAGTCTATTTCATTTGCTTCCGGAAGGAACGGAATAAGCGTGTTTAAGACGGTGAGGTCAATAATTAATCGTTTGATCAAAAATGAAATTCAAAAAAACCCTAGCAAAGACGCATCAATGCCAGGGTGTGTGTCATACAAAAACAACACAAAAAGACTCGAGACTATCTTACTGGATCATATGGTCTGAAAGTCTCACATTCTAATACCATTGTTTCAAACTGATTATAAGTTACCAAGTTGCTTTGTATAGATAGAAACCAAGAAAGTTCTTAATATCAACTATCTTAGCATCAACCAATTGTCCTGCTAACCAATCACAGGTATCCTGGTTGAGGCTCTGACCATCAACTTCTATATCAAGCAAAGCACCACTTTTTTCGTTTTTATCTTTTGCGTTATTGACGGATTGGCGTTTGTCGTCATCAAATGCTAAACGCCATAAAATCAATACTAAACTTTGTTGTTGTTGTTCATCTAATGTGGGGGCGCCTGCAGGAACCGATTCACCGGCGGCCAGAACGAATGGCGCCTGTCGGTCTTTACTAAACGCACAGCGATATGCTACTTCTCCCAAAGTCTGATTCACCAAAATATTTGCGGCGGGAGCACCACTTATTTGTACGAGATTGTCTGCATAATCTTTGCTCATTGTAACCTCAGTCGATCTTATGGGTACTTTTGAGTTAGGAATGTAATATGAATCTCGTAGCTTCTTTCTTGCTTCTGGTTTGCTTTGTAACTCCGGGTATAAACTATTGGTCATTGCTCTTAGGCTTGGCTCTGTTGCCTGTGCATATAATAATTGCATACAACATAGATCATTAATCAATGATTGTTTACTCATTTTATTCTCCATTATTCGAGTTTGGTTTGGGTAAATCTTCGATAGAAAAAATGGCATCTGTTTTGACTGCATTACGATGGCAATTGACGCATCCCGAATTGTCAACTGTTTTTATTCTGCTATATGGTTCAAGGGATGTATTTCTAATGATTGTTTGGTCTGGTTGTTTAGAAGTGTACTCAGGATTGATCGACCCTAACTGATCTATCCATTGGACATCAATGAACCTGTAATTTTTCCATACACTTTCTTCTTTTTCCGAATAAGCCGTTATGATGTTGCAAGTTGAGTAATCTAATGAAGATAACGGTTCAACTGGATCACGACAAACTTTCGCATCTAAATTCTCTGGTTTGTAATTTCTATTGTCGCTCATAAATCGAATAATTGTTGCTGCTTCTTTTTTGTTGGAATCAAAGTCGTTAAGCGTACAGTGTTGTTTGGATAACTGTAGCACGCCTTTTTTATCAAAGCAGTTACTCCTAATTTGTTTTTCCACTGCTTCTCCTGTGTTAAAAAGACCCCAGGGAGCATTTTTTTCTACGTTATTTAAGTCTTTTTCATTTCTGACGACGGGAGCGTTGTAAATAAACTCAAAACTAGACCACGACCATTCGATAGCATTTTTGTTTAAACAGGTTTCCTTACCTTCGGTCTTATTACAGTCTTTATAAGAAAACCCACTAATGGGGTTGATTTTGCTTGCAATATGCAATCCAACCAAACCAACAACTTCCATTTTACATTCAGTAGTGTTGGCACCTTTGTCTTCAATACAAGCGAATGAGCGGTGGTACATTTTGGCGTGTGCTGTTTTCATGTTGGTAATTATTCGCCAGGCAGACTTAACAAATATGGCTCCCCTTATAATATCTCCCGAACCTACGGTAAATTCAACGTAGGGTAGTGTAACGTTAACCTTGTTTTTTTTCTTGGCTTTCATTAAATCCTGATAAGCAACATTATTCATGTGAATTTGGAAGTAAATCGGATTATCCGTTTGATCAATTAGTTTTTGATCATCTCCTGTTGGTAGTGATGTGTTTTGTAAAAATTCGATATGTTTGCTATAGGGAACATCCGCATGGTTATCTATAAAACTTTGATGATTCTTAGGCAGCGATGGGTGTTTGTGGTTTTCCTTGTGTGAATATAGACTGCTTTTTGTTCTCCATGTTTGCCAAACACTTATTTGGTCTCCCTTTGGTGTTGTTTTAATATTTGGCACCCCCGCACTCCCTTCTAACCACGGCCAATTCAGGGCATAAAATTGCGTGATACCATAGTTTCTGAAACCTTGTTCATTCCCGCTGCCACCAGCGGATACGCTGCCAGTAAAGCATGGCTCTGGGGTGATCATGTTGCCAGCTGAGCAAGAGTTACTTGGTAGTTGATCTTGAAGGTTGTCTGCGATAGTTTCAGTTAATAAAATAGAATGTAAAATGATTGCGAAAATAATTGTCTTTATGCTCATACATAAATTCTCGTATGCAGTGGATAAAATCATGGGGCGCCTTATAACGTGTCAGTAATAGGGAGCTTAAGTTTATAGCAAGCCTGATGATTGAATGTTCCAAATTAGCTCATTTCGTAAATAGTGCTTCGTATTTTTTTTGCATTTTCCAAAAAGAATATATCTCCCGATGATTCAGCCATCTGTATGCTTTCCTCAATAAACTTTCTAGATTTTGATAGGTTATATTCGTTAAGGGCCAACGCTTCGGCATTCAAGGCAAGATACCAAGAGAGATTGGCGACTGCTCCGGAATCTCTATATGATTCAATGCCCGTTTTGATTTGTTGTATACCTTCCTGGTAGGACGGTGGTTTAAATTGACATTTAAGCCAACCGCTAATGATTTTGGCAACAGAATTCCATAAAGAAAAATCATTTTCCTCCGATAAAGACAAAGCATTCTCTATTTGTAACTCAGCTGTATCATAGTCTTTCAGGAAAATACTAATTTTGGCCCCTCGACATAGAGCATGCGTCAAAGTATACAAATGTTGGGATTTTTTTGCGTAGCTCAGCGCTTTCTGAGAAAGTTTCCGCGCTTTTACAGTGTTACCCATATGAGCATACCCCAATGCGCAGTAGCTCATTTCCGCAATACCTAAATCATAGGAATATCTTGCTACGACCTCAGAATGCAAGTCAAAATTATAGTTGGCAATATTGCTTTCATAAATGTCGATAGATTCTCTGATTTTCCCCTGCCAAAGAAATACACCAGCGACCAAATGTTTTTGGGCAAAGAAGTCAATTTTGGTTACTGGGTCATGGATTAGCTTAACTACATCAAAGAGCTCTTCTGCCGTACTTGTCGCCTCTAGAAACTCGCCCCTAACCATAAAATAACAACCTATCCCCCATAAAATTGGGATCATGTCCGCGCTGGTATTGATTTTTTTAAATAACTCTCGGGCTTGAGAGTAGTGTTCTTTGACTATGTCATTTGCATAACCTTTAAGTTCTATATTACATACCGCCAAAGCACATTGTAGCTCGATTTCATTTTGAGTGAGTTGTTTGGCTAATTCTGGTTCGAGATTTGATAGCTTCTGTACATGCAGTGACTCAAGTGCTTTTTCAAAATGATGTAATGCCTCATCATTCGCGCCAACTTTCGTAATATACTGCCCGGCCTGAAACCAGTATCGATAGGCGCTTTCGGAATTCCCAGCTTCGCTATGATGATGGGCAATCAACGGTAATTCATGTCCGCTAGCAATGTTCTGCTGTCGCTCAAGAATGCCCGCTACTGCGTTGTGCACAGCTTTTTTTGCCTCCAATACCATGCTCTCATAGGCAGCATCCCTAACCAGCGCATGTGTGAAAATATAACGACTACCCTCTACTTTACGCTGTATGTAAATCAGTTCAGTTTCAAGTAACTCATTTAAATCCGTTTGTACTTGTTCTTCACTACGATTGGATGCACTTGTCAACAATTCGTAGTTAAATTCACGGCCTATGGCGGCGGCCAATTGTGCAGTTTCCTTGGCGTAAACCAATGAATCTAGTTTCTGCTGCAGTGATTCCCGTAAGCTATTCGGTATTTCATCAATCTTGCCTGGGTTTACAAAATCGACTAGCCCATTTAGACGGTGCACAAGTCCTTGTTGCTTGAGCATATTAATCAATTCTTCTATAAATAGCGGTATGCCGTCTGTACGCGCCACCACAACATTCAGCATATTTGGAGATAACTTTTGTTTATCAAAAAGAGTGACAATCAGCTCGGCGGTTTTTTTCTGGCTTAGCTTACGTAATTCAATCGTTCTAAAATTCGAATTTACTAGCGCTGCTGGTAACGCATTCCTTGAGGTGCTAATGAACGCATGACCCCCTTTATGAAGAGTTTCGCAGGCTGTAAGTCTTGCGATAAACTCTATACTGGTTGGGTCGGCCCAGTGGGTATCTTCAAATATATAAAGACTTGGTTCATCATTTTTGTTACTTTCTTGAAGGGTTAAAAGTGCAACCAAAACGTCAAATAGAATCTGTTTTTGACTATTGGGAGTATGGAACGTCGGTGATATATCTCCAGGTAACGGTAGAGCTAACCATGAGCAGAGTACCGGGATAGCTTGTTTTTCGTCTATTTCATTTAACGTACTAATTTTAGTTCTTAGCTTCTTGACGGCTACCGCTGTGGTTATTGCGTCCAAGGAGTATTTATATCTGAGTACGTTCAGAACGGGATAGAGCGCATTATTTTTATGTTCGGGCAAACATTGAGCAACATAGTGGGTGAAATTCCGTGCTCTCTTTCTTAATTCAAAGACCAATCTTGATTTGCCGATGCCAGCTTCACCGTATACATGCGTGGTTTTTGGAGGGATTCGTTTTTCATTTGAACTGTCATCGTGACCTAGTGAATTAACCAGGGCTGATAGCTCTTCTTCACGCCCGATAAAATCATGGTTGATGCGTTTCGACCTTAGGAAGCCGAAAGCTTCAACCTTGCGCTCACCGGTGAGTAAATAAAGCGGTATTTCCTTGGTGCTCATGCCGATTGATCTTTCCCCGTTGGGCTCAAACTCAATATAAGTGTTGAGTATTTTTTTACTGTTATCTGAACACAACACTTGGTTGGGTAGGGCATGGCGCGCTAATTCCATTGAGATATGCGGGGTCTCACCTTCAGGGATCATGTCGGCGTAGGATGTAACAATGCCCGAGTGAATACCAATCTGTACTTCTGCGACGACCCCTTGTGATTGCTCGAGCAGAGAATTGCGTTTATGTAAACTGCTGATAATGTCCAATGCTGTACGGGCACACAACCGACTGTCATTATCACTGACCACCGGATAACCGAAATAGAAGAGTAAGGTACCTCCCAAAGTACCGACATGGAAACCACCATAACGGATTGCAGTATCAACACACTGAGCTTTTTGATCCAGATGCAAGGCATCAGTCACTTCATGATCAATGTCTTTATCTGTGGCAGATCTCACGCTGACACAAATACACATTGCAGTTATTTGCTTACGCTCAGCTTGTCCTGTGTAAAGAAATCGATCACCATTAATCTGCGTTTTATCATTATCGACATGCATTTCCATGATGTTATTTGTTGATGTTTCTATCGTCTGATTTACATTGATTTCCCCCACTAATGCTGAAAAATTGATCTGCGATAATGCGTTGTAGACTTCGGCAGCATGGCCTGTTCGTTCATGGGTGTTTTTATGCAACACCCTCCTTAACAAGGCCGCTATGGGGTGGCCTGCAACGGCTGTGGGCAGGGGTACATTGGTGGGGCTAAGCTGCTTATGAAAAATGGACGCGAGATTCGATCCTGTGATAGCAGGTCGACCAGTCAAGCATTCTATAAACACCAGGCCCCAAACATAAAGATCACTTTTACAGGTGGGGGGCTCTCCTCGCAACTGTTCCGGTGCACTATAAGATGGAGTGCCCAGTATTTCTTGTGTAAGGGTGATTGTTTTATGATCTAGGTGGCGAGCCTCGTTGACCAACGTACCTATACCAAAATCCAAGACTTTAGCGTAGGTCTTGGCACCGACTTTTGTCAGCATAATATTGGCAGGTTTAATATCTCTGTGAATCACGCCTTGCTCATGAGCGTGTGCAAGAGCATCCAGTACTTGCGACATCATTTCAGCCGTGTCGACAGGGAGCAATGCACCAGATTCGGCCAATACTTCTTTTAATGATTGACCATCAACATATTCAAATACTGCATATAGGAGATCATCGCAGCGGCCCTTATCTATCAGGCGGACGATATTTGGATGTTGTAACCGACTACATAATTGTGTTTCACGTTCGAATCGCTGGATATAACGTCTTTTTTTATTGGCATTGAATTCAGGGTTCTGGATTAAAAATTTGATTGCAACAATCTGATCTGTATTCAGTCGCCTAGCTTTGTAGACATGGCCAAAGCCACCTTGGCCAATTTTACCGAGCAATTCGTACTCATCTGACCGAAAATACGAGCCCATTTCTGGAACTGCTAACCACTGCATGCTCATTATTATTGTTATCCTTGTGAGATCAGTGGAAAACGTTGCCTCACTTTTCTCATCTGTATTTGAACCGTACCCCCCCAAGTACCTAATTAGTTATCGAAGGAGTCTAGGGTTTATACCGTGATTCGTCAAATTGGAATTGCTATGAAAATTTTCTGCCTTATCGGTTAGTGATACGAAAATTTCCACAATATAAATGTCTGAATAGAATCATTGAACTCGTTATCTAAAATAAATTCCTATTTGATGAGCGGTTGAAATTTCACCGAAGGAAAGTTCTATGCGCTGTCGACTGATGATTGAAACTGGGGTGGTAGTGTTTATTTATAATTTATATCCGCATACAAAAGAAGCCAAATCCATATCCAAATAGTGGAGATGGCTTCTTTAAATACCTTAATGCTTAGCAAGAACCCCAGACGAATCTTGTCCTCAATGGATCGTCGTTGGCATATACCGTAGCCTTAATCCCTTGAATGGAAGAATGCCAAATTTGAAACCACAAGTTGACATGCAAACTTTTACTGAAGTTCCACTGGGGATTAGTAGTGATACGCTAAAGCATATATTACCAACAACAGAGAAGTTGACGCAGAAATTCAATTTCTGCGCTTTTAACTTTGGGCACAAAAGTAGATTAGTTAAGGTGTTTTTGATTTGTTATTACAGGCTATTACATGAGCCAATTCGTTCTTGAGAAAAGCTGCTGTGGATTAGATGTATCACTATATAAGCAGATTGATTTTAGCAAAACAACGTAACCATAATCTACAAGGTGAGAGTATTGTCTATTACTCGGGACTTTTCTGGCTGTTACGTTTTGCCGCTAACGCTTTGCGGTAGATGCTTCCGGCTGAAAAAATGAGTAAAGAGCGTGGCAACAATCGTGCGCCAAATACTTGTAAGCGGTTAATCCACCCCGGTACATATAAAGCCTGGCGAGACTCCATGGCCTTGATTGCCTCGATAGCGCATTGCTCTGGTGATTGTAATAGAGAGCTTCCCTCAAACTGCGCGGCGAGCCCACTGCTATGGGTCATCTCTGTTGCTATGCCTCCAGGGGAGAATACGGTTAATGAAACATTTTCACCCCTTAGCTCTTCATTGAGCGCTAAACCGTAATGTGTAATAAACGCTTTTGAACCTGAATACGCGGCTTGGTACGGAACGGGTAATAATCCTGCAACGCTACTGACTAGCATGATACTTCCCTCCTGGGACTTCTCAGAAAGATAGGGAAGGTACAGTTCCACTGCTTTTACAATGCCGCGAACGTTGGTCGCTAGTAGCTGCTCGAACTTATCCCAGGGTTGTTGTTGATGTTCGCCAAAATAGGTGATGCCTGCGTTTAGAATGACACCGTAGACTTCTTGATTTTGAATGCTTTCCCGAAACATACGCTCAATATTGTTGATATCTGAAAGGTCGGCGGCAATGGTTTTACACTGAACGGAATAGTTTTCCTCCAATGAATGCTTTAATTCTTCTAATTTTTCTAGCCGACGAGCCACAAGAATAAGATTAGCCTGATGCTTTGATGCCAGTTGAATGGCAATTGCTTTTCCTAAACCGGAAGATGCACCTGTTACTAGGATCCAACGGTGTGAAAATTGCATTGGTTTTTTCATAGTATTTCTTCCGGCATTAGAATCGTGTATCAGCTTGTGTGATTAAGGTGGAACTATCGAGGGTTCATCGAAATATCTAAACGATCTGTGACCCATCCATCAAAGGTACCATTGGGGTTCATTGTTTCATAGTGTTGCACCCATTGCTCCCATTCAGGGAACAATATACTTGCCCATTCCGACCCTTGTAGTAGTTTGAAATCTAAACCCCAGTGTGGCCGAGCGTGAAACTCCTCCATTAATGTTTGCGCATAAGTATCAAACAGCTCCCTATCACCTTTAATGCCATTAATCATAATGTATTCAAGGATCATGGTATCTCTACCTTGTTGCATCGCGATTAATTCATCTGCGGCTTTGACAAATCGGATGGACACAGGGGCGCTGTGAACGATGCCGTCCTCCTTTAGTTGCTCTCCCAATTCAAATGAACGCTCGATCGCTGCTATCGATTCGCTAAGATCAAACCCCATTTCCATTGCGTAGGCATCGGTATGATTAACTATGCCAATATTAAAAATTTTGTAACTGACATTTTTATAGCTATCATCGGCTTGGGACTTTAGGGATTGCTCGACTAAGATTGGGGCAATAAATTGGAAATTATCAACAATCCAAATTAGGGGTTTTTCCAATAATGTGATGAGTCCTGATAGCTGCGAAGTACCGGGCTGGCCTCGATCGACATCAATAGGAAGTGATTCGTAAGACTTGTAGCGTTTGGTAATCAACATTGAGCGTTCACCACCTACTTTATAGGGGTTGTACTGTAGTTCATAATATTCTGGTTGTACGTCACCATCGTCCAACGGTAGTCCGTGAATCAGCCGGTCTAGAAACCCATCTGGTGCTTTTACTTCTTCCCATGAGGATAACGTGCGAATTTCTTCCAACCAAAACTTTTTATCAGTTTTTAATACAACAGAATATACGATACCCATAGAGCCAATGCTGATTTTTGCAGCGTTAAATAGGGAATCGTTTTGAATGAGTTCAACGCCAATATCAGCGTTTTCTTCTAAAATCCCCGGGAAATTATCCGGATTGGTAATGCCATCGCTTGGTTCTATTTGTAGTACACGGCCATCATCAATGACTATTTGTAAACTGATGATCTGAGATGACATAGGGCCATGCTGTAATCCAGAACCGTGGGTTCCGGTTGCCGTTGCTCCGACGATGGTTTGTCCGTCATAACCGCCCATGTTGGGTAGGGCTAGCCCTTGGGAGTCTAGATAGCTATTTAATTTGCGAATGGTTATGCCGCTTTCAACACGTACCAGTTGCGTTTCTTCAGGGTCATAAAGGCGCTGGCGATCTATTTCAAGTACATCGATGAGTTGAATTGGGCGCAATAAGATATCTTCCGTTATGGCAACGTCAGAGTGGGAGTGCCCAGAACCGGTCATGCGAATGCGCAAGCCTTTTTCAGTTGCAGACCTTACTTCATCAATGAGCGTCTCAATGCTATTTGGTGCGGTTAAACGCAAGGGTTCCACTTTTTCTGTTTTGGAAAAGTTTTCCCAATAACAACCATTTAGCGAAGAAAAGCTGAAAGCTAATAGTGTGTACATGACTAGTTTTTTCATTAGGGCTGCCTATTATGTTAGTTGGCGTAATTTGTCATTGACTCATACAAGGAAACAAAGAAGTCTATAATGGATTGCAGTAGGTTGGGTTCGTCCGTTGGTGTCTCCGTTTCCTGAGTATCTTCTTGCTCTTCTGCAGTGAGCAGTTCTCCCGTTACGCTGAAGTGGATAGTCAACGACGGCTGTATTGCCCCTGTTGCTTGTGCGCTTAACGTATATTCATTTGCAGACAATTCGCCAGGTAGATAATCGCGTTTTCCTCCTGCTGTTGTAACGGTACCAAAAAGTGCATAAGGGCTTTCTAAGTAGAGGTTTTCTAAAGGGTGATTGGACCCATTGAAGTCGACTTCTACAGACTCAGTAATACCATTGGTTACAATGCGAATGGCAAGATTGCTAGGCAATCGATCACGGGGTAGTACGCTGCTATTAACGAGTGGCATTATATCCATGCCAGTATCGGCATTCACCAAGGTGAATCCGGTAATAACAGGTGTTTTATCTAGCGCTGAGGCCATGATCAATTCATCAAACGGCATTCCATTATCGGGTGCTTGTTGATCATAACCTACAGACCCTGGAAGCCAGTTTGCGGGTAGCCAACCACTAACTTTTGCAGGTGGTTGCATAGGTTGACGTCGATGGTCATATTTCGCCAGCACGTTAAGGTTCCGCTCTAGTGCGACGAGGTCTAAACCACCTTTCCCGTTTTCATGGTGACAGCTTAAACAAAACTGGTTGTTGAGTGAGTCTGGCCGGGGCGCATCATGATATAGCGGCCCCTCTGGAAATGTGAACGATTCGCGCAGAGCGCTCACATCTGTCGGTATGTTTTGTAAATGTGCAGCGTAGTCTTCAGTATTGTTAAAATAACAGGCGTACTGAGGAAAAGTCGGGCGACCATAACCCCTAAGAATGTGAGTGACTTTACCATGAGAGGCTAGAGGGTAAGCATCAGCTTGAGCTTTTAAGTCTCCGTTATAATCAGCGTTTAAGCCAATCAAAGACCCCTTAGCATGATTACACACAACCTCTGGGCTTGTTGCTTGGGCGAATACTTTAAATTCATCCATCCAGCCTTTAAAAGGTTGGCTATTGGTTGACAGAGTTGAAGAATTCGAAGTGGTCGCTGGGTTTTTGCTGTTTCCACCTACTGTTAATTTTCCCGCTGTGTACTGGAATATCGGAGTAGTGTGAACCCAGTTATCTAACAAAAAACCGTTAATGTAGAGCTGAATGTGCTTGTTACCAGGGGCTGTTTGTATCGCTACTTGGGTCCATTCAATACTATTTAGTGGAGTTGTCAGAGGGATTGTGTGTATAACCGTTGCTTCGTTGTCTCGGTATTGAATGGTATGTAAACCCACAAGTGCCAGTTGGCTACCATCGGGGAAACGAATCAGTTCTCGTTCAACAGCGTCATTGTTAAAGCGTGGGTCGATAAATAGGGTAGTAAACCAAGGCCTTTTTATGATGACTTGGGGTTGTTCTTTGATATCGTAGGATAGGTATATTTGCTCGCCATCAAACCATAGGCCTTTGCCTTTTACGCCTCCGGTTGCCGTTGGTTCTAAGCGTCCGAAATGGACCTCACCGTATTGCGGAATATCCCAAACATAGGGAAGGGCGGTAGCGCTGTTTTGTACGCGGACAGGATTGGTGAAACCAAGGTCGGCTTGATTCCATCCATCAAAGTACGTCATGGAAATATCGTTATTATTGTCGGAGTCCAGTGCGCCCGCCATATTAGATACAATAAAACCATCGGGATTGAGGTAATCATCAAAAGCCAATTCGTCCGTCTGTCGCCCGGAGCTAAGGGTCCAAACAACGTCACGCGGCGTAATTGGCTTTATGGTTTCCCAGAAATTCAAGCGGTTGGTGACAGAATCAAATATGGTTCCGTTACCTAGGGCTGTACCATAACTTTGCTTGGTGCCGTATTCATCTCGCGTAGTTGCTTCTCGGGTTTCACCGACCTCAATTTCTCCACTTTCATCACCGGCTAAACCGGTGCCTGGCGCGTAAAGTGATACTAAGCTGTGTTCTTTGTCTCCGCCAAAACTTCCCAACTTGAAATCACTTTCGTTTAGCAAGTTGTCGATCAATACCATTTTACCTTGGGTCCATAAACCAAAAAGTACAAAACCCGAATCTAATGATCGAAATTGCACATCTGCTCTGGTACCAATTGAGCATTCAGGTTGATCATCCAAACAACGACTAGGATAGCGACTCATCGGATCACCGTTAATATGGTGACGAGGAAATAAACGTGCGTCGCCAATAGTGGTTAGCGACATCATGCTGCCATCCATAGACACCCAAGGGTAAGTGCCCTTCATCTCTGCGCCGTCTTCTATTTTGTTCCCTGCCGGGTCTCTAAAAGGGTAAGCGGCAAATTTATACCGAGTCATCTCAGCATCATAAGGCGCATGGGACAAGGGTTTGAATTCTGTAAATTGGCTAATATCACAAGCATCGACATCTTCCGGTAGTACGGCATAGACAGCATCGTAAGCACCGTTAACATAGAGGTCTGAATTCTCGTTGTACCAGGTAAGGGCCCGACCAGAAATGCGCGTGATAAACAAACGGCCATCAAGGGGAATGCTCATTTCAAACAAAATACTGGAAAAGGATTCAGAGACTTTTGCGGGGCCGAGTACTTCTACGCCGGCAATTTTTGCATCGACGGATTTCGGGTTTTCAATACGCACGGTAACCGGAATACTATGCATTTGGCTTTTACTGACTTTGATTTGATCCCGGTCAAGCACCGGTAGTAATTCACCGAAAGTATTGTCGTTTTCCAAAATGTCAGTAGAGACGATGGATACATCATAGCAGTCATCCTTTCCACCAACGCCACAGGCATAGGGGTTTTCTTTTTTACCACCAGAGACGTATTTTGGATCGGGATCACAAATAGCGGTTGAACCCCCGATGATATTCTGTCCCTCAAGGAAGGGGCTATCCTGATATATCGGTGAGATTGAAAACTCTTGATCGGTAATGAGTAAGGGCTCTTTTGATGCTACAAAAGGTTGGTTAATCGTTTCAGGTTTTTGCAACGTCAGGGTTAAACCAAAGGCACTAACACCCAAGCGACCGTCACGTGATAGACGAACATCGCTCATGCGAGAGCGCGTATAGTTAGCATTTTTAATAGCGATAGTTTGACGATTAATGGCTGGGATGTGTGGCTGATTGGTATTTGGATGTCCAATATCGATGCCTTCAGTAGGGGCGTGCGCGTCCAATGGCTCCCCGCCAACGTGTGTAAAGATGCCCCCAATGCCCCGTAATATATCGATTAACACTTGTGGCAGTTCTATATCTACATCTGTACTGGAACCTGCATCGATTCCGTTATTGTCGCTATTTTCAATGCCATCAACGCCAACAGCGTCATTACCATTGGTTTCGTCATTCACCATATCGGAAAAGAGACCATCTTCGGTCGTTGCATCAGTCTCTGGTAGTAACTTCTCAAAATGTAATGACAGCGCTATATCCGCTGACGTTGGACTAACACGCCACGTGTTCGTGCTGAGCAATATTTCTCCCGGTAGTGTGGGCAGAGGTAATACCGACATAAGCCCCAGTACTTTTTCGGCGACAATAAAGCTAAGTGTGTCGACCAATAATCCGATATCAAATTCGTCAATAGCTTCGCCCTTTAACGTCACATCCAGGATGCTGTGAGTTGTTCGTAAAGAGGAAAAGGTAAATGTATTTTCCGTAATGCCGACGTTGGCATTGGCAATCATATCCAGGTTAATGGCGAGTAATACTTCATCGTCTACCTGAAGCTCAAGAACGTAATCATTGAGTTCAAGGGCAATGATATCTTCTGGGTTTTTTGGTGTTGCAAAGTAGGGGGTACCGTTTCGGCTATAGACACGCAGAGTTAATGTCTTATCGAGTAACTGTTCAGAAATGCCGCTTAATGCGTTATCTTCAATGATGGTATTTACGTCAAGCAGTGGTAGCGTAAAGTCCATTAATGATGCTTGATTCAAAGCAGAGAACGTTTTGTTTAATACGTCAGAATCAATGACAAGCATGCCGATTGTAGGGTGGAGTAGGTTAGGTTTAATAGCAGCTAGCCCTGCATCAGAATGGGGCAGTTGACGGGTAACGTAACCAAATTTGACTCGGCTGTCAGCAGTTTCGGTGATAAGGTTGGCATCCAGTGCAATGATCGCTTCTTGTGAGGTGGATAATGCATCACTGACACCAATGGTTGCACCGATACCTCTTACGAGTATTTTAAATATGGGGAGGATACCAATGTCATCAATGAGTTCTGAAACGCCGTTATCGTTATCTACCAATAGGGCGGGAATTTTTGTGGGGATCACATTTAAAAGGTCTCCCACTTCATTTTGTATCAAGCTGCTAATGACATCATTTACTTGATTTTCAACAACCAGTTTGACGACTTCACCTATCAGAAAAGAACGAGAGTTCGCGTTAAAGAGGTACAAGTGATTACTGCCAACAGAGGCCGCTAGCTCAGCATCAAGATCGAGAATGTTTTTCTTGGTATTTTCATTGGCCTCACTGGGAGAAATGAATAAGCTACCGCCAATAACGACGTCCTGCAAACTCATGTCAATGGGAATGATAAAGGGCTTTGTGCACCAAATAATACAGATTTGAGTGTCCAGGCCGCCTTGAATACGAATTTCATTGATGCGTGCATCGATACCTAAGTCTAGTTTATGGTCACTTTCATTAGGTGCTAGGTCGAGCCGAGTATTGCCACTGATGGTGGTAGTGACATCGGTAAAGGCAAGTTTAAAGACGTTGGTATCTATGTTGATGCCAGTGGCAATGCCGTTAACTAGGCTTGCAATGTCATCTTTTCCGTCCTCAAGTAAGCTTTCTATCAAGTTGGCGGTGCCTGTGAATCCGTTGTCTCGTATCTTTAATATGATTCCGTGCTCTGGTGCATCATCAGAGAAGTTAAGGGTAAGCGCGTCACGGCCATTGGAAGCATTGCGAGCAGTGACCTTTACCAACGTCGCGGCAGGCACTTCAACATTAAAACGGTTGTCGATTAATTCAACGGTTTCCCCTGCAATTGTTAGGTTGTTGGTTGGGGATTCCTCACTAGTAACGTATCCAGACACTTTGACAATGTCGCCATCACGAATTGCGCGTGCAATATGTACGGTAACAGGGCTACCAAGGGTATCTATAAGTTCTTTGGTACTGCCTGCTGCATTGGTTGCGATAATGGCTACTGTTGGATTAGCGGATAGGAACGATGTTTCAAAATGGTTATTGACCAATCTTGTACTTTGCCCGTTCACGGTGACCTGCGTGATTGCTGATTGAGGCGAATTGACATGGCCACTGACGGATATCGTGTGACCAGTGAAAGCGGCGCGCTCAATATGGATGCTTTCAATCGGGAGCGGAGGGGGAGATGACATTGCGCTGGCGCTAAGGGGGATGCAGGAGAGCAGAAAACTCATGATGAGAGATATCATCTGTCGCATGGAGGTACCTATTTTATTATTGTTTTGGGTGTGGAAACTGGAATGATCGTCCCATAATACGAGCAGGGCTATTTCGTGCAAGAGACATATTGGCCCAATCTAACCCAGTTGAAATTGGTATGGAGGTGGATTTATCTTCTAAATATCGTCGTTCATGGTAAATCTGTTACCCTGAGAGACTGTTTTTGAAAGGAATGAATGTTTATAAATGTATAAGGAGAGTGCTTTGAATATTATTGAAAAAGTTAAGGATAAAGCTCGGCGCCACAAAGAGCGCCATTGTGAGCTTGGTTATCAATACATTTTTTCTGATTCCATTCATTTTGTTAATGGCCAAGATTGGGATTCGATCGCGAAAAACAATACTATATTTCTCAGTCGAGATTATTTGCAAACAATAGAGAAATATTCTCCTGAGAATACCTCTCAGCGTTATGCCATTGCTTATTCTGAGGGTGAACCTGTTCTAGTGATAGCCTGTCAACTTGCAGAGATTAGCGGTGAACAACTGATAAAAACGGATTCAAGCGCCGGTGGCGGACTAAAGAGCAATTACCGAGAGCGGGTATTGGTATGTGGGAATTTGGTATCTAGTGGTCTGCATGGAGTGGGATTTTCCGACACTTTAGATGAGGAAGTCGGTTGGCGAATTGTGGCCGAAGTCCTTTACAAGATTCGTCGTAGTGAAAAACTATCAGGGGAAGTGGATTTTGCGTTAATAAAGGATGTTAAGGGCGATCAGGTTGAGGTGTCAAAAGTCATTGAACGTTTCAGCTATCGTAAAATCCAAACTGACCCGGATATGGTATTGGATTTAGGTGAAGGCATTAGTAGTTTTGATGATTACCTGAAGTTGCTAAATTCGAAATACAGAAGTCGTATCAATAAAACCATTAAGCGTATAGATCAATCGGACTTTCGTTGTGAAAAACTGGTTCTTAATGAAACCGTCGATAAAAAAATCCATGAATTATATTTACAAGTAGAAAAACGGTCAAAGACCAGCTTGGCTACGCTTCCTCAAGGATATTTCTTGGGATTATCACAAAGTTTGAGTGATAATTTTGCATGTTACGGAATCGTAAAAGGAGATGAGATAGCGGGTTTTATTACGGTGATAAAAGACCGTGACGATGCCGTCGCCTATTATGTTGGTTTTGATTATGATGTGAATGATAAGCATCCTTTATATTTTCGTCTGTTACAGCTAGTGATCGAGTCCGCTGTGTCAATGCAGTGCAAAAAAGTTCTATTTGGTAGATCCGCGCTTGAGCCAAAGGCAAATTTGGGAGCGAAGCCGATTGATTCTTTTGTCTGGGCGCGTCACCGAGTACCGGTTGTGAATTTCTTTGTACGAAAGCTCTTTCGAAATGTCCCCTTTGACGAGGCTCCGGAACGAGGTGCCCTAAAGAAAATTGTTTGATTTTTATTGAGAAGCTGGCGAACGCACTAGTTTGAAATGACGGGGTTGTTCGTTATATGGTATACAGTCGTTATTTAACGTAGTGGGTATTGTGAGTTATGGGTGGGGTTCAATCTAAGCAAGCTTGGGCAGGCACTGCTGCGATACTGCCGGGTATTGGTGTATTTAAAGGCAGGGCTGGAGATAACAACGAGCATTGTCATTGGGCTCATCAGATTAGTATTGGCCTAGATGGTCCGATTAAACTTCACTCTGAGGAGCGAGAATATAGTGTCTCGGGAGGATTTATTCGGGCTGGCACGCCGCATAAGTTGGCGCCTTATTCTGTGTTATCTCTTTATCTCGACCCGACTAGTCTCATGGCAAATGTGTTTATCAGGGATGTCGTGGGTGATGCAGCAATTATTGAACTTCCAGATCGCCTTAATAAAGAGATAGGTTTAGCACTGGAGGATCTTTCAAAGTTAGAAGAGGGCGTGTCCCACCTTTATTCCGTGTTAGGAATCGAAAACAAAACATGTGCTGATGAAAGGCTGTCTATCGTGGTTGATGCTTTGTATCGCGGCGTCAGGGAGCGAGGGCAGGTGGGACGGGCCGAGTTGGCCAATTTAATTAATTTATCGGAAAGTCGTTTTTCCCATTGGTTTAAACAAGAAACAGGCATGCCTTTAAGAAGTTATCGAAAATGGCTGCGGATTCTCTATGGACTTGAAGTGACAATGAAAGGGCGAAATCTAACGGACGCTGCCTACGAAGCCAATTTTTCTGATCAGGCTCACTTTACAAGGGCGTTTAAGCAAGCGTTTGGTGTAAATCCTTCGGTTGCACTTAGGGAAGTACAATCGGTGATATAGAGTACATGTAGCTCTTTTGTTCAATTCCTTACACCTAATAACTGAGATAGTGACACCTCAGAAAAATTAGGTGAACTTATGAAAATACTCGTTAGAAATGTAATTCGATGGGGGAGCTACCCCATTATTTTTGGATCATGTGTTGCTATGCAGCTTTATATTGCGAACTCAAGTTTGCCGTATTGGCCATTTTCACCCATTGTGGCGATGTCAGGGATCATATTTGTTGCCCTGTTGGAGCGTATTCAGCCCTATGAAAACGAATGGCTGGAAGATCACGATGATACATTGGTTGATGTTTTTCATGCGTTTACAAGTTTAACGCTGATATTTACAAGCATGGAAATTGTCGCAATTACCACGATTTGGTTACCCATCATGGATGTATGGCCTAGCGACTGGCCTGTCTGGTTGCAGATTGCCAGTGCCGCTTTGTTTATCGATTTGGGGCTTTGGATTATGCATTGGTTGAGTCATAAGAATGGTTTCCTTTGGCGATTGCATGCGCTTCATCATAGTTCTGAACGTCTATATTGGCTTAACGGAGAGCGTCGTCACCCACTGAGTGCGCTGGTGCTTGCGCTGCCTGGAATTGTCGTGGTTGTTATATTGGGTGCACCACCCTTTATCATTGCTTGTTGGCTATCAATAGTTGCAGTGCATTTATCTTTTCAACACGCGAATTTAGATTATAGCGTCGGGCTGTTCAGAAAATTATTGGCGGTAGCGGAGGTGCATCGTTGGCACCACAAAAGGGAGTATAAAGACGCACAAGTAAATTACGGTGAGTTTTTTGTGATATGGGATCATATATTCGGTACTTATCGTCATCAGGTAAATGGTGTTCGTGCCGGGGAGGTAGGGATGGATGAGGAGACTCCTCTAAAGTACGTCGATCAAATTAAATGGCCATTCCTTAATAAATGACTAATATTGCTAGATACCTTCTCCATAGACCTTACAGCCCAGATATCTGAGGAGTGCAATTTATGACGAAATCGTTTCTTTATCGTTTTTTCGGGTTTGGGAAATTCCCAACGCGGTATCATGCTGATATGAAAAAGGAAGGCGTGATACTGCAGGATGAAGGCCTGTCTATTGTGGTTCGCTACAGAAAGTTCCGTGCTCCTAACGTGTACTACGGCCGGAAGGTATCATTGGTTATGGGATCGATTGTTCTTACGAAGAGTAGCTTTGCATGCTTTCGTGGCAATATTATCCCACCGGTCTTTCACGTGCCTACGGAACACGAGTCGTTCAATGCATTTGATTTTAGCCTGGATGAAAAGGGGAGACTCAAAGTTGTGATAGATGCACCCTTATTTCAAGACGGATGGAAGGGGACCATCGATACCCGTATTCCATGTGAAAACGCGGAAGAATATCTTCGAGTGCTTATGGAATTAAAATCGCATAGTGTTGCATCCAGTAAAGGCTGACAGAAGAGCCTCATAGGTACTCATATAGGTACTCACGTAGCTGCCCAGATAGATTTTATCGGTGATTACCGAATTTGTAACACCTTTATTTTCCTACTGGCACCACGTCCTAAATCATCAACAACACGTACACGGTACTCCCCATTAGAGGCGTTCCAAATAAACGGTTCGCCTCTTTTAGCGCTACCAACATAGGTTGAGTTGACGAACCAATAGAGGGTTTCCACATCAGGATCAACAATGGCGGAGAAAGGAATCTCGCGGCTAGCGTTGTTGGTTTGTTCGGGCGTGATACTTTGGATGACATATTCGATGGTTGCTTGTGGTGATGTGATCACCGGTGTTTGACCAGATTGACTTTTTTCATCAAGGCTACACGCTGTTGAATACTGAGGTGGTATTTTTAATGAGATCCCAGCTTGTCTAAACAGGTGTAAAAAGTCAGAAGGCCAAAATTCAAAGGTTTTCATTTCTGTTTTCCCAGCTTCAAACCAACAGGCACGTAACCCTGTTGACGACTCTATCGGTATTGATCGATAAATATTGGAGACTTTAATGGGAGAGACTCCAGGGATAAACCAAGAGCTTACGGTAGAGGGGCAGTGTTTTCCTGCCAAATCCCCTGTATTTTTACACACGTTGAGTTGTTTTATGTTGAGGGGCGCGTTTAACGAATAATTACTGGTTAGCAGGTCATCAAC